>NZ_CP019646.1:322363-644726 GCF_001999965.1 Limihaloglobus sulfuriphilus | reverse complement strand
CGGGGTTTTGAGTTCATGCGAAACGTTGGCGACAAAGTCTTTGCGCATTTCCTGAAGTTTCTGCATTTCTGTAATATCATTAAGCACTATGACCACTTTGTGAATCCTGTCGGCTGTGTCGATCGCAGAAGCGCTGAGATTGATGAACCTAAGGCTCTCAGATGTACCGATTCTGATCTGACGCGAGCTCTGGGCCCCCTGCTCAAAGACACTGTCAACATACTCAAGCATCGCCGGCAGCCGTACAGTATCGTGGAGGAGCCGCCCTCTTACGTCACCTTTGAGGCCTAAAAGCCTGCACGCGGAGGAGTTTGCCAGGAGTATTTTGTAATCGGCATCGATTGCCAATACGCCTTCGGACATATCGCTAAGTATTGCTGCCTGCTGGTCTTTCTGGTCGGTAATCTGTGCAATGCGTTTTTTGATTTCCGCCGCCATATTGTTCATGCTCACGGCAAGAGATGCTATTTCTTCGGTGCTGGAAGAACACAGTTTAAAATCAAAATTTCCATCAGCATAATGCTGAGCTCCGGTCTTTAGCGTTTCCAGCGGTCTTGCAATTCGTCTGGAAATATAAAAACATACAGCGGCAGAAATTATAGTTATTGCAAAAATAATTTTTAGGATACTCTTGAAAGTGTCACTATACGCCGCGTTAATAGCATTAACACCCTTTGATGCCCTTAGAATATAACTAAGCTGAGAATCACCTTCCGCATAAACAGCAATCGCAGCGTAAAGCATCTTTTCTCTAAGTGTCTCGCTGTAACGTGTCTCAAAGCCGGTTCCGCTCTTGAGGGCAGACAAAACCTCTCCGCGGTTCAAATGGTTGTCCATGCCGGCAGGGTTACTGTCGGAATCGGCTATGACTTTTCCATGCGGGCCGATAATTGTAATACGCATTGACGTATTGTCTGATATCTCTTTGCTTAAGGTGCCCAGAGTCTTAAAGTCATTCAAAGCCTGAGCGGATATACGCGGCTCAATCAGCCGCAGCCGCGTCTCTAAGTTGGTTTTTAAATCATCAAAATAAAAACGTCTGTAAGCAGATGCCGAGATTAACGATGAAAGTATTATCGCACTGAGAATTAAAACCGTAAACGGTATGCTCAGGTTCCAGAAGAGCCGTCTCATGACAACGACTCCCGAAACCTGTAGCCTACGCCGCGAACGGTCTCAATCGCTTCGCCCTCATCGCCGAGTTTTTTTCGCAAACCGACTATCATAACATCTACAGACCTGTCGGTTACGGGGTAATCCTCTCCATGTACCGCGTCCACAATCTGGTATCTGGTAAATACCCAGCCCGGATGGGTCATAAGGAATTTGAGGAGTTTGAATTCGGAAGAAGTCAGCTCGACTGTTTCACCGCAGGAGGTAACCTTGTGCCGAAGGGTGTCTATAGCTATCCGCCCGCTTGTAAGCAGGTTTTCATTTTGAGTCTGTACCTGCGGTTTATCTCGTGAGCTTCTTCTTAAAACGGAACTTATACGGGCCAGCAGAACTTTGGGGCTGAATGGCTTTGTGATATAATCATCAGCGCCTAATTCAAGCCCTTTGACAATGTCCTCTTCCTGGCTTCTGGCTGTAAGCATGATAATACGGGTATCCTTTGTCTCAGGCCGCGCCCTTACAACCTTGCACACCTCAAAACCGTCAAGCACCGGCAGCATTAAATCCAGCAGTATGAGATCCGGAAGCTCAGAAACTGCCTTTTCAATGGCCTCGAGACCATTTACGGCCGGTATTACTTCGTAATCAGCCTGCTCAAGGTTGTAGCTAAGCAGCTCCAAAACATCCGGCTCGTCCTCAACTGTAAGTATCCTTATTTTTGTCATAATGTCAGCATTATAACAGGATTTCGGAATTTAGTGTTAGTTTTTTATTAGTAAATCGTTAGTTAAATGTTAAAACCGAAATTACTGCATTATTACAGGTTTCTGTAATCAGCTAAGACTAAATATTGAACCCGCAGTTAAAACAGCCTATTCTTCTTTCTTGATCAGCCCTTTGGATTCAAGTACTTTGTGTTTTACTTCGGCTTCAAGCTCCGGATTGTCTTTTAGAAGGGCTACGGCTTTATCCCTGCCTTGTCCGAGTTTGATCTCGCCGTAGTTGTACCATGCCCCGCTTTTTGATATTATATCCAGATTAGTCGCCAGATCTACCAGGTCTCCAATCCTGCTGATTCCCTCATCAAACATGATATCAAATTCAGCTGTCTGGAACGGCGCAGCACACTTATTCTTGACAACACGCGCCCGGACATGGTTACCAACGGCATTGCCGGAAGAATCCTTAAGAGTTGTTACCCTGCGGACATCAACACGCACCGAACTGTAAAACTTAAGCGCGTTTCCTCCGGGCGTCGTTTCAGGATTACCAAACATCACGCCGATTTTCATTCGAATCTGGTTGATGAATATCAAACAGGTTTTACTTTTGCTTATTGCACCGGTGAGCTTCCTCATGGCCTGGCTCATCAAACGTGCCTGCAAGCCTACATGTGAGTCGCCGATTTCCCCGTTCATCTCCGCCTGGGGAATCAACGCGGCAACCGAATCGATCACGATAACATCCACAGCGTTGGATTTTACAAGCATCTCGGCGATGTCGAGAGCCTGCTCGCCGGTGTCCGGCTGGCTTATAAGAAGGCCGCTGACATCAACGCCAAGTTTTTTTGCCCAGGTTGTATCAAGCGCATGCTCGGCGTCAATAAAGGCAGCCACACCGCCTCCGGCCTGAGAGCTTGCCACAGTATGCAGGGCCAATGTGGTTTTACCGGAAGACTCCGGCCCAAAGATCTCCACAATACGGCCTTTGGGCATTCCACTGCCGCCTAAAGCCAGATCAAGAGACAATGTGCCTGTTGAAATACCCTCTATAACCATCTTGCTTTTGCCGTCAAGTGTCATAATAGAACCGGCACCGTACTGCTTCTCTATCTGAGCAAGCGCACGCTCAAGTGCGGGATTCTGTGCTGCGGATGCATCCTGGGCTGCGTCTGTGTCTTTGGTTTTCTTCCTGGCTGTTTTCTTTGCCATAATTAAACCCTCTTATTTAAATAATAATTTGTTTTAATTAAAGGCTTTCTCGCCAGGACTGCGCTTGGGTAAGGTGCTTGGGTAAAACAGCCCTGGCAAAAAAAAGCCTACTGCCAGCCGACACGTCTGTCTGCAAGGAAGAGACCGCCGGGAAATTCGTAATGAGATTTCCAGTAAGCTCTATTTCGCTCCGGAAAGCCGACTGCTGTGCATAAGTGTATATACCGGAGCGGCAGATGTCAAGCGGCTTGAGTAAAGATTTAGCAAAAAAACCGAAAATAAACCAAAATTCTTATTTCGAAACCCTTCAAGTATATTTAAAGCCGGTTTTTTTAGAGGATTTTTTTTCGCGCGGCAGATAGTTAAGTGCCCTTTATACTGTTTTTGCGGCGGAGAAAACCCCATTGCAGTAAACTTTTTGGTCAATTTTCGGCTTAATTCACCAAATTCCTCCCCGCCGGTAACAACGTCAGCAAAAACTACGCGGCCCCTGCCAAACTGCCCCAGACCGGCAAGGCCTAAATCAAAAACAGGAGTAGTTTGAGCGGCCTGGTCCATGCACCTGCATATCTGAAGAATCTCTGACTCATCGGTATCTCCAAGGAAATTCAGCGTTATGTGCATATTCTCCGGCTCAACCCATTTTACGGAATGACTTCCAAACAGACCGGTTTGTTTTAATTGACGGACTGCCGATTCGAGCCGTTTCCTGCACGAGCTGTCAATCTCAACCGCCGTGAACAATCTATACTTATCGCTCATAACCCTATGCACCGTTTAACTGTTTTATTTAACGGCATTTACCGCTCCGCAACAACTCAGAGCCGTGCCGGGGACTCAGCCTTCTATTATTTCACCAGCCAGAACATAATATGGTTCGGGATAACAGAAATCCTTAAAAACCCTGCTCTTAAACACATCTAAGCGGCCCTTATCAGTTACGAAGTCCTGTTTAATCCACCCTCCTGTTACTTCGCCGATGAAAAAATCATGCGAACTAACCGGCACAACCTTGTCGAGCCTGCATTCGACTGCCGCGGCACATTCTGCTATTGAAGGAACTTTATTTGTCAGCGGATCTTTCAATGTTAAGCCGGCCTTTTCGACCTCACTTATGCCCGGCGGCAGGTTTTCAGCAAGTATTTTTATCTTCTTTACCAGATCAGCAGAAGGTATGTTAATTGTAAACTCCTTGTCTCTGAGTATGTTACGGTTTGTATCTGATTCTGTGTAAACGGCTATGCCCACATGTTGGCGGGAAAGATTGGTGTATGCCCCGAATACCCCTGCATTGACTTTTGCGTTTTCATGCAGCGTTGTGATTATCATGGTTGGCTTGGTTGAAAGAAATCTTATAGCTTCGGGACCTTCAACATTTTTAAACATTTTCGCACCTCTGATATTGCCTTAACCTCTAAAGTTACTGTAAATATAACACTGACTATTTTACAACGGCCGGCCCTATTTGTCAAAACGGGAAAGGCAGGAGGCAAAATCGCGGCATTCTCATTGAACAAATTTAAGGCCAAAATAACAGTATTTAGTGTGCGGGCATTTACTTAACAGTTTAGGAGCGAGACTGCTGGGATTCTGTTTGCTGTGCAATATCCTGAAGCAGAAAGTAGTTAAGAACCGTTCTTATGGTTATTATAGCGGCTAACTGGCCGATATCCGTCCAGTTTGGCGCCAGCGTTGTTTTAAGAATACTGGCACCAATCAAAAAACCCAGCGCCAGCGAGAAAGAATGGCCAAGCTCCATACGGCTGGCCTTTACAGAGCCGGAAGAGCGACCCGGACTGAGCACATCTTTGAGATAAATCTTGAGAGCCTTCATAATACCTATAAAAAGCACGACCATAGCCAAAAACTGGCATAATATAACTATTATGCTGTTCAGCTTCTGTATCCAATCCGCCAGCAGTTCCATAAAAACTCCGTCAAAACAAATATTAAAAGTCATAACTACTATGACTAATTCATTTTAATCTATGGCGGAAAACTTTGGTATTCTTTTTAATTTTTATTTTTATGCTCGCAGAATTTACATTCACCGCCGCAAATCAAATAAAACTATCCTGCTGTCCGCGTATTACTTAATCATTTTAGCAGCAGCGTAACAATTCTCGATTTTGGCACGTTAAAAGCAACTGAGCCGCCCGAGATATCTAGATTCTGCTCAATGCGTTCTTCATCGAGACTTACAATCGCTGCATTTGAAAAGTCAGCCGCTAACTTGATTTTTGCTTCCACAGATGTCTCTGCCGCATTCCACAGCCGCAGGATGTAGCCTTTGGACTCCCGGCTCCAGAAAAACGCGGAGACCTGCATTGATTCTGCCGGACTTATCTGGATCAGAGACTGCTCAGCGGAAAGTTCGCCGGCCTTTGGAACGCCCTGGAGGACACGAACCGGCCCGCGGAAATCATCTGAGACAAGGTGCACACCGGCCTGCCGCCAGTCGCCTTCATGCGGGTATATTGCGTACTCAAATTCCAGTTTACCGATGCCGATCAGATGCTGGCCGAGATTCTGCTCGTATTCCGCCGGAGTCATAACGCCGCGGTTGGCACGCATATACGCCCGTGATGTCCGCATGAGCGTAATTGCAAGCGTCCTGTCCGAGTCGTCTATAACTTCATATTCACCAAGGCCCTTGCTGATAAACGAGAAACCTCTGGAATCATCGCTTAAGGTAACAAACCGCTGCATGGGTTTGTATGGATGGTATTCTTCCATATTATCTTTGGTATCGTCCCAGAGCAGTGAACGCTTGAGAACGTCAAAGGGGCCGTCGGCATAGGCGTAATCCGTCTTTACGCCGGTCGGCATCATTATCCGCAGGCGGTGGTCTTTGGCGGTATTCTCGATAACGGTTTTTATCTCGAGTGCATTACTGTCTTTACGCAGAGTCAGGTACATTTCCACTGGCAGCTCAACTCTGGAGTGGGAGCGGTCTCGTGCGGCGTGGTCGGCACGGTCAGGTATCATCATCGCCAGCTCAACCTTCCAGGTTGCACGCAGTGTATTGTTTTCGATAAGTGTGATTATAGAATTACAGCCCAGACTGGTAACGGTAAAGTCCCTGAGTGTGCCCTTGTGCTTATGGGCGTTGCCGGTGCTTGCATCATCACAGAAATAGTGCAGTCTTTCGGAGTATTCCGCGGTTTTTTTGTTTAGAATATTAAAAGTGCCGTCAGAGTTTATCTGAACGCGTAAGTGCTCATTCTCCAGGACACCCTTTTGAGAGGCGATAAGCCCTCTCTCGCCGGCAGGTTTCGGTTCAGGGTTGTATTCACGTTTACGCGGCCTTACCGCATAGGTCTTGTACCCCATAGCCGGCAGTTCTACCTCGATGAGCAGACGGTTTCGCTGAATGTCATAAACAGCGGCATTGGTGTCGAGCTTGCGTTCAACTTCAAGGTCAATATTTTCCCGATCGAGTATCTCATATTTTATTTTATTGCCGTCCTGGTCAACGATATCGAAATACTGGAATGTCAGCATATCATCGGGATTGAAACCCTCAACAATCGGGCCTACTCCGGTGCAGGGCTCTATCTTGAACGCTCCAAAGTCCGGCCGCGGCACATCTACCACAACATGCTCAACTCGCTTCCTGGAAATCGGAAGTGTATTGAAGAATGTCAGCGTAACATCTTTTTCCTGAAAACCGGATTGCGTATCCATTTTGGCCCATATTTGTTCACAGGCCTTGCGGCTGCATTCGCGGGCGATGGAGGTCGCCGCACGGAAACGGAACGGATTGTCCTTGTGGGCTTCGTCAATCGCGGCGCCGCAGATGCTGTCGTGGGCGTGATTCTTGAGCAGATACAGCCACGCACGGTGCAGGAGGCTGGACTCATAACTGCCGCCAAGCATTGAGCTCATTGCAGAGAGGGGCTCGGCCGTGTTTATCAGCTCCCTCTGGGCCAGGTCATTGAGCAGTTTCAGGTTGATACGTGAAGAATGCGTCGCTCCAAGCAGACCGTTAAACCCTGCTTCAATAAGGGTATAACGCATTTCCCCTATATGAACAGGTACTGTATCGGGATCAAGGCCCTCGACACAGGCCTCAACATATTCATCAAGCGATGACTGTTTGATAAGGTATTCATCCTGTGCTTTGTTTATAGCCTGAATCATTTCCGGTAAACGCTGGTAGGGCACAGCGTTATCTTCCATATCCAGAGCGAGCAACTGGTTGTTTATCATCTGCGGCTCTGCCTGAGCGCCAAGCATGCGTGCGGCCTTGCGGATTGTCTCGGGGTCTCTGTTGAATTCCATGCTCTCATTTTTCATCTGAAAAGCGGACTGATAAAGAGCGTCATCGGCCATGTGAACCGGCCACTCTGCCGGATTCCATTTTGTGCTCAGATCACGCGGGGCCTTGCCCAGAACCAGCATATAATGCGGGAAAAAGAACCAGTTAGTCCGTGTGACCTCGTCAAAGCAGCGGATATGATAAATCTGTGTACCGTCGGGACTTTCGAGCTTGCATATCGGCGGGACCTGCTGTTTGTTCGTGCCGCGGTATGACAGGGCCGAACGTGTTCCAAAGCCGGCGTATATCTGTGCAAGCTGGGAGATCTGTCCGTAGGAAGTCGCTGTGTATCCGGCGTTTATGCAGCCGCCGAATTTAGCCGCTATCCGTTTGCCTATCAGCAGGTTGCGGACAAGGGCTTCCGGCGCGACTGTTGACATCTCCGGCAGCGTGTACCACATTACGGTCTCGATCCGTCCTGCCGACATGAAATCTCGCAGACGCTGCTCATTTTCCGGCCTTACGTTGAGGTAGTCCTCTATAACAACAGTTCCGCCGTCAAGCAGAAAACATTTATAATCAGGGTTTGCCTCGAGTATATCAAGAAGCTCATCAACCAACTCTGCCAGACGCAGCAGCGATTGATCAGCGGTAAAACGCCATTCTCTGTCCCAGTGTGTACCCGAAATCACATGTACGGTTTTTTTAGAAGCCATATATCCTCACTTTGTAAAAATTCAACTTTATCAAACATTCATATATGGCACTATTTAAAGAATTGAAGCCGGCTTGTCAAACCAAATAACAAAAACACCTCACTGCAAACGAAAATACCTCACTGCAAACGAAAATACCGCCGGATTAACGGCATAATCCGGCGGTGTGATATTTCACAAAACTTTTTAGTTCAAAAATCAATTACCGGTACAACAAATTTTCATCTTAGCGTTTTGTTTTTTGGATCAATCCAAGTATGCCGGCACCGAGCAAAAGAGCTGAACAGGGTTCTGGAACAACTTTAATGTGGTCGAGTTTTCCTTTAAATGCACCTGAAGTACCCCTGGTTCCTCGATAATCCCAAGATACCAGAATGACTTTGGAAATATCAAATCCACCTGTAACACTGCCAAGCGGCTCAACTGGAGTGGTAGCAAAATCTATTGTAACATTCTCCCACGGGTCTGAAGCCCCCTGCTGCTGAGGAATATCGAATACCCAGTTACATGTTCTTCCACTGGAATCTCTTAGATGAAGTGAATACCGGCCTGGTTTCTCATTTGTCCCGCGTTTTCTTACCGAGAATGTTGCCTTGCCGCCAGTGTAATCGGGGTCAGCGCCAAACTCATACTGAATACCTCCTATGACAAGCTCGTCTTCTGGGCCTGTACCAAAGTCTAATTCTAACGCAGCTTCACCCTCCTCATTGCTCAAGGCAGTTAAAGTGGGTATTCTAAATGCTGACGACTCTCCGGGATAAACACTTTCGAAGCCGCCGGAGCTCCAGCTTGGTATGGGCGTAATATGTCCCGTTGCGCCAATTTCATTTGACCAGTCCTCGTATGTCTGAATAGAAATTATCGGGCTTGCGAATGTCGTACTGCATAACGCAGACAAACCTATTAAAAGTATCACCATGTGTTTTATTTTAGTCTTCATTTTTTCTCCTCTCAAAATAAAGAAAATCTTTGAAAATAGATTTTAGTTTAATTTTCGTTTTGATTTAAAATCACAGCTCCCAATCCGCCGGTTTTTACGGTTGGAGAGCTTTATAGAGGCAGTTTAAATACGTACATTGTCCTCTCTCCTTAAATTAAAGCAAAATAAGCCCAGATGCTGAATCGCTGGTATTTGAGTAACGGATTACACAGTTTGCAAAACAAGATGATTACGATGAATAAACTGAAATGACAACTTCTATGGAAATGAATCCGTGTTCTTCTTCACATTTATTAAAATTCACAAACAATTTCTGATTATAATTTTACCCATGTAAAAAGATAAATGTCAAGAAAAAAACAAAATAAATTATTCAAAACATGTAGAACCCTACTAAACAGAGACTTACAAACCAGAAACATTAAACAATTCAGCTAAGAACTTATCCGGCAGCAAGGCGATTTGAAATAATTGCAGGCATTGGGGACAAGTTTTTACAATTGGGTTGACCTGTTGGAGCGGTTTTATATAATTGACAAATTCTTTAGAGCTTTTGTGCGCAGATTTCTAACGGGATCACGCTTATCAGCATAAAAACGCAATAACAATAAATTAGTAAAATATTTTGGAATAAGAACTTAAATAAGTTGGAGTTTCTAATGAGAAAACCTTTTATCGCAGCAAACTGGAAAATGAATACCGACATGGCATCAGCCGTAGAGCTTGCCGGCGGAGTAGCAAAAGAAATCGCAGGCATTGAGAATGTCAAGACCGCGGTATGCCCGCCTTTTGTATATCTGCAGAAAGTTGCAGAAAACCTCTCACACGGGGGCAACCTGCATCTTGGAGCACAGGATGTGTATTTCGAAGGCAACGGCGCATTTACCGGTGAGATCAGCTGTGAAATGCTAAAGGATGTATGCGTAGAATATGTAATCACCGGCCACTCTGAACGCCGCCACGTGATAGGCGAGACAGATGAGCTTATCAATAAGAAAACCCGGGCGGCCCTGGATGCGAAACTCTTACCTATCCTCTGTATTGGAGAGCTTTTAGAAGAACGCGAAGCCGGCAAAACAAATGCTGTTGTCGCTAATCAGGTTAAAAAGGGACTTGCAGGTTTCTCCGCCGCTGAAGCGGTTGAAATCACACTTGCATACGAACCTGTATGGGCAATCGGAACCGGCAAAACCGCCACGAGCGAGCAGGCTCAGGAAGTACACGCTATGATAAGGTCACTTCTGGCGGAAATGTACGACCAGGCAACCGCGGAAGCCATAATAATCCAGTATGGCGGTTCAGCTAAACCCGCAAACACAGAAGAGCTTATGAGCTGCCCTGACGTTGACGGGCTTCTTGTCGGCGGAGCCGGCCTCAAGGTTGAGAGCTTCTCTGAAATGATAAAGATAACTTCAAAGTTATACAGCTGAGCTTAACCGGCGATACAAACAGCGTATTAAAATTAACTAATTAGGAAATAAATTATGTTATTAGCAAATCTTTCAATTTTCTGGACGTTAGTCGGCATCTTATGGCTTGTGATTTCTGTAGTCCTGGCTTTGATTATCCTGATTCAAAAGGGACGCGGAGGCGGCCTGAGCGGAGCTTTCGGAGGCATAGGAGCCGGAGTTCTGGGTACAAAAACCGGTGATTTCCTTACCTGGATAACCGTAATCTTTGTGGCAATGTTTCTCCTGCTTGGAATCGGATTAGCCAAATTCTACAAGCCTAAAGGCATTGAAGAACTTAAGTCCGTAGTAGTTGAAGACGCAACCGGAGCCGCCGGCCTTGGTGAAGAAGCCGCCGAGACTGCCGGAGAAACCGGCGAAGAGGCAGCCGAAGCGTCAGAAACCGCTCAAAATGCCGCTGAAGCTGCATCAGGACAGGCAGATGCCGGCGTTGATGAAGCGCAAGAAGCTGCTGAATCCGCTGAAAAAGCCGCGGAAGCCCAGACTGAGTAAATACAGCTTATTTCGTCGCGGCATACATAAGAGTAAATAGTTTCTTTGAGGCATTCCTATGTTAAAGAGCATGACAGGTTACGGCACTGCGTCCTGCGAGTTTGAAGGTGTAAACTACACCGTAGAAATTAAATCCGTAAACGGACGTTACCTTAAGCCCTGCGTGCGCACACCTGAAGACCTGGGTTTTCTTGACATAGAAATTGAGAACCTCATCAAAAAATATATCACCCGCGGAACGGTAAGCTGCTCTCTTCGGTACAAGCTCGCTTCGGAACAGGCCTCGGCCTATGTAAACGCCGCGGCGGTTGAGGGATATCTGACAAAGCTAAGAGACGCGGCAAGCCGGGTAGAAGGAATTAAATACCGGATAGAGCTGGCAAAACTGCTTGATGCTCCGGGAGTCACTGACAGCGAAGAGCTTACAGAAGACAAGGCCAAAATCCTCTTGCAGAAAATCAGCGAAATTACAGTTTCAGCACTCGAGAATCTCACTGCTATGCGAATAGCTGAGGGCAAGACAGTAAAAGCGGACATTATCAGCCGCTGCGGGGAGATATCCGACATTACCAAAAGGCTTTATGAACGCGCTCCAAAGGTTATTGACGAATATCATACGCGTCTCGAGAAGCGTGTCAACGAGATGATAAAAGGCGCAAAACTTGAGCTTGACCAGCAGACACTTGTCCGCGAGATCGCTGTATTCGCTGACCGAGCAGATATTTCTGAGGAAATATCGCGGCTGGAATCGCACATTGAGCAGATCAAAGAAACGTGCAGCGAGGACGAACCGGGCGGGCGTAAGCTGGATTTTATATGCCAGGAGCTGTTCCGTGAATCGAATACCATCGGCAGCAAATCGAACGACCCTGAGATTTCAAAATGTTCGGTTGAACTTAAATGTATTGTAGAAAAGATTAAGGAACAAGTGCAAAATGTCGAATAAAGGGCTTCTTGTCGTGATAAGCGGCCCTTCCGGTGTAGGCAAGGGCACGATATGCCAGGAACTGCTCAAAGACCCGAATGTGTATTTGAGCGTTTCGGCGACAACCCGCAAGCCTGGTAAAAACGAGACCACAGGCAAAAGCTATTTGTTTATCTCTAAAGATGAATTTGAAAAGCAGATAGAGCAAAACGGATTTCTTGAATATGCCGGAGTTTTTGACAATTATTACGGCACTCCCAGAGAGAAAGTTGAACAGTCACTTAACGATGGAAAAACAGTATTATTAGAGATCGACGTTCAGGGCGGAACGCAGGTAAAGAAAAATATGCCCCAGGCGGTGATGATTTTCATTCTGCCGCCCGATATGCAGGAACTTGAAAGCCGTATCCGCAACCGCGGCCGCGATAGTGATGAGACGATTTTAAAACGGCTTAAAAAGGCACAAACTGAGATAGATACGGCTCAAGAAGCGTATGATTATTTTGTTGTAAACGATTCGCTTGAAAAAGCAGTTAATGAGGTTAAAACCATTATTGATAACAGGAGAAATTCCAAATGATAGAAGCATTAAAACATCAGGACATAGTCGATAAGGTCGGCGGCAAATTCAAACTCTCCGCCCTTATCCAGAAACGTATGAAAGAAATCCTCGAAGGCTCCCGCCCTCTTATCGATGATACAAAGGGAAAGACTTTGATGGAAATCGTTGTGCAGGAGATACTTGAGGATAAAATCACTCTCGAGCAGGCAGCACCAAAAGAAACGACCATTGATCCTTTCGCGGCGTTTTGATAAAACACCAGAGAAATGAAACCAGACAAAGACATCTTAAAAGGTAAAAAAATACTCCTTGGAGTGACAGGCGGTATCGCGGCTTATAAGTCGGCTGACCTTGCCAGCAAACTCGTCCAGGCCGGCGCAGATGTAACGGTTATGATAACCAAATGCGGACTGGAACTAATCGGCAGCAAGACATTCGAGGCGTTGACCTCAAACCCTGTTCTGACAACGCTTTGGAACTCTCCGGAAAATTACGCCATCAGCCACATCCAGACTGTCCGGCAATCGGACGCAATAGTTGTCGCCCCTGCCACAGCCAATATCATAGCCAAGATGGCCGGCGGAATCGGAGATGACATTCTCAGCACTACGCTGATCGCCGGCTGGCAGAAACCTATTCTCCTGGCGCCGGCAATGAATAACATGATGTGGGAAAACCCTATTGTGCAGAAAAACCTTGATTATATCAAGACAACCCTCGGCGTAAAGACTGCGGGCCCCTGCGAGGGATACCTTGCCTGCGGCACGAAAGCTGCCGGAAGAATGGCACAGCCCGAAGAGATTTTAACAGAGATACGCAGCATTTTACAAGCATGAATATTTTAGTAACAGCAGGCGGAACACGCGAACATATTGACCCCGTGCGTTATATCTCAAACGCAAGCTCGGGCAATATGGGCTATTCTATCGCCCGGGCGGCTATTCAACGAGGCCATAACGTAAATCTTGTATCCGCAAATGTTTCACTTACCCCGCCGGCCGGCTGCAGATTGACCAAGGTTATCTCCGCTCAGGATATGTTTGAGGCTGTCAAAGAAAACTTCAGCGAATGTGACTGCCTTATTATGGCCGCGGCGGTCGCCGACTACACACCGGCAGAGCCATCGCCGTTGAAACTGAAAAAATCCGAAGACGATATGAACATCCATCTTAAACCCACAGTGGATATCCTTGGCTGGGCGGGCCAGAATAAAACATCGCAAACCCTTGTCGGCTTTGCACTTGAAGATACGGACATGTTTGTAAGAGCCCTGGAAAAGAAATCACGCAAAGCTGTAGATATTATCGCTGTGAATTCAACCGAATCAATCGCGGAAAAGATTTCTACGCTCCATGTCAACACCGGCGGCGATGAATGGATATCGTTCCAGCAAACCGACAAGCTCCAGATAGCTCAGGCACTAATTGAGATAGTTGAGCTTTACATCGAAGACAACCTGTAAGTTATTTTGATATGCCCGCCAGTAAACTAAAAGAATATCCCCAGCATATGCTTTTTGACGGTAAAATCAAGCCGGGCAGCGACTTGAGGCTGTTGTTCGAGCGTAAGGCTCCAATTCAGATGGAGATCGGCTCCGGTAAAGGGACTTTCCTCGTCAGCCAGGCAAAGGCGTTTCCCGATATAAACTTTATCGGCATAGAATGGGCAAGCAAATTTTACAGGCACGCTGTTGACAGGATGGGCCGCTGGGGACTGAAAAACGTCAAGATGATGCGGACAGACGCGGCAGTATTTATCAGCGAGAAAATAGCGGACGAGTGTATTGATATGTACCATATATACTTTCCTGACCCATGGCCCAAAAAACGCCACCACAAACGCCGTTTTTTTTCCGTGTCCAATGCCCTCCAGATGCTTCGAACACTTGTGCCCGGGGGTATTATCAATATAGCAACCGACCACGACGGCTATTTTGAGCAGATACAAGAGGTCTGCACTACGCTCAAAGCACAGGGAAAGATCGAAATAATTGAATACATCCGCCCTACCGGCGCAAAAGAGGGGGAATATGCCGGCACAAATTTTGAACGCAAATACATCAAAGAAGGCCGCTCAATAAACGCTGCAGCGATACAAAAAATCGGTTAATCGATTGTAAAACAACACTTAGCCGCAAGCCAAAACCGCGCCGTGCATACCGGCTCAAGTATGCACGTAAAAGTGTTGGCGATATTTTCTGATTCTTATATAATCATCTTTTCAATATGATTTATTCAAGGTTTTAATGGAATGGCTCCTATAGAAATAATTGTCATAATAATACTGATTGCAGGCTTTGGCTGGCTTATATGGAAGTTAAGTGAAATCGCCAGATCCAGAGCTGACACAGCCGCTGCTCAACAGGAAATCTTGAGGCTTTCTCAGGAAAACGCCCGTTTGGAAGAGAAGAACTCCGCCGCGGAAGAAAAACAAATACGTATTGATGAGCTTGAGCAGCATATACAGTTATTAAGCGATGAAAAGGCCGAGCTTCTTTCACAGATAACAGGGCTTAAAACCACTCTTGAGCAGGAACGCAAAGCAGCGTCTGAAAAACAAAAGAACCTTGAAGATATAAAGAAAGAATTTACCGCCGAATTTAAAATCCTTGCCGGCAGTATCATGGAGGATAATTCCAAAAAATTCACCGAACAGAACAAAACCGGCATTGATGCGATATTAAAGCCCCTTAGCGAAAAGATTAAGGAATTTGAAAAGAGGATAAACGAAACCCACGACACAAACCTCAAAGACAGGGGCAAACTGATAAACGAGCTGCAGAACCTCCAGAAATTAAACAAACAGCTCACAGAGGATGCGGAAAACCTCACCACAGCCCTTAAAGGCAAGGCTAAAGTACAGGGCAACTGGGGCGAGATGATTCTTGAGAGGATATTTGAAGCAGCCGGCCTGGAAAGTCCCAGGGAATATGAGCGGCAATTCTCAACTACAAACCAGGACGGCAAACGTTATCAGCCCGACTTTATTGTACATCTGCCGCAGAACAGAGATGTAATTATCGATTCAAAGGTCAGCCTTAAGGCTTATGAACAATATTGCTCCGCCGAATCGGACGCCCAGCAGGAAAAAGCTCTCAAAGAGCATATAAACTCGGTAAAAAGACACATAAAAGAGCTCGCGGACAAAGATTACAGCAACCTGCAGGGGATAAAAAACCTTGACGATCTTCTAATGTTTATACCAATAGAATCGGCTTGTTCATTGGCTGTACAAAACGCCCCTGAAATAATAGATATGGCGATAAGCAGCAATATACTCATAGCGACACCAACAAATCTGATGGCAAGCCTTAGGGTTATTAAGAACCTCTGGCGGCAGGATAAGCAGAATCGCAACGCCATAGAAATCGCCGATGAAGCGGGTAAACTTCACGATAAATTTGTCGCTTTCTACAATGACATGGAAAAGCTCGGAAGCAACCTCAGCACCGCGGAGAAAAGTTATAACGCCGCCATTAACAAGCTCAAAACCGGCAGGGGCAACATCGTTGCACGGACTGTAAAATTGAAAGAACTCGGGGCTAAAACCTCAAAAGCCGTTTCGGCAGATCTCATTGAAGATGCTCTCGAAAACGACACAAAGGAATTGCCGCAACCGTAAACCAAGTTAAACGTATTGTATAATTATGTTAGATTTTCACGACAAACTTACTCAGGGACACCGTATAGAGAAGAGCAGCAAGAGAATACTCTGTGTTACCTGCAGAGTGCTTCAAAGGGAAGTGTACTTATGCGCATCGAGATCTCCAAACATCGTAGATGTAGTTTTAATGCCGCAAGGGCTGCATAACGACCCCAACGTTCTTCGGGATGAGCTGACTAAACAGATATCCCGCACAAGTGATGAGCAGGGAAACACTTACGACGCTGTCGTACTTGGCTACGGGCTTTGCAGCAACGGAGTTGTCGGGCTTGAGCCTGAAATACCGCTTGTAATACCTCGCGGCCATGATTGCGTTACACTTCTTCTTGGCAGCAAAGACCGATACAGAGATCACTTCGACTCGCATAGGGGTATATACTGGTACAGCCGCGGCTGGATAGAACACTGTCTGATGCCGGGCAAAGAGAGATACGAATTTACTTACAACCGGTATCTGGAAAAATACGGTGAAGAAAACGCAAAATTTCTCATGGAAGTTGAGGAAACCTGGATGAACGAGTACAGCATAGCCGCTTATATCGAGTGGCCGGAGCTGCCCTCAGAAAAATTTAAGGATTTTACCAAAGATTGCGCGAAATACCTTAACTGGGAATTCCAGCAGCTTCAGGGCTCGTCTCAACTGCTGCAGGACCTTGTTGACGGCAATTGGAATGAAGACGATTTCCTGGCAGCTGAACCAGGACAGATGATTGACCAGGATCTGACGAACTCGGGGATTATAACCGCAGTGGACGCCTAATCATCGCTCTGGTCTTTATCTTTTTTGGGTTTAGCCGCGGGTTTGCCCCCGACAAAGAACTGTATCAGTAAACCGCAAAATGCAATCGCAAGAAAAAACGCCGGCAGGAACCATTCCATCTGAAGATAATCATTGAGCATTTGGGTTTCCTGCTCCATTGTGCGGCCTGCCATATACCTTTTGGCCAGGTTCAAAAGCCCCATGCCCGCCATAACCGCTCCAAGATAGCTGGTAAACATAGTTACCGTGAAGCGGAACAGTTTGAAACTTATGATAAAGCCCGCGACAAAACCTGCCGCCATCACTATCCATAAATACTCCGAGGCCGTCTGGGCGGCATGAACCACACTTCCGGATATTAGAGCCAGAGCAGCGCCTCCAAGGATCGCCACAGTAAAATGCAGAAACGGAACGACAATTAAAACTCCCGCTATGAAACCTACTATAGGGGGCCAGAATTCTGTTCCAGTCATATTTGAAAACTTAATGCCGAGTATCATGCCTGCCAGACCTGCTGTAGCGGCGGTAAGGATGCGAAAAATTTTCCAGCCGTTTACCAGGTAAACTACACCAAAGCATATCAGCATAACAGCCTCTGTAATTTTCATGGCCTCTATCTGGCTGACAAACCAGTCATTTGGAAAGGTTAAATTCTCTTGAAATGCAGACTGAATATTTATCAATAAATCGGTCATTTGTTACCCATCTTTTAAAGGCGAAGATCAGATTATTGCCGCCGGTAATTTTACTCTACCTGGAAACCAATTCCTGAGAGCTTGCGGGCAAGTCCTTTATTTGCACCTTTGACTTTTGTATTTGTGAATTCACGTCTTACGGGATAATTTTTTCGAAGCATATCAAAATAAACTGGCCTTTGACCAGCATCCTGTTCTGTAATTTTTCTCAATTCCGAATCGTCATTCATGATATCATAAACTCTGCTCACAGCGGCTTCTATCCGGCTTTGTTCATCTCCTGTAAGCTCCGCGGCATCAATAAACGGCACAGAGGCCCGGGGCAGGAAATCAGCGGTTTTCCTGGAAGGCTCTATTCCGAAATGCCGGCAGCAGGCATCATATATCATTATCATTCCCGCGACCTTGCCGTCAAATGAATAGCCGGCGATGTGAGGCGTGGCAATGTCAGCGAGTTTGAGCATTTCCATACTGATATCCGGCTCATTTTCCCATACGTCCAACACAAGCCCGCTGATTTTAGCCTCTTTCACTGCGTTTTCAACTGCCGCAGTTTCCATCACCGCTCCCCGGGCAGTGTTCATAAATACCGCACCGGGCTTAATTTTCGAGAAAAACTCCCTGTCTGCCATGTGATATGTCGGGTCTTGTCCGTCCCGTGTCAGGGGCGTATGAATAGTCACAAAATCGCATCCAAGGGCTTCTTCCAACGGACGATATTTGGGATCTGCTGTTTTACGGGCAAGGGGCGGGTCATTCAGCACCACTTTCATGTCCAGCGAAATTGCTTTTTTCTCTACCCTGCTGCCAACATTGCCCACGCCTATTATGCCGATTGAACAATCAGATAGTTTTTTTCCCTGTTTACCGGCAATTTTGAGCATTGCGGCGGTGATATACTCAGCAACACTGTTGGCGTTTGAACCCGGAGCTGAAGCAAAGCCGATATTTTTCTGCTCAAGCCACTGCTGATCAATGTGGTCAACTCCAATAGTAGCTGTTGCCGCGAATTTAACATCCGAGGCCTCGAGCAGACCGGGACCAACTTTGGTAACACTTCGTACCAGAAGCACCTGTGCATCTTTAAGCATCTCTGGAGACATTTGACGCCCGGGAGCGGTCTGAACCTCGCCTATACTGCTGAAGCACTCGCTAACAAAGGGTATATTGCTGTCTGCTATTATCTTCATTGCTCTCTAACCTTGCATAAATTAAGTTGTGATTATAATATAACAGGTCTGTTATTTCCAGAAAAATGTAACCAGCCGGTTTCAAATTTTAACAACAATCAGAAGTAATACTACAATTTTAAAACTTTTACGATTCTGCACTAATAAATGCAAAATATTGGCCTGTAACTTGAAAATTGTGGAAATTACCGCCTGCTGTGTTATAATAAATACATTGATATCCAAAATTCACATCTGAACTTTTAAAATGGAGATTTAGCCATGACTCAAGAAAACCGCAAGATAGAATTTAAAAGCCTCTTAATCGGGCTGCTTATCGGAACTAACCTTTTGTTTTTCCTCGGTGCCGCTGATGAAGACCAGCCTGCGGCCAGGGGTTTCTCTATCCCCCAGGAAAACCTCTGCGAAACGGGCAGATTCTCATTAAGCGCAACAGATAATGAGACGGTATATATTCTTGATACCAAAACCGGTCATGTCTGGTACAGAACAGACCGTGTGATTCAGGATTTAGGAACCCCGGCCGAACCGGAAATGACCGAGACAAGGGTTGAAAAACAAGTTTTCTAAATTTTTAAGCGAGGTATAATATGAAGGTTTTTGCAGCTGCGGCAGCTTTGGCAATCGTGCTGGCTGGATGCTTCCCCACGCTTTACCCATTGTTCACCGAGCAGGATCTGGTTTTTGAAAAAGACCTATTAGGCTGCTGGACAATAGAAGAGAGCATGTGGACTTTCGAGCATAAAAGTGATAAGACTTATCTACTGACCATTGTCGAAAAAGAAGACGGTCAGACATTCAAAGGCGACTTTGCGGCACATCTTGTAAAATTAGACGGGAAACTATTCCTTGACATAACTCCGGCAGATTTAAACAAAATCAATACCCCTGATATTTCAAAAATCTGCCTCTACCCGATGCACCTCTTTATGAAAGTCGATGAAATATCACCTGAACTCAAGATATCATTGATGGAACCGGAGTGGCTTGAGGAGTATCTCAAAGAAAACCCGGAAAAACTGCCTTTTGTTCCCAAAGATAAAAACCGCCCCCTGCCGCTGATTACCGCCTCTACATCTCAGCTTCAGACGCTAGTCAAAGAAAATGCCGACAATGTCGAGGCATGGACTAAGCCCGCAGCAATGACAAGGTGCGGCGATAAACCGGATAAAGCCAGTAAATAAACTCTCTGTCTTGCGAGAAAATAAGAAAGGCATCTGAGCATTAAACCCAGATGCCTTTTTGTACGTTTTAAAATCACTGACAGAGATTATTCGCTCTTATCAGCTTTCTTTTCGGTCTTCTCGTCTGAAGATTTCTTGGAAGTTTTCTTCTTGGTTGATGCCTTTTTCTTAGTTTCGGGCTTATTATCCTCAGACTCTTTAGGAGCAGCTTCCTTTATACTGGCTTTTTCAAGCAGCATATCGATACATTTCTGCTCACGGGCTTCCATCGTAAACTGCTGCAGCTGGCCGTTGCGGATAAGCTCATTACGTACCTTTTCCGGCCTGCGGCTCTGCTGCATTGCCATACGGTAAATGTAACCGTTTATCTCGTCTTCGCTTACCGACACATCAAGTTTCTCGGCAACTGCGTCAAGGATAAAGAATGTCTTGAGGGTGCGTGCAGCTTCTTCCTCACTGCTTTTACGCATTTCATCCATTCTCTGGTTGATTGCAGCCTCTTCAACGCCCTGCATAGAGAGACGCATACGCTGGCGGCGGAGAATTTCAGCGGCCTGATCACTCACAAGATCCTCTGGCAGCTCAAGCGTTGTGTTATCAAGCAGATAGTTGTAAATGCTCTGGCTCATTACCTGACGTGCCTGCTGTTCGTTTGAGCTTTCAGCGTATTCACGGATCACGTCTTTAAGCTCATCTTGACTGCCAAGATTCATGCCGCTGAGGAATTCCTCGTCAATTTCAGCGGGTTTAAGATATTTAATCTCGTTAATCCTGCCCTCGATCGAGACTTTCTTGCCGGCGTATTCTTTGTTAAAGAAATCTTCGGCGACTTGAGTTTCTACAGAGAATTTGTCGCCGGGCTTTTTGTCTTTGATCAGCTCTACAAAACCCTCAACGGGTACGCGGCCTACAAAGGTGCTGGGCGCGTCTTCTCTGTCAGAGATATAAATATCGTTATCGTGGAGGACGTCTTTTTCTTCTGCACCTTCAACATCAAGAGTAATATCAGCAATAACCTGGTCACCGGGCTGGACGCCGCCGTCTTCACGCGGCACAATAGTTCCCTGACGCTTGCAGAGCTGTTCAAGCTGCTGGTTTACATCTTCGTCCGCCACCTCAAATTTGGGTTTTTCTACCTCTATTCCCTCAAGCTCCGGCAATTCGAACTGGGGACGGACATTGACTTCAAAAGAAAATTTCATCGGGCCGGTTTCCGGCAGGGTGATTTCTTCATGGTCAACTTCAGGCTCGCCGAGAATTTCGAGCTTGTCATCAGACTGAACCTGCTCAAGCGCATCGGCTATGAGACGCAATTTACTCTGTTCAGTAATGTCCTTGCCGAAACGTTTCTCAAGGAGCCGCATCGGGGCACGTCCCGGGCGGAAACCGGGGAGAACAGCGTCTTTGCGAAGATCTGAATACTGTGTCTTGACAGTTTCTTTGATTTTTTCTTCGGGAATCTCAATTTCAATCTTTTTCTTGCAGGCTCCCGCATCAGTAACCGTTACGATGTTCTGGATTTCCTGTTTCTCATCAGTTTTCTTTTCAGTAGTCATTGGATCATCTCCTTTTTTGACTGTTATTTATTGATGCGGCTGTTAACCATAAAAAAAAGACCAGGCGTCTGGCTGGTCTCGTAATATCTTATCAGCATCATGAAAACCTGCGCCGCGCCTTCAGGCCGATATCTTTTCATGACTATGTTTTAAAGAGCGGGTGATGAGATTCGAACCCACGACATTCACGTTGGCAACGTGACGCTCTACCACTGAGCTACACCCGCGTAAATTCAAGACTTGGGATTATATAAAAACAAAACCCTGTATCAAGAATTTTTCTAAATTATTTTAAATTTTCTTCAAAAAGAACATCTCAAGGCTCAAACCGCCTTGTTTTATTATACAAATAAACTTTTACTGTTGTTCAGTATAATTTATCCCGGCGTAATGTTCAAGGCTTTTATCCTATTTGCGGAGAGTAATGTGTTAATTGGCTGCACAATCTTTCTCAAAAGACGTATAATTATCTATGGCCCAGAGGTAAACGGACAGGAAAAACTATGTTTTTCTACTGATTATACGGTTATGCAACTAAAATTTACCGGCATCTTTCCGGCGGCCGCCATTAAAGGCTTTATAGTAAAAAGTTTAAGAAAATTTCAGTTTTTTGTAAAAATATATTGAAAAGCCCTGACAAGATATTAAAATACTCGTCTCTTGAAATTATTTAACGGAGACTAATACCATGAAAGCTAAAATACATCCTAAATACGATAAAGTAACAGTACACTGCGGTTGCGGTAATACTTTTGAAACTCGCAGCACAGCGTCCGAGATTCACGCTGAGATCTGCTCTATGTGCCACCCCTTCTATACCGGCAAGCAGAAGTTTGTTGACGCCACCGGTAGAATTGAACGCTTCAACAAGCGTTTTGGGGGCAACATGCTGGATAAGTTCCGCAAGAAGTAGCTTTTTAAGAAAAATCTGAAACGCTGTTGGGATACTGCCCTGTTAATGGGCATTATGCCGGCAGCGTTTTTTTTGTGGAATCAGTTAATAACCTCCCAACAACAGGGCCTCTCTGATTCTGGAGAAGGTAACGAGATGCATTCGAACTATACTAACTTTTGCCAGAAAGAGATACCGCTCAAACAGCCTCCCCCGCCGGCCATTATTTGAAAGGTAAATTCATGTCGGATCAGAATACACGATTTCTTGGAAAACTTGAAGAGCTTGATGAAAAATATACATCTATCCAGGCCCAGATATCAGATCCGGAGATTGCTTCTGACCCGAATAAACTGATTCCCCTGGCCAGGGAACAGGCCAAAATGCGCAACATCATAACCCTGTACAGAGAATACAAAAGCACTGTCAGCCAGATTGAAGACGCCCACTCCATGATCAATGACAATGACACTGAAAAGGAGATGGTAGAGCTGGCTGAAATGGAAATTGACGAGCTCAAGCCCAAAAGCGAAGAATTGCTCCAGGAGATAAAAGATACACTTGTAATGGCAGACGACGCCGCGGTTGATTCAATCATAATGGAAATCCGCCCGGGTACCGGCGGGGACGAAGCCGCCCTTTTTGCCAGAGATCTTTACAACATGTACACCCGTTTCGCGGAGAAACATCGGTGGAAAGTTGAAAATCTCTCTTTCAGCGGCTCGGAAATGGGCGGGCTCAAGGAAGTAGTATTCAGTGTCAAGGGTTCCGGAGTATGGGCAGAGCTCGGCTACGAAGGCGGCGGGCACAGAGTGCAGAGAGTTCCTGAAACTGAATCGCAGGGGCGTATCCACACATCAGCCGCGACTGTCGCAGTTCTCCCGGAACCGGAAGAGGTTGAGATTAACATTGACCCTAACGATGTTCTCGAGCATGTAAGCCGCGCAGGCGGGCCCGGAGGCCAGAGCGTCAACAAGATTAACAGTGCAATCAAACTTGAACACGTTCCGACGGGAATAACAGTCAGCATGAGAGATGAGAAAAGCCAGCACAAAAACCGTGCCAAGGCCTGGCGGATACTGCGTTCAAGAATCTATGAACATTTCATGAGCAAAGAACGGGCAGAGCGGGACTCTGCGAGAAAAACAATGATCGGCTCCGGCGACCGCTCTCAAAGAATACGTACATATAATTTCCCGCAAAACAGGGTTACAGACCACAGAATCAACCTCACTTTGTACTGCCTGGACAAGGTAATGATGGGTGAAATGGAAGAAATCATACAGGCTCTGCGTGTGTATGACAAACAGCAGCGGCTGGAAAATATCTAAGCATAAAGTTAAGATTCAGGGTATTTAATCTTTTCCAGGCCCATGTTCTCCCTGAGCTCATTCTGCATATTTCGCATTATGAGATTGATTTTAAAATTAAACTCGTCTTCTTTCATCGACTTTATATCTTCATAAGATATTGGCTCGCCGATTTTTACATGGACTTTGCCTCTTTTGGGGTATTTCTGCCCCTTTGGCCAGGCATCAAACATGCCTTCAATCACCATAGGCACAACGCCGGCCCCGCCGCGGCGGCACAGCAGGGTAAAGCCTGGTTTAATCGGTGAAATTTTACCGGTAACTGTCCTTGTTCCCTCGGGATACATGCAAACTATCTTGCCGTCTTTAAGGCGGGCAATTACGCGTTTCATTGCCGCGATATCAGCTTCGCCGCGTCTTACGGGAATCGCATTGAGCGAGCGTATCAAAGCACCAAAAAATCTGTTCCTGAAAAGGCTCTCTCTGGCCAGAAAACAGAGCTTTCGGTTTTTAACGGCGGCGGCGCAAAAAACAGGATCCATATAGCTTTGATGGTTGCACAAAAGCAGGTACGCCCCCTCTGAGGGGACATTTTCTGAGCCGTTAAAGTCTGTCCTGAAATACATTACGGCAAGCAGCTTCATCAGCTTTCGGATTATGCAATACCAGAAACGCCCTATTCCGTTTATATCACGCTGCTTAGCCATTATCAAACCCTCCCTGCGCCGCTCTTTATATGGTTCAGAATATATCCAACCACATCTTTGACACTCATCTCAGATGTATCGATCCTCACCGCATCATCTGCGGGTTTGAGAGGCCCGGAACTGCGTTTTATATCTGAGTTATCCCGTTTTTCAATTGATTTTTTAATTTCATCAAGATCGTAATCTATCCCCTTGGCTTTAAACTCTTTATACCTTCTAATGCTTCTCTCTTCGAGGGTTGCATCAAGAAAAAACTTAAACATGGCATCTGGGAAGACTACAGTTCCCTGATCCCTTCCCTCGGTGACAATGGAACCGTGTCTGGCTGCGAAATCTCTCTGCATTTTAACAAGTATGTTTCGCATTTGGGGGTTTGCGGCTACGGCGTTAACTTTTTCAGTAACATCCCGGCTTCTGATCTCATCGCTTATATCTTCGCCGCGGCAGGTAACAAGTGTCTCACCTCCGGAATTCTGGAAATCCAGATTGCTGCTGTTAATTACCTCTGTCATCGCGGCGGTGTCATTTAAATCAACACCGCTGCGCATGCCCGCCCAGGTAACGGCTCTGTACATAGCCCCGGTATCAAGAAAGGTATATCCAAGTTTGCCCGCAAGTTGTTTTGAGACAGTGCTTTTGCCGCTGCCCGCAGGCCCGTCTATTGTTATTATCGTTGACATTATCAGCTTAGAGTAAAATAAAAATAAGTGTTTATTCAGTCTGCTTATTCGGCTTTGACCCTGACACACACTATAGTGGTATCGTCGGCTTGAGGGGCGATTCCGGTAAAGCGTCTCCGGTATGCCAGAATAGTGCCGACAGTAACCTCAGCAGACCAGTTGTCATATTTGCTCAAGATATCGAGGAAGGGTTTTCTGCCCCATAATTTACCTTCAAAGTTTTCCGCATCGACAAGACCGTCGGTGTAAAAAAGAAGAACATCGCCGGGTTCAAGAGCAACAGTCTCAACTTCGTATTGGGCATCCGGCTCAACACCGAGTATTAAGCCGCCTTTATTCAGCTCTGTTATCTTTTTGTCTCTTATCATATATGTTGGGTCGTGCCCGCAGCTGCAATAGCTTACAGACATTTCCTTGCGGTTGACCACTGCAAAGCACAGTGTAACGAATTCGCCTACCTCACACTCACGGCATATCATCCTGTTCAGCCTCACGATAAGCCGTTGTATATCATGCTCATTGCAGTCTGTAAGCATTGCCGTGTAAGCCTTCAGCCAGCCGCGGAACATACTCATCATAATAGCCGCCGGCAGGCCCTTGCCCATGACATCCGCGATGACAACCGCAAAGATGTCATCATTTATCTGTATAAAATCGTATAAATCTCCGCCGACGTTGTAACACGGCTTGTACGCGGCGGCGATCCCGAATCCCTGCATATTAGGGGTTTTCTGCGGCAGCATTCGCCGCTGAACAACTCCTGCAAGTTTCATCTGTTCGTTTATTTTGATTCCCCTCAGAGCTGCCGCGTAGAGCTTTGCGTTGGTGATGGAAATAGCGCACTGGGAGGCTATAAGCCTTGCCATGGCAACATTTTCATCTCCAAAGTTCTTGGGGTTTGTGCTGTAAAGTCTAAGAACACCGATCACCTTTTCCTGGAACCGCAGTGGAACTGAAAGCTGGCTGACGATATTCTCCGCGGCAGCGGCTTCTTTATACACAACCCGGCTGTCAACCCGCATATCGTCAACGATTATTTCTTTGCCCTTGAACACCTCACCGATAACAGGGTCGTCGAGTGTTACCGGCCCCTTGTTGCGATAGTCTTCGCTAAGCCCGTAAGTGCTTTTCATTTCGAGACTTTTGCCGTCATCGCTGAGAAGCCGTATAGAGCTGGCAGTTACATTGCTCAATGTAGCCGCACTCTGCGCAAGTTGATCAAGAACCTGCTGCAAAGAAGATTTGCCCGCGGCCATATCAGAGATAGCGTTTATGCGCTCAGTTATTTTCTGTTTTTTCTTCATTTTCGGCATATTATTTTATTATGATAATCAAAGGCAAAATTATATCAAGAATGTTGCGGTTAAGGTAGTAAAATGCGAATTTTCATGTTTTTTATTGATAGCGCCGGGTGATTCTCCTATCATGTTCCGTAATAAGAACTTTACAAAAGGAATAGAGAATGAAAAAAGCACTTATGATTTATGGCGGCTGGAAAGGACACGAACCAAAGGAATGCACTCTGGCGGCTCAAAAGATCCTTGAGGATTCAGGTTTTGAGACTGTTCTCTCCGACTCGCTCAACAGCTATCTGGACAATGAGTTAATGGCATGGGCAGATTTGATCGTTCAATGTACAACCATGGCAGAGATTACCGATGAGCAGGCAGAATCTCTTATTCAAACCGTTAAATCCGGCACCGGTCTGGCCGGCTGGCACGGCGGCCTTTGCGATTCTTTCAGGAACTGCACCGAATACCACTTCATGACAGGCGGCCAATGGGTCTCACACCCCGGCGGCGACAAAGTAAGCTATACTGTAAACATCACAAAGCCGCAGGACCCTGTAATGGCCGGGATTGAGAACTTTTCGCATACCAGCGAACAATACTACCTGCATGTCGATCCTGGAGTTGATGTTCTTGCAGAAACCGAATTTTCCGGCGAACATGACGGTATAGACTGGATAAAAGGCGTGGTTATGCCGGTTGCGTGGAAAAAAAGATGGGGCAGCGGCCGCGTTTTTTACCTGGCACTTGGACACACCGCAAAAGAATTGGAAATACCGCAGATACAAACAATACTGAAAAGAGGTATGCTATGGGCATCAAAATAAGAAATATCGGCATAGTCGGGTGCGGCAAGATATGCGACATATATTTCCAAACCCTTTCAAAACTTGAAAACGTAGATGTGAGAGCCTGTGCTGACCTGGTGCTTGAGCGTGCGGAAGAAAAGGCTGCCAAATACAACATACCCAGAGCCTGCACCGTTGAAGAAATAATGGCTTCAGATGACATTGAAATTATACTGAACCTTACAGTGCCCGCGGCGCACTACTCAATTGCAAAACAGGCATTAGAGGCCGGCAAACATGTATATAATGAAAAACCCTTCACAAATGAGAGGGAGCAAGGCCTTGAAATACTTGAACTTGCAGACAAAAAGGGCCTCCTGACAGGCTGTGCTCCTGATACAGTGATGGGGGCGGGCATTCAGACTTGCAGGAAGCTGATCGATGAGGGAGCAATCGGCAGACCGCTCTCATTCACAGCTTTTATGACCAGCTCCGGCACCGAAAGCTGGCATCCCGACCCTGAATTTTATTACAAAACCGGCGGCGGGCCGCTGTTCGACATGGCCCCGTATTATCTGTCAGCACTTATTACTCTGCTGGGCCCGGTTCATGCTGTCAGCGGCATGGCTTCAATGCCGCGAAAACAGAGAATGATAACAAGCGAGCCGAAAAAAGGGCAAATCATTGATGTTGAGGTGGATACACATGTTATGAGCCTGATTGAAATGGAATGCCGTGCAATGAGAACTATGGTAATGAGTTTTGATATCTGGCAAAGCAGCCTGCCCCGAATCGAGATATACGGCAGCGAAGGCTCACTCTCTGTGCCGGATCCTAACGGCTTTGGCGGCGTGGTAAAACTCTATACTAAAGATAAAAAGCAATGGCAGGATATTGGGCTCATTGGCGGTTTCGCGGAAAACAGCCGCGGCATAGGTGTCGCGGATATGGCCGCCTGCATAGATTCGGGTTATACCCACTGCGCTAATGGGCGAATGGCGTATCACGTACTCGATACAATGCACTCAATAATAAACTCATCAAACCAGAGTAAAACCCTTATAGTTCGTTCAAGCTGCACAAAGCCCAGGCCGTTCCGGCAGATAAATCAGCCGTGATTCGCAGTAAAGCAATATAACAGCCGCCCTCTTTTAGGGTTTTTGCTTAGACTTGAAAACGAACAAAACCGCCAGCCAGATTATCAGTGCCGAGGTTGATATAGCCAGAACAAACCAGCCGCCCTTTATTGCCAGCAGCGGTATCGCCATGCCGGTCCACAGGCCGCCGCCCATAAACGGTTCATGGATAATCTGTTTATAAGCGAATGCGTCCGCGGCTGATGTTTTGTAATCAGGATCAACCACCCGCAGCAGCAGCAGTCCGGTAGCCGTTACACCCATGCTCTGTCCCATTTCGGCTATTGCCCTTTCGAACCAGGCATCGGGGAGGAATCTTTTGGCTATAAACATAACCGCACCGACGTTCCAGGCGATACCAACAACAGCAAGAAGGATAAGAGGGACTATACCCTTGGCTACTAATTCAATTCGAATGGTTGCGATGGCGGCTACCACCAGAAAATCCAGCGCTGTGTTCTGTATCCGGCGGATAAGGCCAAGATCAATGAGATTATGCTTATCATACTTGTCAAAGAACTTCTGTACTGTAAGCCCGCCGATCATACAGAGAGGAAAAAGCGGGAAACCTTTGAGCAGGCCAAGTTTAGCCATGGGTTCTATGGAATTTTCGAAGCCAATCAGCGATTTCTGTATAATTATTCCTATCAGACACGCAATGCCGACAAGCCCTAAATGTACGCTCATTGCCTCGATGATGTCTGTGTTTATAGTAATTCTGCCTGCCGATGGCCGCTGACCTACCGGAATAATGCCTATCGTGTCATCTTCTGTCATGTCAACGGGTGATTTGGCATGTACAGTGTAACCCTTGCGTACCGCCCAGTTTATCAGTACAGTTCCTATGACGATAGCGCTGACGATACCGAAGGTTGCGCTGGTCAAAGCAAAATCTTTGCCTGCGGACCAGTTATACTGTTCAAAAGTAGGCCCAAGCCCGCCGGCTGTGCCGTGTCCGCCTTCAAATCCAACAGGCAGAACACCTGCAAACATCGCCGGAAGATCGGGAAATACCGCCCGAAGTACAAAAAGCCACAGTGCTATAGCGACGAAATACTGACCCCATGCAACAAACTGACCGTAAGCTACCTGCGGGCCGCTTCTCTGCCAGATAGTTCTGATACCGGGTATCTTTACTCCGAGGAAAAGACACGCAAACACAATGTTTATGAGCAGTCCGGGGATTTGACTCCATGGCGCAGTCCACTCGTTTATATGCGAGTAAAACGTTTCAAACCATCCGCCGGAACCTGCCGCCAGCCGGAATGCCTGAATTACAATGAGTCCCAGCACGCCGCCAATAACACAACTGGGCAGATACAGCCGCTGCATCAGCCGCCATTTGAGACGGATAACATTACCAAGTACAAGCAAAACACATAGAAGCGAAAATGATATCATGGATATATCCCAAAAATTTTTATAACTCGAACAGCAACCAAAAGTTTGCTCAACCGCTTGCTTGAAATAATAAACTAATTGAAAAAATCTACAAGAATTATATTATAGCATTCTTGTTAACAGTTTTGTATTATGTTATTTCCATCAGGAGCTTAACCATGAACAGACGAGACTTCTTAAAACAAATCACAGCCGTATCTCTAAGCTATGCAGCGATAAACATTTCAGGCTGTTCTGCTTCTCTTAGCCGCTCGTCGGGGCGAAAACCTAACGTGATATACATCCTGACCGATGACCAGGGCACAATCGACATGAACTGCTACGGCGCGAAGGACCTTTATACGCCTAATATGGACAAACTTGCCTCGGAAGGCAGCCGGTTTACGCAATTTTATGCCGCGTCCCCTATATGTTCGCCTTCACGGGCGGCTTTTCTTTCCGGCAAGACTCCACAAGCCGCCGGAATGCCGGGAAATGCTCCTTCCTCCAAGGGTAATGCCGGTATGCCCTCATCAACGGTAACTATCTCCGAGGTAATGAAATCCGCCGGCTACAAAACCGCACACATAGGCAAATGGCACCTGGGCTACAGCGAAGATACGATGCCCAACGCTCAAGGGTTTGACTACTCATTCGGCCATATGGGCGGGTGTATTGACAATTATTCACATTTTTTCTACTGGTACGGACCTAACCGCCACGACCTTCATGAAAACAGGGAAGAAGTCTTTCTTGACGGTGAGTACTTCCCCGACCTGATGACTGAAAAGGCATTAGAATATATCAATGAGAATTCCGGTGATCCGTTTTTCTTGTATTTTGCCTTTAACCTGCCGCACTACCCTGTTCAGCCCGCACCGAAATGGCGTGATTATTACAAAAATCTTCCCGAACAGAGAAGGGACTACGCGGCATTCGTTTCCACCATCGACGAGAGAATCGGGATCTTAATAGACGAAATAGAGCGGCTCGGGCTGAAAAATGACACCATATTTGTGCTCCAGTCTGATCACGGCCACTCAACTGAAGAGCGCTGCGGCTGGGGCGGCGGCTCTGCCGGGATTCATCGCGGCGCAAAATTCAGCCTTTTTGAAGGCGGCATAAAGGTACCTGCCATAATAAGCTGGCCCGGAAAGCTGCCGCGAAATCAGGTAATTAACCAGCCGGCGTTTGAAGTTGACTGGCTGCCTACAATAGCAGATCTCTGCGGTATCCGGCACGAGATAAGAGAGCTTGACGGTAAAAGCCTTAAAGGGATGTTAAAAGACCCGCATAGCCCAAACCAGCATGAACACTACGTTTGGCAGATCGGGGAGCAGTGGGCTGTCAGAAAGGGCGACTGGAAACTAATCGGAAATGCCTGGGATACGAGCAGCAAAGAAACCCTCGATGATAAAATCGAGCCGATTTTTCTTGTCAATCTAAGCGAGGACCCCGAGGAAAAGACAAATCTTGCCGACAAAAAACCTCAAAAGGTAAACGAGCTGATAAGTATTTATAAGAACTGGAAATACGCAAATCCCGAATTTATCCGCCGATAGGCTTTGGACAGAGCATCACCATGGAATACAAAATAGAAAAACTAACAGATTCCAAATGGCTGAATCTGTATGAGATTGAGTATAAGCATAACAATCGCAGCGGCAAATGGCTGATGTCTTCCCGTAAGGAGACACCCATTGAAAAGGCCGCGGCACCTGATGCGGTTGTCATTATACCTTTGATAGATACGCCGCGAGGCAGAAGGCTTGTTATAACCAAAGAATTCAGGGTGCCTATTGGCGGCTATGAATACGGTTTCCCGGCGGGACTGATCGACCCCGGCGAATCTGTAGAAGATGCCGCCGGCAGAGAACTGAAAGAAGAAACAGGGTTAATGCTCAAGTGTGTGAAACATACGAGCAAACCTGTCTTTTCTTCATCTGGCATGACAGACGAATCCTGCATAATGGCAATAGTTGAGGCTGAGGGAGAAGTGTCCAATAAATACCTCAAAGGCAATGAAGATATTGAAACATTGTTAATGAGTGTTGAGGATCTCTCTGCACTGCTTCAATCAGATAAATTTGTCGCGGCTAAAGCCTGGGGCATTTTGTATCATTTTGCAATCTCAAACACACTTGAATTGGCCTGAAAATACTTAAAACAGTATATTTTTGCTTATAAAGCGGCAAAATTGAAGATTAAAGGACAGTTGAAGTCTTTTTTATTGAAAACTGCTGTTTTTTCTTTAGAATTTCGATACTGCGATAACAATCGCGGCTTGAGAAATTATTAGTTATTTAATATAAGTAAACAAACCATGGAAATAAAGTCATTTAAAGGTTACAGATTCAGTAATGACGTAGTGGGCAATTCTGCGGATTGCATCGCTCCGCCCTACGATGTGATCAACGACGAGCAGCAGGAAAAGCTCTATCAGCAGAACGAGTACAACATAGTACGCGTCACAAAAGGCAAAACGGCAGAATTCGACGAAGAGGGCAACAACGTTTACTCCCGGGCATCGGATTATTTCGAGAGCTGGATAGAGTCCGGAGCCCTCAAACAGGACCCTGAAAATTCGATATACGCCTATGTTCAGAGCTTCGAGGCGCAGGATAAGTCTTATACGAGAAGCGGTTTTATAGCTCTTGGCAAGCTGGCGCAGTTCGGCAAGGGCGTCCGCCCGCACGAGAAGACGCTTGACGGGCCTAAAGCAGACCGTCTAAATCTTATGCGTGCAACACAAGCTCAGTTTGGACAGATATTTATGCTTTACGATGACCCTGAGTGCATTGCCGATGCCATTATTGCCGAAGCTGCTAAGAATCAGCCGCTTCTGAGCTTTGTGGATGACGAAAATGTAACTCATTCGCTCTACGCCATAACCGGCGAGGCTAATATCACCGACATTGCCGCGATGATGGCGGATAAAGATGCGGTGATTGCGGACGGGCACCATCGGTATGAAACTGCCCTGAACTACTTCAATGAAACCGGTAAACCCGAAGCGGCTTTCAGGATGATGACTTTTGTCAATATGCACAACGAGGGCCTCGTTATACTGCCGACACACCGGCTTGTGGGAAACCTTGCTGATTTTGACCCGAAAGAGCTTAAAACTAAGCTCAGCGGAGATTTTGATGTTACGGTTTACGGAAAAGATAAAAATACCGACAAAGATCAAATGTTTGCAGACTTAAAGAAAGATTTTGATCAAGCCGGAATTTCTTTCGGTATATACGACAATTCCGGCACTTTCAGCAGAGCTGTCTTAAAGGATATCAAAAGTATTCAGCAGGTTGCCGACGGGCTCAGCGAAGCCTCGCAGAAACTTGACGTGACAGTTCTCCACAGGCTTATTCTTGAAGGAATTCTTGGAATTAACGAACAGGCACTTGCAAGCGAGAGTAACCTTGAGTATATTAAAGACATAGGCGATGCCATTGACCGCTCTGTAGCGCTTGTTGACAGCGGAGAGAAACAGGCTGTTTTCTTTATGAACCCGACACGTATAGAGCAGGTTCAAGGGGTAGCCGCCGCGGGTGAGAAAATGCCCCAGAAATCTACATTTTTCTACCCAAAAATATTTACCGGACTTGTAATAAATAAACTGTAAATTACGGATAACATACCGATAAAAGCGGTATTTAAAATATGTTAAAAAACATTTTATCAGGAGAATAACTCATGGTTGACTGGAAAAAACCACCAAAACTCTTTATCCCGGGACCCGTACATGTGGTACCTGAAGTACTCGAACAGCTATCCAGGTACACCATAGGCCACAGGGCGAAGGAATACTCACAGCTGCACGGCGATACCGTGGCAAAGCTCAAAAAAATGCTCTTTACCGAGCAGAATATATTCTTGAGCACATCGTCGGGCTCCGGCGGCTGGGAGGCTTCCATGAGAAACCTGGTCAAAGACGACGAAACCGTTCTATGCTGCATGTGCGGTGCTTTCAGTGACAAATACTCATCAGTGGCTAAGGCCTGCGGCAAGAATGTCGATGAGCTTAAGGTTGACTGGGGCCGTGCGGTTACCGCGGAGCTTATAGACGAAAAACTCGCATCGGGAAAATACGCCGCGGTTACATTTGCGTATAACGAAACAAGTACCGGCGTAACAAATCCGGTAATTGAGATCAGCAAAATGCTTAAGGAAAAATATCCAGATGTCCTGGTATTTGTTGACTGTGTATCTGCTATGGCCGGTCTGCCGCTGAAATTTGATGAATGGGGCTGGGACTTTGCTTTTGCCTCGGTTCAGAAGGCATTCGCCATTCCGCCGGGACTTGCAATATTCGCAGTGAGCCAAAGAGCTATGAAAAAGGCCGAAACTGTGCCTAACAGAGGTTACTATTTTGACCTGCTTCAGTTCGCAAAAGCCGCTGAAAAAGACCAGACGCCGACAACTCCTGCAATACCGCAGATAATGGCGCTGAACTTCCAGTGCGAGAAGATGCTTGCCGAAGGCATGGAAAACGTATGGGCAAGACACAAGAAAATGGCGGAGCTGGTTCGCGGCTGGGCAAAGGACAAATTTGCACTCTTTGCCGAGGACGAGAAATACGCGTCAAACACACTGACCGCTGTCAAAAACACCAGAGGCATAAACGTTGCTGAGGTCATTTCAGCTGTCAAAGAAAAACACAATGCGGCCTTTGGCAACGGTTACGGCAAACTCAAAGAAGAATCTTTCCGTATAGCCCACATGGGTGATATTACCATCAATGACCTGACCGAGCTTCTCGGCTGGATTGATGATGAGCTTTAATAGACTGTAATGCCGGAAACGGCTCATAAAACAAACTATAAAACCGGTTGAGAGATATTCTCAGCCGGTTTTTCATTATTATCACATAAAAGGCCGACAAATGGCAAAACAAGAATACAGCCGCACACAGGAAAAAATAATCAGTGATTATTATAAGAACCTTGACGCTATAAAACTTCAGTCACTTCAGGAGCTTGTTACTGAATTGTACCTCGCAGATTCTGAATCCAAACGAGAGAACCTCTGGAAACGTGTAGATAAGGCGATGGCCGCCATCGAAATTCCGGCATCCATCAGAAAACACATTCTTGAAAAAAAAGACCCGGCTGTTCTTGCGTCAAATATTAACGACTGGCTGAAATGAACAGAGCAGATCCCTATGTTTAAGCCATAACCGATTTGCGTGAATCTGTTCCTGTTACATGTAACTCGGCCGTCACAGTTGATAGAAAAGCCATATTTGTGTAAACATGCTCAAATCGGTAAAGTCTATTTTACCGTCGCCGTTAAAATCTGACCTCTCGTTATAATCACCGGAATAATCCGCTGCAAAGACAGCATAATCTCCGTTTCCTATATCGCCGCTGCCGTCAATGTCAAAAGTCTCTATATAACCGTTGTAAAGATGCAGGAAAGACTTCAGGTCTATATTCTCAATTAGGTTATCAGCTTTAAGATCAAACATCTGGAAATGAATCCAGTCATCAACGTTAACTTCACCATCAGAATTGTAATCTGTTTCCGGATCAAATTCACCGGGATAATTGGCATATAAACCATTAAAAACATCGTAATCATCAATGTCAACAACGCCGCTCTGGTTATAGTCTGCGGCAAGATACTCATAATAGCCAAGGTCGATCGTTAGTGTTGATCTGCTTGCCTGTTCTGTTCCGCCGTAGCGGCCGAGATTCACAACTTCGCCGTTGGGCTCTGGCTCTAAAGCATAAAAATCGCTGTAAGGATTATCTTCATTCGGCTCATACGGACTGGTATTTCCTGCGTTTATACAGGGACTGGTAACACCGTCGTTTTCGAAACCTGCACCTGTCCATCGACCCTGGGCTGATTTAAGGTGAAAATCCCTTAATGCTAAATAATCCAGAATCGCCTGGCGGGCTATCTCTATTTCAAGCTCTGTGCCGTTATCTACGGCTTCTTGCAAAGTTTCCAGAAGGCCTTTATATTCTAGCTCAACTACCGGCAGTGCAAACTGCGGATCAGTTGAAAGTACACTGCGGTAACTGACTTCCGTATCCCACGGATGCGCAAAGCTGTATTCATAAACAGGTTCCTCTTCCGTGCCGATATTGACTTGGTTTTTCTGCATACAGCTGTAATGGAGATAAACAGCTGAAAAAGAACTGAGATTTCTCATGCTCAGCTGCCAGCTGTTCATATCGCCGTTTACCATGTTGCCCCAGATAATGCTGTTCATGAGCATGGCAGAGCCGTCCTGGCAGTCAACGCCGCCGCCCTCTGTAACGGCGTTATTGTATGCGATTGTAGTGAAAACCACTTCCAGCCAGCTTTCATATACCGAGCTTATGCCCCCGCCCCAGTTTGCGGTGTTGGCGAAGATCTCGCAATTTTTCACAGTGCTCAGGTTGTCGCGGCGATGCTGATTGGGATTGCCCTCCCAGATAGAAAAGACTCCCCCGCCGCTTGCGATTTCGGCCGTGTTGTTAAAAATGCGGCAGCGTTCAATCGATGCCAGGCAGCTGTTGAGGTATATTCCGCCGCCGGAGCGGTAAGCGTAGTTGCTGTGTATAATACAATCAGCAATATTTGCCTCTCCGCCAAGGCAATAGATGCCGCCGCCGTGCTCACCCATAGACGGCATAAGCCCGCCTAAAACGGAATTGCCGTTTGTAATCGTTAGACCTCTTAGAGTTACATTATCAGAATCTCTCAGATCGAAGACAGGTTTGTTATAATAACCTTCAACAATTGTTTCTTCTGGAAATATTGCATCGGGCTCCGTTTCGTCGTAGCTTCGGATTGTAATATTCTTGTTAACAATAACATGATTTCCATAGAATGTCCCGCCGCGTTCAAGAAGGATCTCTTCTCCGGGTTGAGCGGCATTTACGGCCGACTGAATTTCTGCGTAAGCTGTTTGACCGACGGTTCCGTCAGTTTGCATGATGTATATATTCCCTGTAGATGGAGGCGGGAACTCCTGGCCGAAATTAAACGACATAACAATACCCGGCGAGCTTATGTTTGTAAAGGCCAGATGCGATATTGTGTAATCTGACCACTCGGTACCGGGTATGGTTGTCGGCGTCCAATCTCTGTTATACCAGGGATTCGGTTCATAATAATAGTACGGCGTGATCATTGAGATGTTATTATTTCTGACACGCCAGATTGTCAACCCGCCGCTGCCCGGAATCCGTTCATCCCGGCTGCCCTCCTGTGAAGAACGGTTTTCAAGGAGAAAATATTCCTGCGGCTCGTAAGGCTGACCCTGGTCATCATATCTTTTAACGATATATATCTGGTCCGGTTCACATGTTACTGTTGTGTCTAAGTCGCTATCGGTAAGCTCCTCGGGAATAATCCAACCGGAAAGCACTCTCATACCGGCATTGGGTTTGACAGGATTATAGAAATAAGCCCCGTCGTCCATAAGGCAGTACTCACCGCCGACACTCTGTCTCCAGCCCAGGCCGGTCAGAGCGGTTGAATAGGCGAAATTGCCCAGGCCGAATGTGTAATCTGTATCCAGTAATGTGTAATAAACGCCCTCTTGGGGTGAAAAATCAGTCTTGGGGAGGATATCGCTCAAATTGCCGGTCGAGCCGGCGTAAACAAGGATAACCGTATCGTAATCAGACGGTGTTACCGAGGCCGAGGCGATTATTTCCTCAAACAGGACATCAGCGCCGTCTTTGCCGGCTTCCGGGTTATCTTCTGAATATGTTTCATAATAGGCCTGCTCGTTCTGCGACATGTAATACCCGGAAACAGTGAAATTTAAATCCAGATTACCAAGGGAAACATCGCTGAAATAATCCCTCACCGAACCGTTCATATCCAGGCCTTCATAGCCCTGAAGGTTGCAAAAATCGGCAACTTCAACGGCATTTGGAGCATAACCGGAGTATTCCGGCAGATCGGGGTTTCCATCAATGTCGTCCTGGAAATACACTAAAAGCACCAGTCCGGTCTTTACTCCCAGCGCATCATAAAAATAGCCTTCCTCGGCCGGCTCGGCTGTTTTTAACATTGAGCTTTGTGTTGTATCAGAATCATCAAAAAGGGCTTCGATGGCTTCATTACGAATGGAATCCCGGGCCTCTTTTGAAAGCAGGGCCTTTGAGCCCGCAGAAGAAGACTTCATACCCCAATAGCCTGCCGGAACACCTGTGGATACGATGCGGCTGCCGTCGTCAGCGATTACTCCGTAACAGTAAAAGCCGCTCTGGGGGTCTTTTACAATGGAAGTTCCATCAGCCAGACGTATATCCATATAGAATTGATCCCCGCTGATGAACGCCTTGATCGCCGTGCCGTCGGGCTGAACGAGCTGAACAGGACGGTTATCAAACAACCTGCCAAAAGCCGGCAGGCTGCATAACAATAGTAAAAGTACAAAAAGCTGTTTTTTCATAATTAGTGCCTCGTAATATCCGGCATTAAACATTATTTAAATCAAATCAGGGCATTCCGGTATCAGTTATGGTTTTCATGCCCACTATCTTTACTTTTCCTACCGTCTTTTTGTTCTGTTCGACTCCACCGTCATTGTCATAATTCGGGTGGACATTCCCCCTGTCAAGGATGGCGATGACTCTTTTTTGAGGGCCGTTAACTCCAACTCTCACAAGGATATAAGCGGTAAATACATCACTTCTCACAGTGGCGTTATTGCTAAGGCGGGTAAATATCAGATCTTTTTCCTCGAAATCGTCAATCGCGTCATCACCGTTGCCTCCATAGCTGTAAATATCCGGGAATCCGTCAATGTCTTTGTTGTTTTGCCCCAGCTTGTCTATTCGGTAATCGTCATTGCTGGTGTTCAGGACAAGGTTGAGCTCGCCTATCGAAGCAAAACCCGGCATCCCCCTGACATCATCGCTGTCAATCTCGTTTCCAAGCTCACTGCCGATAACCTGCCAGCGATCGTCATATTCGGGGCTCTCGTCCACCTGAATCATGTCTCTGTAAGCGGTAATGGCATGGGCGAGGGCAAATTCTTCTTTTGTGACATCATCAGAGACTTCATCGGGGTTATCTTTGTCGGCTTTTACCCAGGGCAGCTGGGCTATGACAAACCAGGGAGCGGTGTTGATGTTTATCCTGCCGGGAATTTTCCATTCTACGCCGGGCCGCTGCACCTCTAAATCAGCAACATCCCTGTCGGGGTTATCATCAATGCCGTCATCAAACCATTCTTCATCAACAATACCGTCGCCATCGTTGTCGATGTAGTCGTTTTCGGGATCAAAAACAGTTAGATAATTAAAAATATTAGCATATCTTGGGTCACTCAGATCCAGGCGGACTTCCGATTCCTCAATAGAGAAATCCGTCAAACCGGTGGGACTGACATACTTGAGCCTGTCCATGACCGTATAATCATCAAAATAGGTGATGGCTTCTTCGCTGTCCGGATCCTCATAACTATAATAATACTGCCACTTTATAAAATCATCGCAGTCATAGGTAGGTTCCTGCGGATTTTCAGGGTCAGTGCCGCCAAGCGCATCCATAAGCTCTGAGTAGTTCAGCTCATTATCGATATAGTTTGTAAACTCACTGTCGAGCCTGTCCATAATCGGCTCTACATCCTGCCACTCCCTGGGACCGACTGCCCAGATACGCGAGATTTCACCAACGTTGTTGAAATGAAGAATCGTTCTGCCCTCTATTCGCCTGTCGTTTTCCTCGGGCCGGTCGGAGAGAGTAGAATGGAAGTACTGAATCTGGTCTTCGTACCTGGCAAACGGCATTGAGAGATCAGTCTCCGGTGTTTCTCGCACAAGAATCTCATTCTCACCCGGCGTATCATCTCCGCCGGAGGGGTTTTCCGTTCCGAGCCTTAAGTCTTCGGACTTTGACGGATCACCAATGTAGGCCATTTCCTGCCATGCGCAGAACCACCACGCATCATTTTTGTAAATGTGTGAACTGTCAGAGCCCATCACATTTCTGCGGTAATATTTGATTTGAACCTCATCACTTGTCCAGTCCCATTCCACCATGCGGGGCTGTATGGGCTGACGGTCGGTAAATGCCCTGCGATAATCGGTGTAAATATTTTCAACTCTGCGGCTTATCAGCACCTCGCCGGGGATGCGAACACGCGAATCAACCATTCGCCTGCCGCTCTGGCCCGTGTGGCGGTCTTCTATAGAAAGGCTGTAACTGAGCTTTAGGTTTGCCCACTGGACAACAACCGTATCCGCGTTGTTCTCAATGTAGGGTGCCCAGAAATTAGCACTGTCGCAGACGATAATAAAACCGCGGGCGGGTATTTCAACTATGCCGCTGCTGCCCCTGTCAATGAAATACCTCCAGGTATCACGTCTGTCGGGAGACCAGGTCATTCTGTCGCGTGTCTCAATGGCAAAATCATCCACCCTGCGAAGCTGAATCGGCGAATCAAAGGGGTTGTATATCTCAACCGCATAATGTGATACAGGCTCCTGTTCGCTGTAGTCAACGGGGTTTTCCGGGTCTTCTGAAAGAAGCGGCTCATAAGCTATCGCTATGCCGCTGATTACCGGCTGTGTCTCTACGCCATATACATAGGTATCTGTACCGGTTATAACATTTGTCGGATCATCGTCGCTGGAATCAAGCCAGACATCAGGATTAAGATGATTATACCTTGGGTCTGAAAACTTAGCGTTCTCGATTCGGAGGTCAAGACATGTAATATCCGTATCGAGGTCACGCATATCAACTATGTTTACAGCAAGCTGGCCGAGCCTGATAAGCTCGTCTTCATCAAGATCTTCGCTTGAATTTCCGCTCTGGCCCTCAACTTCGCCCATGCCCTCGCACCTTGCTTTAACAAGCGTATAGTAGAGGACTTCGGCAGTTCTCTGGCTGTAATTCTCCGGCACGCCGTCCCGCCGGTCGAGCAGCCTGGCCTCGGCTGTAGGATCAATATTAAGGGCAAACTGCTTTGTACCGTCTGGTGCGATAGTCCTGTCAAAACTGTAGGCCGTGAGCAGATGTTTGATATCAGATGATTTAAAAATTTCTTCCTGACTGCCGCTGCCCTCTACCTCTACCTGTGTTGTCGGATCAAGATATCGGTCGTCAACGGCAAGACGGTTTATCCAGTATTCAAGTTTGCCGTCGGCTGTGGCATACGGCCGGCTTCTGGGCAGAAGCATATAATCGTCTCGGTCTGAATCTATATCACGCATCGGCCAGAGATGTTTGACGCGGGACCACTCCGGGGAGTCAATGCAGAACCTGTGCCGCAGCGACAATTCGTCGGAAACATCAAACGGTTTGAAAAAACTGAAGTAATCATCCAGATCCGCCGCCGAGTTGTTATCTCTAATCTTTACGCCTTCACGGCCGTAATATTCCTGTCCGCCTCCCAGTATGTAAGCCTCATCCGGACTGAGCATTGAAGCGGTTTTTTCCAGCTGCCAGATGTAATACTGGTTCAGAGCAATAAATGACTCTGGATCTTCATACCAGTCGTCATTGCCGCTGTCGGGCTGAGTCCGCCCTCTTATAGAGTATTCTTCGCCGATTGTTCCTTCTTTAATGCCATCAAAGAGATAAAACAACCCGCTGTCCTGCGGCCTTTGCGTGTTGCTGAACGGCTCATTAACAGTCTTTAGAAGTATGCCCGAGAGGTCAGTATGCAGAAGCGAGGAGCCGTCTATGAGCTTTTTATTTTCGGGCTCTGTATCACTCTCCATGTCAAGGAAAGCAGCGGTATTTAAATTCAGCATACCGCAGTTGTCAATGACCCTGACCGCGGCGAAAACCTGCTCGCCCTTAGCCGTTGTAACATCTTCAAGCTCAATCCATTTGGAATCTGCTATGCCGTCGCCGTCAGCGTCCGCGAGCTGTTCCATGAGCTCACCGTCTTCATTGAAATAAAGCTGTGGGTATTCGGGGATATATTTTGCCGCGGCGTTGTATCTGTAGGCATTGTCAGCGCTGTCAGGGTCGAATTCACCAGGCATAACATTTACGTTTTTGATAGGGTCATAATTTGATTTTCCGTAATTATTTGTCAGATATCCCGTCACATCGCTTATCTGCTGCCAGATACAGTTTTCCAGCTGTTCTGTCGCGGATTCTGAATTGGTTATAGCCCCCTGATTATCCTGGGGCAGGTACGGCTCAATATTGGCAAGCCATCGGTCATTGTCGCCGGGGTAATCGTAGTATTCAGAGTCATCAACGCCGGGGACATCTTCACTCAGCTCTCTTGATATGTGGCCTATAACCGTATTGACGGCATTGTCAAGCTCGGCTGAAACGGTTTGAGAAGAGCTTGCCGATTCATTAACCCTGGCAACCATTACAAATATCATGCCGACGATGGCAAGCAGCGTCGTCATTACTACAGCAAGGATCAATGCCGAACCTCTTCTGTTATTACGCAAGTTATTAGCCCTTCTATATGTTATCTGTGTACTGTTCTTCATAGTAAATACCTCAAATAGAACAGCGGTTATTCATCGAGATAGACAATATGCGTGAAGGTTTTTCCCTCAGGTATAATGCCTCTGGAATCATAAATTGTAAACGTAAATTTCAGTGCCCTTCCAAGGCCCGGTATATTGTTGAAGTTACCCATGACAAGCGATTCAGGGTCGAGCTGCTCCTGGGGGACATTATCCATCTGCAGACCTACTGCGGGGTATATTATCCCGGGGAGTTTGGAGTAATCCAGCTGTGAGGGGCCGGAGGTTTCAAAATCGCTGTCTGAAAAATCGCCGTCTCCGTCAGGGTCAATCTCGGGAACCCACCGCCACACACTTGGGCTGCCGGTCTGGTCGTAGTACCAGCCCTGTATTTTGAACTGGCCTATGCCGCGGCAAAGCAGGTTGTGCAGTGTTTCGGGCCTGCTGTTATCCAGCAGCAGACCGGTTTCATTTGTGCCGGGCGTTACCGTACTGTTTGGGAGTCCCTGGATATCGATCTCAACATCAGCCAGAACCGCCCAGATATCCCGTTTGTCGGAGTCCGGAATCCGCATCCACTGGGCCGGGCCGATTTCATCGTATTCTTTTTCCTCGTTATGCCTCTTAAACTCGGCGGCGTTAAATGTGTACCCGCTGGTTTCGAAGTCGTAGGGGCTTATTTCGCCGTCTCCCCCGTCGGCATCAACCTCACCCGCATCAAAATTGGTTACAACGTGCATATTCCGATAGAGCATACGCTTTTCGGGAGTCTGGTTTTGTATCTTGACAACCTGAGTGCCGTCCTGTGAATCCGCCAGACCGTAAGTAATTCTGGCAAGATTACTCTTTATGGTTCCGGTATAATCGTTGTCCTCGTGGTCAGAATAGCCGTAACTGTTGAATGTCTCGAAACTGCCCTGCGAGTAGAACATCATCATGTCAAATCTGGGCAGCCTGCCGTTTTCCTCTGTATCGCCCGCACGCCAGATGGCGAATATTTCGGCATCCTTGCGGAGACCTTTGAGATCGCGGTCGAGCTGTGATGTTATGATGTTGAGTTTACCGGAAATCTCTGCCGCAGCGTCAGATAAGCGGTGAGCTTCAACAGCGGTTTTAAAAAACCAGTGCCGAAATTCCCAGCATAATCACAACAAGGGCCAGCGCCACAAGCAGCTCAACAAGCGTGAAAGCATAAAGCCTGCGTTTATCACTGTCGTTTATAGCCTGTATGTTTTTAAAATTCTGCATTGTATTATCTTTTGCCGGCTCAAATTTTCTCTTAATCTAATTTGACAGGATTAACAAGATTAACAGGATAATGTTAAGAGTGAAAATTGAAGAGCTAAGAATTATGGAATCCGTCACTCATCACTCTTAGTTATTAACTATCGACTATTTATAATCTTGTAAATCTTGTTAATCATGTCTATTTAATTCTTAATTCTTAATTCTTAATTCTCAACGCTCATAACCCGCTGGAACACACCTATACAGTTGGTTCCCGAGGCTCCCACCGGCGGCGGTACTATCCAGACATCTGCCGGCAGGTCAGAATTGGTGCTGCTCTGATCGGGGTCGCCGTACCGCTCTACCCAGCCGCGGTCAATGCGGAAAACGGCATCGTTGTTTTCAACGCGTTTTTCCATGACACGGTATATCCTGCCGGTCTTGCTGTCTATAATCGGCGAGTCTTCTGTTATCAGCCAATGATCTCCGCCATACTCAAGCCAGCTTTCAATGTCAACCATTCCGGGGTCAGTGACACTTACCTCAATCAGCTCAAGCTCATCATCTGTGCCGGTTTCAGTATAAAATTCAGACTGCATGTCCTGACGGTAAAAAACCAGAACGGTAACCTGGAAGATGCCGGTCTGGGGGTTGACAGGCCTGATAAGAGCCGACCAGAAGTAACGTGATGACTCCGGCTGGTCACTCGCATCCGCAGCACGCAGCGGGGTAGATGGGTAATAAAAGTCCCAGTCTCTTATATTGACACCGCCGCCTGCAGCATTGTCAAAAAGCTCTGTTTTTTCTGTATCATCGTTGGCATCTATGAAGCTCTCCACGTTTACAATATGCAGCCGCACCTTGGCAAACGCCTCGGAGGCGACAACAGATGCCATATTCTGCTTAACCGTCTCTGCCGTAAGCTGTATTCCCAGGGGGAAAAGCGTAAGCACGAGCATCATGCCTACGGTGAGTATCCCCGCGGCGACAAGCACCTCAGTAAGGGAAAAGCCGCTGTAACGCGTTCGGTATGCGGCGGGCACAGGGCCCGTGCTTTTGTCAGCTTTCTGGATCAATCAGCTCTCCCGAATAAGTGTTTATATTAAAGGGTTTTACGAACACCAGGAAATCGCTCCAGCGGTAACCGGGATCGACATTCTCAAAGTCCTCGCGGCTGAAGAGCATCAATGCGTCCACCGCGGCTTCCTGTTCGAGTCCGTCTATCGGGTCAACCGCTCCTGAATTGGCGTTATCCTGAAAGAACTGTCCTGCCTGGTAGAATTTGTCTTGCGAAGTTACATTTCTAAACGAATTAAACACAGCATCGTACGAGATAGAGCTGCCGCCTTCGTTATCAGGGTTAGCGGCGTTATCTCTGTTGCGGACCAGCACCTGCGGTTTTATAAGCCTGCCGGAAGGGGAAAATACGACCGAAAAGGTAAGGGCATCTCTGAGCTCTTCTTCGGTGTCGATACTTGAATCTGAACTGACAGGACCGCCGTAGCTTCCGGTCTCTGTTGACATTACCATAACAGAGCCGGAGAGTTTTATAGGTTTCTTGCCATCGACTGCGTGGAAAGAATCCATATCATAGCTTGAAGCATTGTTCAAATCGGATTTTATGATAAATATCATATACTGATCTGCCTTGCCGAACCCCTGAGGGTCATATTCACGCTGAAAACGCACGCCTGCACAGCGGCCTTCTCTGGCGGCTATGGCACGGGCGTTGGACAGTGCCGCGGCGATCTGGAACTGGGTCTGGCCGCCGGATTCATACGAATCAAGAAACGAATGGATGCTGAACAGCCCTAAGCTGCCCACGATTACAATGATCGAGAGAGCCACAAGGTTTTCAACCAGCGTAAAACCGCTCTTGCCGGCGTGTTCTTCATGATTCAATTGTTTGGTTTTATTTTTCACAGTATCAATGGATTCTGTCGAATTCCAATTTCTGGTTTTAAAAAATATTGGACAGGATTAACAAGATTTACAGGATTATATTTAATTGCTTTTTCTTGCTAATTCGTAATTCGTAATTCGTAATTATTACACTATTCTTTATCAAAGTTGAACATATCGTCTTCCGTGCCGAACAAGCCGTCCGGGCCGGCACTCATAAGTATATAAGAGTTCGGATTATAGGGAACATCCCGGGCAGATGTGCTCATTTTATCGTTTACTATAAAAGTGTTGAATTTGGTTGCCGCCGCAGTTCCCGCCAGGTCATAGGTGTCCGCGCTTGACCAGTAATTGTCGCTTTCATCCTGGCTGATACTCCACGGTATATCTGCAATCAAGACACTTTCGTTGTCTTCGTAACAGTAGATGCTTTCTCTCTGAGTAAAATCACCCCTCTGAAACTGGTTCTGGAGTATTTTTGTTGTATCCGCGCGGAAATATAGCACGGGCATACCAGCCTTGGCGGTTTTGTATTCACCGGTTCTGTCCTGGACAGCCTCTGAGATGTGGATATTTTTTTTCATAAAAGTGTCTGTTATAAGTACAGTTTCATCGCCGAGCGGCCTTCTGGTGTTTCCGTAGAGGTCTTCAACGGTATATATGCCCAGCTTGTCAGGTTCTACATAGGGGCCTTTGCGTTCGGCGAGCCTTTCTGCAATCTCATTTTGGTTTGGATCCTCATCCGGCGCAAAATAGAGGTACTCGTTGCTGCCTACCACGCCGTCACCGTCAACATCTCCCCTGCCGTCCAGGCGGAAACGGGTGTACTTGCTGACACCGAGTGTATCGTGGCCGACCATCGCTTCTGCCAGTATCTGGGCGCCGGTATATTCATCGCCATTAACATCAAAGGGATATGAATCGGGGTACTGACCGAAATCGTTTCTGAACATCTCCAGCCCTGTGCCGATGGCAGTGAACTGAGATTTCTGGCGAATTTCTCTGGCTAATTGGCGTGCCCCGCTCAAAGCCGGTATGAGCACGCCGACCAGAATTGCGATAATAACAACAGCGGTCATTATCTCAACCAGCGTAAAACCGTTATTTCTGTACTTTACATATCGTTTCATTTTATATTTTCCTCTGGTCTTTAAATTGCAGAATTCATTATTAAAAGAACTCGGGTAGTTCACCCTCAATCCAGTTAAATATCTCTGTTATGGCCATCTCAGCCTCTAAAGCATCTTCTCTGCCTGGAACGCTGATATCTCCCGGATACCTGGCAGCAACGGAATAGGGTTCAAGTATATCAAAATAAATGAACATCCTTTCAATCCCGCTCTCGCCTTTAAATCTGGCAAGAGAGCCGGAAAGCATTGTAAGGTTGTGAGTAAAAGGAAACTCACACTCTATATTTGTCATGTAACCCTTGAGCAGTTTTTCCGCCGCCTGCTGGCAATGAAAACATACCACATCATAGGGAACTTCACCTTCAGCTTTTAGTATTATCTCAACGGCCTTCATATCATTTGCCGCTTTGTCGAACCACTTTTTTGCTGCTTCAAAGGTTTCCATACAGTATCTTTCCGTCTTTGGAAGCCCGATAGGCAATTGATGTTTTATCTGCTTTCAATTTCCGATATTCCTGCGGAGTATAAACAAGCAGATCTACCGGAAATGAAAAGTCCCGTAAGATGTTGCAAAGGCTTCTGGTTCTCCTGAAATACGGCAAATCTGTCTTTGCGATGACGAGTATATCTACATCACTGTATTTACCCCAATCACCACGCGCATGAGAACCAAAAAGCACAACTGCCTGAGCGTTTGACGCCTGGCCAACTCTGCCGGCAACTTCCTGGATCTCGTTAAATTTTGCTTGTATTTCAGTTCCCATTATTGCTTATCACATATTCACTTTTTATTCTCTGTGATCTCCATAATAAATTTTTATTTATAAATGTCGTCATCAGTGTCAAACTCGCCGTCCGGCCCTGCAGATCGCAGCAGCGGAAAGCTCATTCTGCCGTCATACCAGTAATCCAGCGGCTTGCCCCAGCCGTCCGTTATCAAATAGATTGCCGCCGGCTCTTCGTCGATATCAGGCTCGATTATCTCGCCGCCAAAACTGCGTTCAATACATTTGGACGGCAGCGTTTCAAGTATTTCCCTGCACTCGGGAACCAGCCACAACTGAAGGCAGAGCATAACATTTATGAACTCATCCGAGCCGTCAAGAATAGACGCGGGGAAATACTCTATTTTTATGCCGAGAATGTCCTCGCAGTCTTGCAGATTTAAAACATTAGTTACATCGTCATCCTCATTCCAACGCTGAGGGTCAGTATCAGCAGCTTCGACATGGTCGCGGCAGTCGAACGGGAAGCGATGCTTTGAATAGAAATCTATATATTCCTGTTGATCGGCCGGCGAATATAGGCGTTTGCCGGTTTCAAAATACTTCTCAAGAGCCGAATCCAGCACTGCCAGCGTCATATCCGTAGTCTTTTCCGCGTTGCTGTCGCCCAGCTTATCCGCCACAGGCATAAACAGAACAGCGGCAATGACGATAATTGCCATCGCGACAAAAACCTCGACGAGGGAAAAAGCTGTTTTGCAGTGCGTGTTCATGAAAGTATAAACCTGAGCGAATATTATTCGTTGCCGAAGTTCCAGATGTCATCGGCAGTTCCAAACTGCAGATCATAGCCGGCAGAGAGCAGGATATAAGTATCTCTATTATAAGGCATCCCGTCTTCCAGAGTAGTAATCTGCGGATTCCATATAGCCTCGTAGAAGTTTTCCGGAGTCTCAAACGGGTGAACGCCCGTCAACTGAGGATCTTTAACCGTGCCGCAGTAGAAGAACGCTTCATTGTCATAGTAGTTGTAAACCCAGCCGTCCCGCATGGCTTCCTGATTATCACCCGGAGCTTCGTCGTATATAAACTCGCTGCCGCTTCTGTTTGCCTTAAAATACAGGATAGGCGAACCGGATTTGACAGTGGTTTTCACATTACCGGTATTAGGATCGAGTATCTGGATTTTCTTCCTGCGGAAAGCGTCCGAGAGCAGCGGCGAGGGGTTGTCGCCGTCATATCCGTCCGCATACAAATCACCGGTCATATTATCGTAAAGATACGATGCGTCAAAAGCGCCCACGTTTTCCAGATTCAGATAGGGGCCTTTCCTCCGCTGGCGACTTCGGTCAGAATCAAGAGTGTCCTGCCAGGTATTAACATCCCAGGAAAGCATCGGGTCATAACCCTGAAGGTCGCGGCCGACAAGGGCCTCGGTCAACCTGTGAGCGCCTGTAACGATGCCACCGTTTCCTACGGTAACATCATCTTTACTGGTGGACGAGGGATATTCCTCCTCATCGCTGTGGAAAATCTCAATCGCCACATCAATAGCATGGAACTGAGCCTTTTGTTTTGTTTCCAGGGCAACACGCCGCACTTCCTGCAATGCCGGCACAAGCAATCCCATAAGGATGGCTATTACTGACATCACAGTCAGCAGCTCAACAATTGTAAAACCTTTTGTCTGATTGAACTTGTTCATTGAAATATCCTTTCAACTTTTATGATAACAGTCGTTTATATTTTTGAATTCTTAATTCCTAATTCTTAATTCTTAATTTTTACATAAGACTTGTGATGATCGTAACCATCGGCAGGAACATTGCCAGTACGATAACACCAACAATGCCGCCGAGCACAATAATCATAACCGGCTCAAGCAGCGACATAAGCGAACCAACAAGAACATCAACCTGTTCATCATAGTTGTCCGCGATTTTATACATCATTTTATCAATTTCACCGGTCTCCTCGCCAACGTCAATCATGTTAACCACAAGCGTATCAACTGTTTTTGACTGTTTCAAAGGATTTGCAAACGTGTCGCCCTGGCGGATAGCCATGTGCACCCTGTCAAGCATACGGGCATAGACCTCATTACCTGAAGTATCCCTTGTAATATTGATAGCTTCCAGAATCGGCACGCCGGCACTGATAAGGGTTCCAAGCGTTCTTGTCCAGCGGGCAACCGCGACCAGATAAGTAAGTTTGCCGATAATGGGCATCTTGAGCTTAATGCGGTCAAAGAGATATCTCATGAATTTGAACCGCCTTAAGAATTTTAAGGTGAAAACAAGCACAAACGGTGCAACAAGAATTACTACAGCACCGCCGCCGGGGAAACCAAACCCGTTAAGTATCCAGTCACTGAAGCTCATCAACGCAAGGGTAAGCCCGGGAAGACGCGCTCCGCCGTCGGTCATGTCTGTCAAAACCTCGGCAAAAGTCGGGATGATAAAAATCATAAGACCAAGCAGGATCACCATCGCGGCGAATAAAACCACCGCAGGGTAAATCATAGCACCCTTGATACGCGCTTTGAGCTTTTCAGCTTTCTCCATGAAGTCGGCAACACGGTTAAGAATAATGTCGAGAACACCGCCGACCTCGCCGGCGGCAACCATGTTGCTAAAGAGGTTGTCAAAACACCTTGGATAACGGGCCATCGCCTCAGAAAGCGTAGAACCGGCCTCAATGTCCTCGGCAACATATCCGAGTATATTGCGGAATTTGCCCTTTTTCTGCTGTTCCTGAAGGATTCTCAAAGAACGCAGAACGGAAAGTCCCGCATCCTGGAGAATACTCAGCTGGCGGGCGAACTGGGTTACGACTTTGATCTTCACCTTCCTGTTAGCACCCGGGCGAGACCTGCGTGTACCGGTAGATACAGCGACCTTTTTGCTGCCGCCCTTGGCCTTTACCGCTGTCGGGAAGTAGCCCTGGTTTCTGATCTTACTGCTGGCTTCCTTGCTCGTAAGGGCTTCAATCTCACCCTTAACCGGCTTGCCGTTAGCATCTAATGCATCATATTGAAAAACTGGCATAATAGAATCTCCTTAACGAGTTTCTTAGAACACGTTAAAAGTGCCCTTTATTGGCTGAATAACCAGCCCTGAGGCTGTATTTGTAAGCTGTTAATATTGTTTTCAAACATCGCTTCTTAAGTTTCTTCTGAAATGGTCTCTTTCAAGACCTCATCAATCGTTGTTATTCCATTAAAAATTGCGTCAAGGCCATTTTCACGCAGCTGAACCATCCCGTTTTTCTTTGCCTCCTGGCGCAGGACGTTAGTCGAAGCGTCATCCATTATCAGCTCACGCATGTCATCGGTAAGAACCATAATCTCAAATATTCCGACTCGCCCCCTGTAGCCGGTGTTGTTGCACATGTCGCAGCCTTTTCCATAATAAAACGTCTTACCCTGAATATCTTCGGGAGTCAGACCCAGTTCAGCAAGCTGTTTTTCATCCGGTTCGTACTCTCTTTTACAGTTGCTGCATATCTTTCTGACAAGCCTCTGTGCCACTACCCCCTCAACAGTTGCTGTTACAAGGAATTTCTCCAGCCCCAAATCAAGCAGACGGGCAATAACACTCGGGGCATCATTCGTATGGAGCGTACTGAGTACCAGGTGGCCTGTAAGTGCAGCCTCTACAGATATCTGTGCAGTCTGGAAGTCACGAATCTCACCTACAAGAATGATATCCGGGTCCTGACGAAGGATAGAACGAAGACACGCCGCGAAACTGAGACCGATATCATCACGGATCTGCACCTGGTGTACACCCTGAATGTCATACTCAACAGGGTCTTCGGTGGTGATCAGTTTACGGTCGATAGTATTGAGCTCGTGAAGGGCAGAGTAAAGTGTCGTCGTCTTGCCGCAGCCTGTTGGGCCGGTAACCAGTACGATGCCGTTAGGTCTGTGGATAAGCTGGCTGATATGCTCACGATTGTCGGAGCTGAGTCCGAGCTGGTCGAGGTTCAGGTCAACCTGACTCCGGTCAAGAATACGAAGTACCACACTCTCGCCGAACATAGTGGGCAAAATACTTACACGCAAATCAACCTGGTTGCCGTTTACAACGAGCGGGATTCGCCCGTCCTGCGGCAATCGTCTCTCGGCGATATTGAGCTCTGCCATAACTTTAATACGTGAACTCAGCGCCACTGCAATATGCTTGGGCGGGGGAACCATATTATATAAGACACCGTCAATACGGTACCTTAGCTGATAACTTTCCTCGAACGGTTCAAAATGGATATCAGCGGCTTTGTCGCGTATCGCCTGCAGCAATACGAGGTTGAGCAGTTTCTTAACTGGGTTGGATTCGGCAAGTTCGCGGATTTCATCAAGGTCGATACTTTGATCACGCCCTTCCATACCGGCAAGAAAACTGTCCGCAGATGCCTCTCCAATAATGTCATTGATATTATCTTCATTACCGGAGTAATAGCGTTCAAAAGCCTGCTCTAGAGCCGAAGTTGTTGTCACGATTGCAGTTACATTATAATCCATTAAAGTCGCCAGATCATCTGTCGCCTGAAAGTTATTTGGGTTGTCAATCGCAATGGTGATCTTCTGTGTCGCAGGGTCATAATCAATGGGCACTACGCGAAAAGTACGCGCCATTTGAGAAGGAATCGCGGAAATAACATCTGAGGGTATATCCATTCCTGTAATGTCTGTAAAATCCATCCCTCTTTGAGCCGCTAAGGCTTTCCTGAGATCAGCGTCGCTTATAAGGCCCAACTCAAGAAAGATTTCACCTATCCTTTTGCCTTCCTGATTCTGCTGAACTTCAAGGCAATGCTGTACCTTCTGACGGGTTAAAAGCCCCATCTTTATAAGTATCCGGCCTACCTGTCGGCCTCTTAATTGTGATAGTGACGGCATTTTGCTCATCGCTGACTCCGTAATGTGATTTGTCGATTACGATTATTATTTATATAGTAGTGATATAAACTATTTGTTCAAATAATTTTACATGTTAGACACATGGTTTTCAAGACTGATACACGGCTTATATATTAACCATATTACCAATAAAGACTTACCTTTTAAGATTTGCAGCAAAACTTGATACAAAGCAAATGAAAGCCAAAGACAAAATCACTCAAGATCAAGTCCCTGCATCTCTCCAAGAACAGGTCCAATGTCGGCAAGATCCGGATCGTTGGGGAATTCAGATTTCACTTTGGCGAGCATGTCCGCTGGGTTTCGTGCCTTGTCGAGTACTTCCAGAACAGAAATTTTCTGTGCCTGATAAAGCTCATAGAGGTGGTCGTCAAGAAGTCTCATGCCAAGGTTACGGCTTGTCTGGATAGTTGACTCAATACGGTATGTTTTGTTCTCTCGAATAAGGTTAGATATAGCGGAGGTAACAATCATAAACTCATAGGCTGCAACACGGCCCTTTCCGGCCTTAAGCGGGCAAAGTGTCTGGCTCAATACGGCTATTAGGTTTGTACTGAGCTGGATACGTATCATCTCCTGCTGGTTGGCGGGGAACGCGTCAATAATACGGTTTACAGTACCCTGACAGCCTGTTGTATGCAGCGTTCCAAATACTAAGTGGCCGGTTTCCGCGGCACTTATGGCCGCTTCCATCGTTTCCAGGTCACGAAGCTCACCAACGAGAATTACATCAGGGTCCTGACGCAGGGAACGCCTGAGTGCCTCGGAGAAGGTTGGAACGTCAAGACCAACCTCACGCTGGTTTATAACTGAACGTTTATGGTCGTGGTAGTACTCAATCGGCTCTTCGACAGTGATAATATGCCTATCTACTGTTTCATTAATATAGTTAATCATACTGGCAAGCGTAGTCGTTTTACCAGAACCGGTCGGCCCTGTAACAAGAAAAAGCCCGCGGGGACGCCGGCAAAGCCCGGCGATCGGCTTTGGCAGTCCGATAGTATCAAAACTAAGGAACTTAGAGGGAATCAGCCTCAATACCATTGACACAAAGCCCTTTTGCCTGAAAACAGCCACACGGAAACGGCCGTAATCGCCAAAGGCAAAACCGAAGTCTGTAGTACCGCCCTCCTGGAGCTCCTGCTGGTTCTTCTCGGGGGTTATACTTTTCATAAGTGCCACAGTATCATCAGCATCAAGCACTTTTGTCTCGAGAGACTTCAAACTGCCGCCGATACGAATAACCGGCGGTCTGCCGACAACAATGTGGATATCCGAACCGCCCATTCGAATACAGGCGTCAAGCAATCTGTCAATTTGAATTGTAGCCATTTTGTATAATTCCTATTATATATATTATAGATTATAATGTATTAAAACTGAACTTCTTCAATCTGAGCTACTCTGGCAACTTCTTCAGGTGTTGTGAACCCCCTGAAGACTTTATCCCTGCCGTCGTCAACAAGTCCCCGCATTCCGCTGGCAAGCGCGGCCTTGCGTATTCTCTGGGTAGGTTCTCTGTTGAAAGATAGCTCTCTGAGTTTGTTGTTCATCTCCATAAGCTCAAAAATTGCCATACGGCCTTTATAGCCGGTACCGTTGCAGCGTGAGCAGCCGGCGCCTCTGTAAATGGTATGCTTCTCCATATCCTGCTCGGTTATACCAACCAGATTGAGAAATCTTTTATCCGGATTTTCATAAACCTCCTTGCACTCGCTGCATATACGCCTAACGAGACGCTGAGCCATAACGGCCTGAATCGAGCTGGCAACGAGGAAGGGCTTAACACCCATATCAATAAGACGGGCTATGGCACTTGGGGCGTCATTGGTATGAAGCGTGCTGAAAACCAGGTGCCCTGTCAGAGCCGCCTGTATAGCAATATCAGCTACCTCACCATCACGAATTTCACCAACCAGTATGATATTGGGAGCCTGACGCAGCATTGAACGAAGAATCTTTGAAAAAGTAAAATCGATCTCAGAATTTACCTGGCACTGGTTAATACCGGGTACCATATACTCCACAGGATCCTCGGCAGTGATTATTTTCTTATCGGGCCTGTTAAGCTCCTTAAGCGCGGAATAAAGTGTAGTTGTTTTACCGGAACCCGTTGGGCCTGTAACAAGAAAGATGCCGTTGGGCCTCTTGATAATATGCTGGAAACGGTCAAACAGCTCGCCCTCGAAACCCAGAGCCTGGATACCAATATTGACATTATCAGGCCGCAATATACGAAGTACGATACTCGGGCCGTGATAACCGGGGAGACATGAAACACGGAAGTCAATATCCATTCCTTTTACAGTTCTTTTGATACGTCCATCCTGGGGCACCCTGCGTTCGGCAATATCCATTCCAGATAGAATTTTCATGCGCGCTATCAGCGGAGACTGCATATTTTTGGGGATTGAATCCCGTTCTAAGCAGACACCGTCAATCCTGTAGCGGAGCCTGACCCGATCGCTCATTGCTTCAATATGAATATCACTGGCACCCATATTAACCGCTTCATCGATAATGAGATTAGTAAGCCGTATAACAGGGCCGTCGTCCTCAATCTCACCCTCAGCGACCTTTTCGAGCTCTTTTTCGATCGCCTTTCCTTCTTCCTGGAGCTCTTCGGTAGTCTGGTCAATACTGCCTCTTACAGCATCTGTCAGCTTTGAAATATGATTGGATATTTTCGCCGGAGCTGCCAGATAACATTCAAGGTCCTTGCCGAGACGAAAACGGATCAAATCCTGAGTATCAAGATCAAGAGGATTGTTTATAATAAGTTTGAGTTTTCCCGCTTCTTCACCAAATGGGATCACCTGATGCCTTTGAAGAATATCATCGGGCAGAAGTTTGGCATACTTGTCGGGTATTTTAATATCATCAATATCAACATAACGCATTCCAAACTGTTTGGCTAAGGCCCTTGCCACATCATCCTCGCTGACAACACCCATAGCAACAAGAACTTCACCGGTTAGGCTGTGTTCATCGCGAGCCTTTTTGACAGCTTTTGCAAGATTGTTTTTATCTACAAGACCGCGTTTATATAGTATTTCGCCTATTCTTCGTCTGGCCATAATATCCTTAATAATTAGTGATTAGCATGTTAAGAATTGTCATTCTATCAATATTATAGTGAATGTCCATAGAACGGAATAAGATTTTTCATAACAAAATTGTATATCAGGTAAACAAATTTAATTTCACCGCTGATTCAAAACGTGAAGATAATCATTTAAGAGCATCAACAGAACACTTTGAGCGGTTCTGTTTCTGCAAACTTCTCTTCCCTGCGGATAGAACAGTTTCTTTACGGAGCATTTAGTTTTATAAGCCATTGCCGCATAAACAGTTCCCACAGGCTTAACATCAGTGCCCCCTGCCGGTCCGGCTATGCCTGTAACCGCGGCTGCAACGGAGGCCCTGCTGTTTTTCAGCGCCCCGAGTGCCATCTGCTTTGCGGTTTCAGAGCTCACGGCACCATATCTCTCTAATATTGAAGAGCTTACACCCAACTCTTCTATTTTTGATTCGTTGCTGTACGTTACCCATGCCCTGTCAAGAATGGAGCTTGAACCAGGAACATCAGTTATCATTTTTGCGATAAGCCCGCCGGTACACGATTCTGCCAACGAGAGCATTTCGCCGCGGCGAGACAATTCTCTGATAAGCACCTCCACCGGACCGTCCTGGGATTCTGAAAAAATCCACGGTTTCAAAATCTGCCGTATTTCCTTCGCTTCTTTTTCTGCCTGCTCATCAGCCTCTTTCTTTGAGCCGGCAGTTGCTTGTATGTATAGTGTTATTATTCCGTCACTTACGGTACAGTTTATTAAGGGCATCCTGTCTCGCAGCATCTTGTCGCCAAGCATTTCCGCCATGACGGATTCTCCGATTCCCATGCACTTAACAAGCCGTGTTACGGTATGGCCTGTGAGTTTTTTTGATATTATTGCTTCCATGTAACCTGTGAACATATTATACATTTCCGCGGGAACCCCCGGCATAGAGGCAACCAAAGTGCCAGATATTTCCGCCAGAACCCCGGGGGCGGTACCAACAGGATTAGGTATAGCCGCGGAACCAGCAGGGAGATACGCCTGGCACCGGTTTTTTTCAGACATAACCAGCCCGCGTTGGTCAAAATACGCCTTTATAACATTGTAAAGCTCCTGATTGAATTCTAAATCGACACCTGCCGCCGCGGCTACGGCCTCCCGTGTTATATCATCATCAGTAGGCCCCAGCCCCCCTGTTATTAACAGAAAATCCACGCTGCCGCAAACATTTATGATCAGATCTCTTACGGTATCGAGCTCATCGGGGCAGGTATATGCTCCCCGTACAATAACCCCCATCGCGGCGAGCTTTCCGCTTAGCCATTTCTGGTTAGTATCGAGGCATCGCCCGTTGAGCAACTCATTTCCTACGCTTATTACTGCCGCGGTGTTCATTGTGGCTCCCCAAAGTATGGCTCAGGGTAAACATTTTGGCCATAACAGTCGTAAGCGACAACTGCCGGAAAAGATTCCACATATATTTTTCGTATAGCCTCAGTACCTAAATCATCGTAAGCAATTACTTCACATGATTTTATACACTGCCCAAGCAAGGCTCCGGCACCTCCGTAGGCGGAAAAATGCACGGCGGTGTTTTTCTGGAGAGAATCAATGACTTCCTGACTGCGGTAGCCTTTGCCTATTGTCCCGGCAAGCCCCTTTTCGAGCAGTTCGGGTGTAAAAGCATCCATTCTGGAAGAAGTCGTCGGGCCCGCGGCACCGATAACAGCCTCCGGCCTCGACGGAGTCGGCCCTACATAGTAAATCAGCTGACCTTCCAGCTCAAACGGCAGAGGCTCTTTGGCGGCAAGGCATTCATGCAGCCGCTTGTGTGCCTGGTCTCTTGCCGTATAAACTGTACCCGTAAGAAGAACTTCGTCTCCGGCGTGCAGCTGTCTTATAATATCTTTTGATAATGGTAAAGTAACATTCAGCATTGTTGAAATCCAAAAACTTTTTACGCTCTATCCGGGTATTATTGTAATAACCTTAAGCCTAATTGTCTTGCAAAAATTTGATAATACATTATAAACTCTCTCTTAGAATTCAGAATATTTAACTTATACTAAATTTAAGGATTTGCAATGAGATACAGCAAAGCTTTTATGCCAACAGTAAAAGAAGTTCCTTCAGATGCTGAGGTGGCAAGCCATAAACTCATGATACGTGCGGGACTTATGAGGCGCCTTTCCAGCGGGACATACACTTATCTGCCCGCGGGCTGGAAAATACTTCAAAAGATTATGAATATCGTCCGCGAAGAGATGAACCGCTGCGGGGCACAGGAAATACTGCTTCCAAGCGTTCAGCCGATGGAACTCTGGCAGCAGAGCGGCCGCGACGTTGACTACGGGGAAACCATGTGCAGGTTTAAAGACCGCCACGGCCGCTGGAATGTTCTGGCTCCTACGGCAGAAGAGGTTGTAACCAATCTGGTTGCAGGAGAGCTTAATTCTTATAAACAGCTTCCCTTTAACATTTATCAGATCAGCTTCAAGTTCCGTGATGAATTCCGGCCTCGGTTTGGCGTACTCCGCTCACGTGAATTTATAATGAAAGACGCCTACAGTTTCCATGACACGCCGGAATCACTCGATGAAGGCTATCAGATTATGTATGAGGCTTACAAGCGTGTATTTATCCGCTGCGGTGTGCCGTTTGTAATTGTCCTGGCAGAATCTGGCGAAATGGGCGGCAGCGGTTCGCACCAGTTTACGGTTCCTTGTGAATCGGGCGAAGACCTTATCGTCCACACAGAAGACGGAGATTTTGCCGCAAATATCGAAAAGGCCCCGGTTGACCCAATAAAAGCAGAGCCTTCCGGCGAACCGGTTGAACAAATACAGGAGGTTCACACCCCCGGCGTTGGAACGATCGCTGATGTATGCGATTTTCTTAAAACAAGCCCGGAAAAGATGATAAAAACACTTATCTACACAACCGCTGAGGGAAAATCCGCTGCTGTGCTTTTACGCGGCGACCATGAGGCAAATGAAGAAAAAATCACTCAGCAGCTTGGCGGCATTCAAAACGAGCTTGCCCAGCCGGAAAAAATAAAGGAAATAACCGGCGCTGATGTCGGCTTTGCAGGCCCGGCAGGGATTGAAGATAAAGTCGATATCATGATCATCGACCAGGCGGTCAGCGTGATGGCTGCGGGCATTACCGGTGCCAACAAAACAGACTACCACTTAAAGAATGTAGTTCCAGGCAGGGACTTTCCGCTGAAAGGCGAGAAAATTGCCGTTACCGACGTTCGCAATGCTGTTGAAGGCGACACCTGGCAGGGGAAAAAACTGCTCTTCAAACGCGGCATCGAGGTCGGACAGGTATTCAAGCTGGGCAGTAAGTACTGCCGCAAACTAGGCTGCAATTTCCTTGATGTTAACGGCAAGGAGCAGACGCCGCTGATGGGCTGTTACGGTATCGGCATAAACCGGATACTTGCTTCAGCAATTGAAACGGGCAACGATGATAACGGCATAATATGGCCTGTTTCAATCGCGCCGTACGAAGTTATTATCGTTCCAGTCGGCAAAGAAGAAGAAAATGCCGCCTCGGAAGACATTTATAATAAATTAACCCAAGCGGGCATTGACTGCCTTCTGGACGACAGAAACGCCCGCGGGGGCGTGAAGTTCAATGACGCAGACCTGCTGGGTATTCCGTTGAGGATTACCGTCGGCCGCAAATCCCTCGCTGAAAACAAGGTTGAGGTCAAACTCCGCAGAGAGAGCGATGCGGTCAAGGTAGAAGTTTCCGAAATTATTGAATATACAGTAAAGGCAATAGATTCATTAAAGTCTGAGCTGAGCGTTTAGTTTTTAAATTCCTGGACACATCTTAAAAGGTGTGGTGCATGGACAAAGAGGCGATAACTTGCAAAAAACAATTACATTTTGTTTTATTTCTGCCGCGGCAGCGCTGATTTTTTCTGCTGTTTTGAGCCATATAGTCAGAAAAACCTGCGAAAAGAAAGGTTTCGTCGCACACCCCCAGAAAGACAGGTATCATACCAGGACTGTTGCACTGGGGGGAGGCATAGCAATAGTCTTCTCTTCGATAATCCTCGGCACTGCCGCGGTGGTATTCGAAACGGTTTTTTCTGCCGGCAGCGACACAGCTTTGATGAGCATACGCACAGCAGTTATATTTGCGATTTGCGGTTTGCTGCTGCATGTTATCGGCCTCTACGATGACATAAAACATACGCGGCCGCCGGTCAAACTGGTTCTTCAGTTTATACCTGCACTGCTTTGTATTTTTTTCACTGACACCAGGATTGAGCTTTTTATTGAAAGCAGAATTGTAACCACACTTCTTACCGCAATATGGCTGGTGCTGTTCATAAATGTTTTCAACTTCCTTGACAACATGGACGGCCTGACCTCCGGCATTGCGGCTATTACCGGATCAATAGTCTTAACGGCAACTATTATAAGCGGCCAGATTCACCTCTCACTTCTATTATCGGTATTCATCGGTTCACTGATAGGGTTTCTGGTTTTCAATTTCCCGCCTGCAAAAATATTCATGGGTGATTGCGGATCTATGTACATTGGTTATTTCATGGCTTTTGCTACGATACGGGCGGATTATTTTATAGAAGGCTCTGATGTGTCGCTGACAGCGGTTTTTATCCCGCTTATAATCATGGCAGTGCCGCTGTACGATTTTGCCAGCGTAACTCTTCTGAGGATAAGCCAGGGCAGAAGCCCGTTCCAGGGAGATACCCAGCATTTTTCACACAGGCTCAAGCGGCGGGGACTCAGCGACAAGCAGGTTGCCCTTACACTTTATCTGGCGACATTATGCACCAGCATAAGCGCTGTATTTCTCTACAAAGCCGGTTTGGTGGAGTCTGTACTGATCTTTGCCCATACAATAATGATATTAAGTCTGATAGCAATTCTGGAAATGGCAAATGGAAAAGAATCAATTTCAGGATAAAAAATTTGATCTTGGCCAGTTTGCGGTTTATACACTTATCGCGATACTGGCGGCGATTTTCACCTTCCGGTGCATGAATACCGAAAGTATCTCTGGAGAAGTCATTTCCGGACCGGGGAAGATAACCTGGAATGCGATTGCGCAAATTATGAGCAGTACAGTTATAATTATATTTATGGGCTGTTCCATTCACAAGATAGTGAAAAAAAAATCACTACATTCTTCCGGTCTCGAAATCAGTTTTCTTATAATTGCCGCCGCTTTTGCTGTGGGCTTCTTTGCCGCATCAGACAAACGAGCCGCCATTACCCAGGGGACGAACCTGCTCTCCGGGGCTGCTTTTGGGATTGTCTTGTACAGTCTCTGCGGCAAAAGATTTGTTCCGCTGCTTCTGGCTCTAATCCTGGCCGGCGGCGTTGTCAACGTCTGGGAAGAATCAAACCAGCTTGTTACCAGCAATGACATGCTGGTTCAAAGCTACGAAGAGAATCCTGATGCCATGCTCTCTCAGTTTGGAATCGAAAAAGGCTCAATCAGTGAGTGGATGTTCAAGCATCGCCTGTATTCCAGGGATATCAAGGGCTTCTTCAGTACAAGCAATTCGGTGAGCTCATATCTGATTATGTGCCTCTTTATCAGCATTGGCGGACTGGTTTATTCATTTAAAAACAACATCAAAACTGCTAAACCTCTCTGGGGCATACTTACAGCGGTCTTTTTGGGCGGGCTCGCAATGGCTTTCAGTAAAGGTGCGGCAGCGGCAATTGTATCGGGATTTCTGCTTCTGGCGATCCTTTACCGTTACAAGAGACTGCTTGGGGCGTACCGCAGGCCGGCAGTATTTTTAAGCCTGCTGCTGATTCTGGCTGCCGCGGCGGCGGTGTTCGCGTACGGGTATAAAAACGGCAGTCTTCCCGGCGGCAACTCAATGCATGTACGCTGGAGGTACTGGGATGCAAGCGTTGAAATGGCTAAAGATCACTGGCCCACCGGAGTTGGCCCGGGCAACTACGGACAGGTCTATCCGAAATATAAGTATGCCGGCGCAATTGAAACCGTTTCAGACCCTCATAATGTTTTTCTGAGCTTTCTATGCCAATACGGAATCATAGGACTTACAGGGTTTCTGCTTCTTATTATGGTAATCATTAACAAAACTTTAAGCCCGAAACAGCGGGAAAGCTATCCTGAGGAAAAAGGCGAAAAAGGGAATGCGTCTAAGAAAATAATTATCGCAACAGCGGTTTTGACGATGATATTCAGACTTGTTACGACGCAGATACCCTTTACCGGCGATGCCTTAGTGATGAGCTATATATTTGTAACCGTTTTTCTTTTCCCGGCTGTTTTGTTTGCCGCAGCAGGGATTCTAATTATTCGTCTGGGCGAAATAGATATAGATTCGGACGAATTATCATACGCGGCCTTTGCGGCTCTTATTGCTGTAATAATACATAACAGCATTGATTTTGCCTTCTTCGAGCCCGGAATAACCTATGCATGGATGCTTATCTGTGTGACAGCCGTGAGAAATACCGGTAAGACTGCGGAAGAGAAACCGATTCCGGCAGCGGCAGGCAAGGCACTGGTTCCGCTTTGTCTGATTGCGGCCGGCATGGCAGGTTTTGTCGCGGTGCAATACTACGCAAGCCTTGACCTGCTCGGAAAAGGGCTTAAGAAAAACCATCTGGATGCCGCAGAAAAGACAATTACACGCTCAGCAAGGTATGATTTCTTCTCATCAAAACCCTATTCAATGCTGAGCAAACGTATTCTATCTGAATATCAGCATAACTTCAAATCTGATGTTGAACTTTTAGATGCGGCGGCAGATTATTCCCAAAAAGCCGTTGAGAAAAACCCTGAAAACTTTAAGCCTATAGATGATCTGGCGGCAGTATATGAACAGAGAGCAAATGACACAACCGGCTCAGAGCAGCTTAGTGCACTTGAGCGGGCCTGTGAAACACTTGAAAGAGCTCTGGAGTTGTATCCGTCTAAGGCCGAATTCTGTTACCGTCTGGGCAATGTTTACGAGAAACTTGGCAGAGAGGCCGCGGCATACAAACAGTACAAAAAAGCCCTTGAGATCGAGACGCTTTTCCAAAAGGAATTTAAACTGATGTACGGCCGGAGGGATAAAACTTTCAGGCTGCTCGGCGATGAAAATTATTCGAAGCTGATTGAAAAAATTGAATCTCTAAACAAAACAGAGCCTGATTCAAATTCTTTGAATCTCTAATCCATCAGTTTATGTGACTGGATAGATTCCAGAATCATGTGGGCGCATTTTAGAGCCGCCAAACCATCTTCCCCTGTAACTTCAGGTTTTTTAGACCTGTCTTTGACAGCGGCTATAAATGCGTCCTGCTCAACTTTCAGTGGTTCTTTATCGTCAATGTCGAGCTGCTCTATTGTCAGCAGTTCAGCCCAGTTGACATCGCTGAAATCGAAATCTTCCTGTTTCTGTTTTTCTCTGATCCACTCAATTACATTTATATTTCCCGCGGCAGTAACAGCCAGCCCTTCTTTACGGAAAAAGTCGAGGCTTAAATAAGCCTGGCGGCTGAAGACACGAACTTTCCTTTCAGTCTTGAATGCCAGACGCGAAGCCGTAACATTGGCAACACATCCGTTTTCAAAATAAATTCGTGCGTTACAGACATCTTCATGCTCACCAATAACATTAACTCCGGTCGCGTCCACCCGTGTAACCGAACTCCTGGCAAGTGATAGAATAATATCTATATCATGTATCATTACGTCAAGAACAACTCCAATATCGGTCGAGCGGAAAGGATACGGGCTAACTCGGTTTACCTCAATGAATTTGGGATCAATTTCAAGGCGTTTCATAGCCTGCACAACCGGATTGCATCGCTCGCTGTGCCCTACAGCGACAACTACATCGTTTTCTTTGGCCAGCCTTACAATCTCTTCGCCCTGTTCAACTGAGGCGGCAAGGGGCTTTTCAATGAGAACAGAAATGCCGTTTTCAATAAACAGCTTTGCCAGCTCAAGGTGATATATTGTTGGTGCAGATATGGTAACGGCATCGACTTTGCCTATCAGCTTCTTTGGGTCTGAAACAGCACGTGTTTGATATTTATCCGCGAGTTCTTCGGCCCGCCTGATATTAACATCAGCTATAGCCTCAAGACTGCATGTTTCAAGATTAGTGTACACACGCGAATGGAAATTACCCATTTTACCCGCGCCAATAACAGCGGTTCTGATTTTATTCATAGTATATCCGTTTCTAACTGCTCTTTTTTTAAAGGCAGCATATCATCTGAAGGTTTCAAGGTACCTTCCGTTCTTATGCTTTGAAGAGTTAATCACAGCCTCTACGATCTCTTTGACGCAAATCTGGTTATCTTTTTCAGCGAGTTCTTTTGCTCTGCTTAAAACGCTGCCGCTCTTTTGTCTGTAAAGGTATTTAAATGCGTCCCAGACGGCCTTTTTCTCTTCTTCATTGAGTCCAGAGCGGTTCATACCTCTCTCATTTACTGAACGTACTCTAAAAGGATAATGGCCGTTGCCGATCAGATACGGCGGCAGGTCTTTGTTAACTCCGGTCAGGCCGGTACAATAAGACCATTTGCCTATGGTTACAAATTGATGAGTAACTACCATGCCGCTGAGCCATGCGCCGGTTTCTACCTTGCTGTGGCCGCTAATCTGAGAGAAATTACTCATCACAATCTGGTTTTCGATTATACAGTCATGTCCAATATGCACGCCTATCATTATAAAATTGCCGCTGCCTATTTTGGTGAGGCCGCCTTCGTGCATACTTGGGTGAACGGTAGAATTTTCGCGGAAAGTATTATTGTCGCCTATCTCAAGTTTTCCATATTTGGCATTGGGGTCCATAACAAAAATCTGGGGCCCCCTGCCAATCACACAATTAGAGAAAAGGCGGTTACCGTTTCCGAGTACGGTACCGTCACCAATGACGGCATTTGCCTGTAATTCATTGTTGTTTCCAATTTTGACATTGCTGCCGACATAACAGTTTGGCCCGACAACAGTTCCGCTGCCGATAACCGCACTGTCTTCAACAACAGCAGTGGGATGTATGATGGTATCCGACATTACTAAAATCACCTCTTATTATAAAAAATCAATCATCCATAAGCATAAATTTCAATTCCGCCTCAGCAACAACCGAGTCGCCCACAAAAGCTTCAGCCCGGCACTGTGCCGTGCGGCTGCGAACCTTTTTGGTTTTGGCCCTGAGTATGAGCTGGTCTCCCGGGACTACCGGCTTCCTGATCTTCACCCCATCCATTGTCAAAAGCACCGCGATCCTGCCGGTGTTTTCAAGCCGCTGAGCAAACAGAAGTCCTGAAATCTGAGCAAGGGCCTCAACGATCAATACTCCCGGCATTATTGGTGTTGTGGGAAAATGCCCCTGAAAGAAGAGCTCGTTGTAAGTTACGTTTTTAAGCCCGACAATCTCCTGGTCACCGATAATCTCAAGAACTTTATCAACAAGCAGGAACGGATACCGGTGGGGCAGAATTTTTTGTATTCTCTTTATATCCAGCAAAGCGTCTGTGCCGGTCTTCTCCATCTGTATATGTCGCAAATACTGATTTCTCAGTTTAAGAGCCAGCTTCTGGTTCAGAGAATGGCCACTCTTGTACGCGGCAATATTAGCCACCAGAGGAACGCCAACCAGGGCCAAATCGCCGATAAGGTCGAGCATTTTGTGCTTTACGCACTCATCCGGCATACGGTATGAGTTTTTTATAGGCCCGTCAGAGTTAATGACGAGAATATCTTTGGGGCCAAGATGCTTTCCGATTCCCATAGCCTGAAACTGAAGCGCTTCGGCCTCTAAAAGGAAAGTTCTGGCAGCAGCAAGGTTGCGTTCAAAATTTATTTCTGTAATATCCGAGGAATATAACTGCCTGCCGATGCCCGTATGCTGGGTGTAATCAAGATCATAATTTATATGAAGATTCTCAGACATTGACGGCATTGCGCAAATTGTCGCGTCACCTTCCGAGACAAAGACCGGCTCTTTTACAACCAGCTTGGGCTGTACCGCTTTCTGTTCGCAAATCCCCGCCTTCCTCAATAGTTTGAAGTAGTCCAGACTGCTGGCGTCAAAACCGGGCATCTCAAAGGCGGTTATCTCAATGTACATATTGTCTATCTGCAGAGCCCTGGCAGAGGCAAGGCAGTGTTCGGTCATTTCAACAACAAGCTCACCTTTGCCCAGGGCAGTTCGCCTGTCTTTGGTTATCAGAGAATCAACTGTTGCCGAAATAGCAACCGGCGGGTCAACATCTGTTCGCAAAAAGACTATGCCCTTGTTTTGCGGCGCAGGTTTAAACGTGATCTTAGCGTCAACTCCGCTGAAAAGACCTTTACCCGAAGCAGTTACTTCATTTTGTATTGTTCGCTGCTTTCTCAAGCGATTGGATCCTTTTTTCCAGTTGTTTAATCTGTTTTCTTAACTCCGGCACACGTTCGGTTGAGACAATTCGTCTGAAAAATCTCTTTGAATCAACCGCCGGCACCCCCATAACCTTACTGCCGGGGCCAATATCGGAGACTACCGCACTCTTGGCTCCAAGCATAGAGCCGCTCCCTACACTTACATTGTCAGAAACTCCGCTGTGACCGCCCAATATTACGCCGTCACCAAGCCGCGAAGAACCCGCAAGGCCGCACTGGGCGGTAATGAGGCAGCATTTGCCAATCACCGCATTGTGAGCTATCTGAATCAGATTGTCTAGCTTACTGCCGAATCCAATGACTGTATTGCCGAATTTGGCCCTGTCAATGCAGCAGTTCGCTCCTATTTCCACGTAATCCTCAATAATAACACCTCCGATATGCGGTATAAGCCTGGGAATGTTGTCAACCGGTCTGTAACCAAAGCCGCACGAACCAAGAACGGTTCCTGACTGTACAATACAATTTTCCCCTATAACAACATGGGGATACATGACAATATTGTGTTCAATTTTTGTGCCTCGTCCTATCGAACAATCAGCAACTATTGAACAATTTGGTCCAATAAAGACATTCTCCTCCACAGTCACATTTGGACCGATATACGTGTTGGCGCCAACGGCAGCAGTATCGCTGATGTTTGCCGCGGCATCTATAACTGCGGACGGATGTATTCCAGGGGTAATATCAAAGCTGGGGGCAAATTTCTCAAGCACGGCTATCAGGGCAGCATTAACGTCCTTTACAACCACTTGTGCCATATTGACATCTTCAAGCTGCTGTGGTGATAAAACCGCTGCCGCAGAAGATTTACGGAGATTATCCAGATATTTCATGTCACTTATGAACGTAATCTGGTCAGAACCGGCAGAATCAATTGAGTTGACACGGTTTATTGCGGCATCGCCGGATGGGGCAATTAGTCTGCCACCTGTCATTTCGGCAATTTCTTTAAGTGTAAAAGATTGCTGCATAGAGGCTTACTTAAATAATTATTTGTCCAGTTCGGCTATAATCTCAGAGGTGATATCCATATAATCAGCATGATAGAGTACCTTGTGAGTTTGAATGGTCAGCGTCATTTCATTTGCGCTGGCGGCTGGAAACTCAACCTTATCCTTATCAAGGACAAGTTCATAGCCCTGCTGCTGAGCAACTTTTGCGACGGTTTTTAAGATTTTCTCATAAACCTGCTCCATTGCTTTCTGCTGAAGTCCCATCAGTTCTTCCTGAAGCATATCACGTTGAACCTTCATTTCAGCCTCTTTAAGGAGATAATCTTTTTTCAGACGATTATAATCATCACTTCCCCGTTTACGGGTTTCAATGTCCGCTTTTATCGCCTGAAGGTCAGCCTGGAATTTATCGAGCTGCTTTATCTTGGCCTCGCGCTGCTCATTTACACCATTCTGCATCTGATCAACATAGCTGCTTTGATCTATTACATCCGGGATGCAGACAACTGCTATGCCCGCCGGCGAGCCGCTGTTGGCAGCATCCGCCCTTAAGCTGACGTAAAATATTGCAAAAAAGAGACTTACTGTTAAAACTAATAACAGTGAATGTTTTTTTCTCATAAAATAAAACCTTTCTTAAATACAGAAACTGATGTTAAAAATCTCTCTAACATCTTAGCATAAATAACATCAATGACAAAAGGTTTATGAAAAGAATTATAATTCAGGTTTTAGAAAAGCCTGCCGACAGAGAAGCTGAATACCTGTGTGTCATCGGTATCATCCTCTGTAATGGGTATTCCAAATTCAAATCGCATAGGAACCGGACCAAACCATTGAGGGATCATGATCTCGATACCTGTTCCCGCGGCACTCCTGTAGCGGCCGGTTTCGACAGTTCCGCTGTCGATGAAAAGCAGCCATGAAAACATATCGCTTGAGAGCGGAATGGACATTTCGGTGTTTGCCAGGAAGATCCAGTCACTGCCGACAGGGTCTTTTTTACGCCCGGGTATGTTTTTGCTTTCACCTCTCGGGCTTACACCTCTGTATTCAAAACCTCTCAGATTTCCGGTACCGCCTGCATAATACTTCTCAAATGTCGGAGCGTCACCGATCACTGAGCCGTAGTGCAGCTTGCTGGCAAGTACCGTTTTTCTGCCGCTGATATCTTCCCACAGAGGGTGATAGAAACGGTAAGTAAATTCCAGCTTGCCAAAGTCATAGTCGCCGGCCAGACCCTCAAGACTGGTCTGAAAGATGTCGCCTTCGGTAGGGGTATAGCGGCTGTCTGTTGTGTCACGGGTGACAAATACCTGTACACCATATATGTTATTGTTGCCTTCTTCATCGAAAATCTGCCAAGGCGCGTCAAAATCAATATCTTCTGTCTTTACGTTTTCCGCGCGAAAGCCGGTGCCGAACGTCCAGCCGTCATCATACCGCCTTGCCAGCGAAAACCTTCCGGAAAGCCTTTTCTCCGTATGTGCTTCCCAGTCACGCTCAAAACTTGAAGATCCTACTGTCAGCTCATACGGCATATCGTTGAGATACGGGTCCGTCCAGGTCGCCGAGTAGCGGGTTTCTTCTGTACCGGGTTCAAACGTCAGACGAAGCCTCTGTCCGGCGCCGCGAAAGGCCTTGCCGGTAAGAAACTCAGACATGCTGTCGGGCCAGTCAAAGAGATCAAAATTCCTTTGTTCCAGAATCACCTGGCCTATAACGCCGCTGGAGCTGTTTACACCCGCACCAAACATAATCATGCCTGTCTGGCCTTCTGTTATATCTACAATTGCATTTTTAGTGCCGGCATCGGATTCTACGGGAGTTATTACCGCCGACTCTGCGTACACCGCACGCTTAAGGTCGTTTTCGAGTGTTCCGGTACCATCGCCGGAAGCCAGCGAACCATCATACCATTCTCCAGGTTTGAAGCCGTAATCGTCAAGCACATTTCGAACGGCTTTGTCGTGTACATTTTCATTGCCGGTAATGGTAATACGGCCGACCCTGTAACGGTCATTTTCAACTATGTCATACCGGCAAGCTACCATATTCCCCTGATGGAATTCTTTTGTGAGGGTAACATCTGCTTCAATATAACCGATTTCTCTATATTTATCGAGCAAACTGCGGGTGTCATGCTTTTCCTTATCAGAACCAAAAGGCTCATCCTCACGCAGTTTCATTTCTGACAAGAGCTCTTCATTAGAAAAAACACTGTTTCCTGATACAGCAACATCGGAGACAATGTACTGAGTGCCTTCATTAACAATAAAAGTTATATCCGCCCTTCCTTCTTTCGGCTCAAAACTTACTTTGCTTGTAACCTCTGCGTCAAGAAAACCCTTGTTGCGGCATTTTTCAATTATCGCTTCTATGTCCTGCTGCGGGTATTCTTTGTTAAACGTCTTTTTAAAAAAGAAAAAAGCCTTCTTTTTGCTTTCGAGCCTGTCAAGCAGGTACTTGTCTGAAAGTTTTTCATTGCCCTGAACATAGACCTTGTATGTTTTGATTTTTTTCGAACCTTCATCGATGTTAATCTCAATAACGGCATTATTGAGTTTAAGCTCATCAAGCGATATTTCTACAAACGGAAAACCCTTCTTTATGTAGAAATTTTTCAACATGTCAACGGCAATACCAACCTCCGCTCTGTCTAGATACTCGCCCTTTTTCAATCCGGTCTCTTTGATGAGTTTCTTGTCACGATACTTCTTATTGCCGTTGATTATAATGTCACGTATAACTTCACGCTCGACTACCACGTAAGTCAGGTTCACGCCGCCCTCAACTTCATCAAGATTGTAATAAGCGTATTCAACACCATCAAGCTCAGCAATATTTTTCACATCATCAGCAAGGGTCTGCTCTGCAAGTATATCATTTCTGCGGAGTTTAATTTTGCTGAAGATTTCCTCAGGCTCAAGCGTTACATTACCAGTGACTTCTATTTCATTGATTCGCAGCTCTGCACTGAAAACCGAAGACCCAAGGCACATTAGCAAAACAATTACCGCTGAATAAGTTATCTTAAGTTTACCCATCATAATCCTGTCACTTTCTGTTGGCAACAATATTCAATGTTAAATCAATACGGTTCTACCGCATGAAGATTAATAGGTTCAAATCTGGTGTATTGACCCAGGAATGAGAGCTCGATCGCCCCGGTTGGCCCGTTTCTCTGCTTGGCTATTATTACAAGAGCCCTGTTATCCGGCTCGTATTCAAGGTCGTTGCGATGGTAATAATCCTCCCTGTGCAGAAGAATAATAACATCCGCATCCTGCTCAATGCTTCCGCTCTCACGGAGGTCACTCATTCGGGGCTTATGGTCTTCCCTCTGCTCTGCCGCCCTGTTGAGCTGGCTTAAAACTATCACCGGAACCTTCAGCTCTCTTGCCATAGCCTTGAGATATCTGGATATAGTGCTTATCTCCTGCTGGCGAGAGTCAATGCGCCCGCCCAGGCTCATCAGCTGAAGGTAATCAATAACGATACAGCCGATATCATGGGCAGACTTGAGCCGTCTGGCCTTGGCACGTATTTCCAGCGGGGTCATTCCCGGTGTGTCATCAATGAAAATCGGGGCTTCGTTGAGCTCGCCGCAGGTAGTTACGAGCTCTTCGTAATCGTTCTGGTCGAGAGCCCCGTGCCTGACTAACTGGGAATCCACCTTAGCACGGCTGCAAAGCAGTCTTTCCGTAAGCTGAACATCGCTCATCTCAAGCGAAAATATCGCCACAGGTATTTTACTGTCAACGCCTATGCGCTCTGCGACGTTCATGGCAAAGCTGGTTTTACCCATACTTGGCCTCCCGGCTACTATTATCATTTCACCTTCGTGAAGACCGCTAAGAAGATGGTCAAGCTCTTCGTACCCTGTTGGAATACCGGTAATGGTATTCCCCTTGCGGGAATCGATAGCTGTAAGGGCATCAATAAGAAGATCTTTTATCTGTTTTGCGTTGCCGGTACTCTTTTTCTCGGTAACGGCGTAAATCTTCTCTTCTGCCTTGTCGAGTTTTTCGCTGAGCTCGCCGACTTCGCTGCATGCTTCGCTGAGAATATCATTAGAAGCGTGTATCAGCTCTCTGAGTATATGTTTTTCCTGAACAATATCAACGTAATACTTTGTATTGGCCAGGGTCGGGACAGAACCAATCAGCTTAAGGATATAATCAGCACCACCCGCATCCTCAAGCTTTCCCCGCTTTGTCAGATCCGCACGAACTAAAACCGCATCAATGTCCGTATCCGGCGGTTTATTCTCATAAAGCTCTACGATAGTTTCATAGAGGATACGATTTTCAACACGATAAAAAGATTCAGCTTTGAGAATACGGACAACATCGCCGATGCAGTCACGGTCGAGCATCATAGAGCCCAAAACCGCGGCCTCAGCCTCAGCCGAGGCCGGCATTTTTCGGTTTAGAGAAACATTAGCCAGCTGATCCGCCTGGGAACGGGGCGATGATTCAGCTTTCTTTGACTGTTTCGTCTGCTGAGTCTTGTTCTGACTCTTCTGCTGACTCTTCTGCTGTGTCTTGTCCTGACTCAACAGTTTCCTCACTCTCAAGGCCGGGGGCCATTACCGATACTGTTACCATACAAGAAAGATCAGCCGCGAATTTAATTGCAACTTCGTATGTGCCGACCTGCTTGATATGACTCTCAAGGGCGACCATTTTGTCTGCAACTTCATAGCCTGCTTCGCGAAGTTTAGCAGCTATCATTTCATTTGTGACTGAACCAAACAGGTGTCCCTGCTCGTTTGCTTTTGTCTCGATCGAAACAAAAGCGGCTTCCGTAGCCTTTGCGATTGCTTCAAGTTTATCACGCTGCTGGCGTCTCAGCTCCGCACGGGCGGCTTTTTCGGCAGCTATCTGTTTAATATTCGCTTCGCTCGGAATTGCGGCAAAACCGCAGGGGACAAGAAAGTTACGTGCGTAACCGTCTTTGACCTCTACAATATCACCGAGCCAGCCAAGTTTTTCAACATCATCTAAAAGTAAAACCTTCATTGGTATAATTCTCCATTATTTTAAAGGGGGAATGACTTGATCTATTAGGCCTGATACGGCAATAAAGCCATATAACGGGCACGTTTTACTGCGTTCTGCAACTTACGCTGACAGCCGGCACAATTACCGCTTCTCTTGCGTGAGAATATTTTGCCTCTATTGGTAAGAAGTTTAGAAAGGGTATCTATGTCTTTGTAATCAATATACTTTGTTTTTGACCGGCAGAACCTGCAGGCTGACTGCTCACGCAGCGTCACCCTGTTTTTCCTGCGGTTTGAACGGTTTGGTCTATTTTGCATTTTTGCCATTTTTATGCCTCATTTAAAATTTTTAATAATTATCAAAATTCCGGCTTTTTTGTAAAGATTGAAAAGTCTCTATAATTAACCGGCTATTTTAATCCATATCTCATTAAAACGGAATATCATCATCCAGCTCGCCATACGCCGGCGGCTGGTCAGGAGAATCCATCGGAGAGGGCTGATTGTACCCCTGTGAACCGGACTGGCCGCTCTGAGCTTCAGGATGCCCGCCGCCGTAGCCGCCCTGCGGCTGTGAACCATAACTCTGGCCGCCTTGACCGCCGCCACCGCCGCCGCCAAGAAACTGAAAATTGTCAATAACAACTCTCAGCCGGCTTCTCTTACTGCCGTCCTGAGCATTCCAGCTGGAATAATGCAGACGACCTTCAATAAAAATAGGCGAACCCTTACGCATGTATTTATTCAGCGTGTCTGCGCGGCCGGCAAAGGCCGTACAATCAACAAAACACGTATCCTCCTGCATCTGACCGTTCTGCCCGCGATATTTGCGGTTTACGGCGAGTCCAAACTCCACCACGGGAACCTGGCTGGGAGTTACAGAATATTGCGGGTCTCTGGTTAGGTTGCCCATTAAAAAAACTTTATTTAAGTTTGCCATTTTACCACCTGATTAAGGCCAAAATTTGTGATTTTCCGCATTAACGAACATCTCAAATGCAGTTAATCTTTGTCCTGGTCATCGGAATCATCATCGTCGTCAATGTAATCATCATCGTCGCCGTCATAATTCTGCTCACTCTTGCGGGCCTCTTCTTTGGCTGCCTGGGCCTCTTCTTTTTCAAGACGGGCTTCTCTTTCAAGAGGTGTCTCTTTTTGAAGATCGTCTTCGCCCATGAAATCCGCACGCAGAATCATAACACGAATAATATCTTCTGTCAATTTTACATCGCGTTCAATTGCTGTTATGCTGGAGGGTTCAGCATTAAAGTAAACCAGAATATATGTTCCACGGCTCAGCTTTTTGATTTCATAACATAGCTTGCGCTCGTCCCATTTCTTGAGGCTCTCGATTACGCCGCCGCGTTTTTCGATTATACCTGTTATAAGGTTTGTAACACCTTCCCAGTTGCCGGCGGCATCTGTGGTGTCAACAAGGAACATAGCCTCATAAAGTCTTTTAGTTTCTGTATTCAAAATAATATCTCCTAACGCTTAATTACGTATTTTCGGATTAAATTCGTCAAGTATCCTGCCTGACGTTATTTATTTCCGTTTGAATTTCGGCACTCATGCCGTTAAATTCTGTCATTGCTTTGTTTATACCGTACTGCATCCAGTATTTGACTGCCTTTGCCGCCATATTGAAGCTCTCTTTAAGCAGCTGAGCTTCCTGGCCTTGGGGCCTGGACAAAACATAATCCCGGCTGTCAGGATAGCTGCTCTGGCCAATTCCAACTCGAAGACGGGCAAACCGATTTGAGCCGAGCTTCTCGATAATATCTGCAAGCCCGTTATGCCCGCCGGCCGAGCCGGCAGCTCTGAGCCTGATTCTGCCCGGTTCTAATGCCATGTCGTCGGCAACTACAAGCACCTGGTTCAGCTCAAGCTTATAAAAACCTTTTACCGTTGCTATCGACTGGCCGCTTAGATTCATGTATGTCTGAGGTTTGAGCAGCATTATTTTACAGCCTTCAAAAGAGCAGCAGCCAAAAAGGCCGGAAAACTTTTTTTCACGAACCTCACAGCCAAGCTCTTTTGCGAGAATGTCAATAACATCAAAGCCGGCATTATGCCGTGAGCCCTGATATTTACTGCCGGGATTTCCAAGGCCGGCTATTAGTTTGACATCAGACACAGGATGCTCCACGCTAAAAGAGGACTATTCCTCTTCTTCCTCAGATTTCTTCTCGCCGATAACTTCCGGCTCGAGAGCTTCCTCTGCGCCTTCTTCTGCTTCCTCTTCATCTTCAGGATGAACAGTCTTGAGGTGGCAGATTGCTACCATTGCATCCGGATCAGTCAACAGTTCGGCATTTTCAGGAAGCTGTATATCTTTTGCGTGAATAGCATCACCAATATCCAGATCCTTGACAGAAACTGTCAGATTTTCAGGTATATCCGATACAACGGTTTCTATCTCAATATGGTCAAGAACTGTCTCGAGAATACCGCCTTTATGAAAACCTACAGCATCACCTTTAAGAATCACAGGAACTGTAACGCTTGTTTTCTCGTTCATATCGACACGCATCAAATCTGCATGCAAAATATTCTTGCCGAGATGATCAAACTGCAGATCTTTAACAAGCAGAGTTTCATTTTTCCCTGCCGTTTTAACCGTAAAAAGCCTGTTGCCGTGATGAACGCCGTCAAAAAACGGCTTATAGTCAACCGTAACATGTACCGGCTTCTGTTTGTGACCATAGATCACCGCAGGCAGTTTACCCTGGCTGCGGAGTTTGGCCGCAACTTTGGTACCAAGGTCCCTCTGCTCTGCATTTAAAGCAATTGTTTCTGTCATTTTAACCTCTTAAAAAAAAGATTTCTATCTTGCCCTGTATTTGGGCGGTTTAAATCAAAAGACTGCTTAATGATTCGTTTCTGTGAAGACGTCTAATCGCCTCGCCAAGCAGCTCACTGACTGTTAGTATTTCAAGCTGACTGATTTTGGCAGCCTTATCCTGCAAATCGATAGTATCGGTAACTACAATTTTATCTATAGGGGAATCATTGATTCTCTCAATAGCCGGTCCGCAAAAAAGGCCGTGAGTTGCCCCTACAAAAACGTTGGAAGCACCCCGCTCTTTAACAAGCTTAGCTGCGCTGCAGACTGTCCCGGCAGTAGATATCATGTCATCTACCATTATAACATTACGGCCTTTTACATTACCGATTATCTCGCCGCATTCTACTTCTTCGCCGGTTAAACGTTTTTTGTTAATTATGGCCAGATCTGCCCCCAGATGGAAAGCATACCTGCTGGCAGTCTTTACATTACCCACATCAGGCGAGACAACAACAAGGTTGTCCAGCTTCAGGTCTCTAAAATACCTGCATAAAACCGGCTCTGCCATGAGGTGATCAACCGGAATATCAAAAAATCCCTCCATCTGCCTGGCGTGCAAATCAATTGCAAGCACACGGCTGGCGCCGCCTACGGTAAGCAGATTTGCTACCAGCTTGGCAGTGATTGGAACACGCCCCTCGTCTTTGCGGTCCTGACGTGCATAACCAAAGTACGGTATAACAACTGTTATTCTGCTGGCACTGGCGCGTTTAAGCGAATCGAGCATGATCAGCAGCTCCATCAAATTCTCATTGACAGGCGTAGATGTCGGCTGAACCAGGAAACAATCTTTGCCCCGCACATCATCATCGATTTTTACAACGACCTCGCCGTCAGGAAATCTGTTTATACGCGCGCCGCCAATCGTAACCCTGAGATATTTGCATATCTTCTGGCAAAGCTGAGGATTAGCGTTACCTGTAAAAACCTTCATTGTTTCATTAAGGAACATATTATTTCCGTTTTGCGGTTATTAAATTAAATTTTTCAGCCCTTGGCCGAACTTTAAAATTCTGCGATATAGAAACTTAAAATTACCCGGCCAGGACTTGAACCTGAAACGTGAGTACCAAAAACTCATGTGTTACCAATTACACCACCGGGTAATTTATATCAATCAGCAACTGCCGGTAAGCAGAAACGCTGTCTGTTTATAAAAACTTTATTGACAAACAATTAGCTTGTCGCGGAGCCCGATAGAAATGGGCCGAAAAGGTCTAACCCGGAGCTTGAACCGACCATGCCGCGAGAACTGTCGGCCCCGATTAAAAGAGCAACTCACTTAGGGTTAGCGCTTAAATAATGACGCAAGTTTATAGCGGAAGAAATATTTTGCAAGTTTTTTTGTAAAATAATATCCAGATGAGCAATTCCGTTTGTAAGGCTTTTCAGAAAATTTGCCACAAAATACTATTGATACCCAGTAGGTTAATGCGGATTAATCGGCGTTTCCTCGGCTTGCGGGCGTGCTTTGGGGGAGCAGTCGGGGCGAGCCTGGTGTGTGTTTCTTCTGGTCGTGTGATTTTAGGCGCACCGATAGTGTGGCAGGTAGTTTGTTGGTTTGTATTTGCGTTGTTATGCGGCTGATATTTTGATCGACTCTGATTTAACCAGTGAGCGTATGTAGTGCGGCTGCTTGGTTTTCACGTACCCCAATGCCGTGCCTAACATCGTGATCAGTGCCAGGTCTACTCGCATCTGCATTTTTTTAAGGCCTCGAATATAGTGAGTTTCAAAACCAAAGGAGACATCGAGCCGACTGTTGACCCTCTCGACAGAAGTCCGTTTTTTGTATTCGTCTTTCCATTTATAGCTGTCCCGCGGCAAAGCCATAAAGATACGCGGGTCTTTTTCCAACCCGATCCTGATACTCTTGCCAATTGGACAACTCCCTGATGCGGGGCATGTCAGCCCTTGATGGTGTGCCGGGCAACCGAACTTGATACTGTCTCTATCCTTCTCAAAACCCCTGTTGCACATCTTGTTGAGTTCTCCCCCCTTGCAGCACTTGCAGAACACCTCACCCTGCTGGTTGTAATATATCCTGTCAAGGCCTTCAACCGGGCTATGTTCCAACTGCGTCATATTGCGAGTATCAACAACAGCACGTATATCGTGCTCCTTCCATAACCATAGCTTGAAATCGCCGCAATCATAGCCTTTGTCTGCCGAGAGATATTCGCACTTCTCAAGAGCCTTTGAGGGACAGGCGTCAACCAGATTGTACGCCTCTAACATATCATTGTCATTACCCGGCGTTACGATACGTGCTATCGGCAGTTCATAATTGGCATCCACTGCCAGATGAACCTTGTAACCAAATATCGTTGTTTTTTTGATAATCTTACCGTTTTTATCTGTGTAAGTTTTTGTTGCCCAGCCGCCGTCAGTATCCCTTCTGCCGTCAGGCTTATTTTCTGAACCGGAGTTTGCCGCACTCTGGATGACTTTGCTGTCAATCGCTATACGCTGACCAAAGCCGGGCAGTTCCCGGGCAAGACACTCCAGAAGATTCTGGAAAATACCGGCTACTTCTGCCGGATACTCCATAAGCGACTTGAGCAGGTTGGTATAGGCGTTTGATGATGGTACCGGGTGCTCTTTGAGAGGATCAAAACCGCAGATATCCCTGAGCTGACCGTTGCGAGAAAGCTCCCGGCGAAGAGCTTCGATGGTGTTGTGCCCAAATACGATGCCGGCAAGCATTGAGTTCCAACTGGCCCGTATCGGGTAGTCATCACGTCCATTGCCGCGGCGTTTTTCGAGTGTTTGCATTAGTTGTTCATCGTCGAGCGTCTTGAGTAACAGGTCGAGCCGCTCTAAATCTCCGAGATTTTCAACATTTTGGTAGCAAAACAAGCTGGGTTGTGGTATATTAGCCATTGGTAAATCCTTTTGTAGAATATAATATAAGTTCTTTTGGTTTAATGTCTTATATTATATCACATGCAAAATGATTTACCATTTTTCTATGGGGGCAATTTGAGGTTTTTTAATGTTTTTTTCGCTCGAATCAGGCCTGAAGCCAGAGAAAAAGGGGGAAAATCGGTTTCACTGCCGTTGCTAAATCCACCCGCTCAACAACTTACAAACAAACGGAATAGCTCCCAGATACAAAAAAATTACGCCCGCTGCTTTAACAGGATCTTGCCGCCCTGTACATAGCATCAATATTTTCCGCGGGAATATCTCCGCCCAGAATCTGGCTCGGGGCAAATATATAACCGCCGCCTGCTGACATTATGTCGATTATTCTTCTGGATTCGGCATAAACTCTTTGGGCATCTTCGTTTGGCAAAAGATGTTGGGTGTCAATACCTCCGTGAAACGTAACTTTGTCCCCGCAGGAATCTTTTAAGCTCTGCGGGTCCATTCCAACAGCTGTAACCTGTACAGGGTCAATTATCTCGACTCCGGCATCAATAAACATCGGTACAACCTCTGATATTGCGCCGCATGAATGCATCATAACATTTAATCCGTGAGATTTGGCATTATCGCTCAAGACTCTGATTCCCGGAACAAAAAATTCCTCTATCATTTCCCTGCTGAAAAGCAGACCTGACTGAGAGCCGAAATCATTGCCAAAAAACCAGATATCAATTTTACCTTTAAAAAGTGTAAATAGACTGTTATTCATTTCTAAGTAGAAATCGGTCATTCTGTTGATCAATGTTTTGACCATGTCAGGTTTCAGAGCTATATTCAGCAAGAAATTCTCGAATCCCATCATTCTGTAGCAGTCGCCAAGAATCCCCGACCAGAAACCGCCGACGATCACCCGCCCTCTGTTCGCCTCAATCTCGCTGCCGAAAGCGGAAAAATCAAACTCGCTTACCTCAGGCCAGCTGTATTCAAGTATATCACTCTCACTCTGGGCATTTTTGAGGGGGCCTTGAATTGAATCATCAACCGCGAATTTTGAGTCATACGCCCCCCTTTGCCATTCTATCCCGAAAGGGCAAATACGCCTCTCTCCGTCAATCTTTGCTCTGCTGCCGCGATAAAACGGCAGGCAGGATTCATTTTGAGAAATATCTCTGCAAGAAAGATAATAAAAATCGCTGCCGAGTATATCGAGCAGTTCTGTTTCGGTATTTATGTCGTAATATTTCTTTACGGCCGCGTCAGCCTGCGGTGATGCAAGATAATCTATCGGCACCCTGTCAGGCTCTCTGTGGGATAGTGCGGCGGCAAATCGTTCTTTTGAGCTCATCATTGTATATACTTCTCATATAAACGTTCATTTTCACCTGATTCTAACTGCTTCCTGTCGAGTGCGTTCAGAACAGCAAGCCCTTTTGCCGGCAATTTTGAAAATATCCAGTCAAGGTCTTTTTCCGGTATAGCTCCCCAGACGAGCAGCGGCTTGTGAGCCAGTATTTTGCTGTGGACTTCAAAAAGTTCTTCGGCAGACGGGCCGCCCTCGTCAATATGCAGTTCGAGAGCCAGCATATCTGTGGGCAGGTATTCCGCATAAGGATAATATCCTGTGGGGTGCATGTGAACAATAGAGCCGTTAAAAGAGGCAACTATTTGTTTAACGCAGCCGAGGATATGCCGCTGGAAAATATCGGGGCTCAACAGGGCTGCCGCATCTTCCTGGAGCCATACAGTGCCGGCCGGTGCCCACATATTATAATAGAATGAGCCGATACCTCCGTGAAATTCAGGAATATGCTCAAGTTGCGTTTTGGCAAAACTGATCCAGAAATCGGTAATTTTTGCAGCCTGTTCATCGATTTTTTCCGGAGATTCGAAAAACTTGAAGACAAAACTTTCATTCCCGTATAGACAGGCAAGAACATCAGATATGCCGCGAAGCCTCGGAGTGGCAAGGGGATATCTGCCATTGCAATGCGATGAAATTTTGTCCAGATACTCTATGCCTTTCTGAACCCAGGGATTATCAATATCAAACTCTGGCATTTCCCCATCAAAATCAGCAGGCGTTTCAGCATGTATTGAACCGGTATTGTGGTCTGCAATTATTTTGCACCCCATAGCGGCTTCTATCCACGGAATCCCCCAGAATGAACTGGCCGCCCAGATAAAATCTCCCCCGGCGGCTTCATGCCGGTCAAAAAGAGAATCATAGTCGGCCAGATAATTTTCAACAACAAAATCGTCCGGCGCAAGCGGCCTCCCTTGCGGCAATGATTTAGAAGCCGGGTACCTGTGAAGCGGATATTCCGATTCTACAAAAAAACCCAGCAGCGGCCTGTCATTCTCTCGCTTGTAAAACTTTTTAAAGTTTTCTACTCGCTGTTCGATTGAATAAAACATACTAATCTCTTTTCCTGCCGACGGCATTTAGTGCTGCTTTGGAGCTCTCGTCGATAAAAACGTTGTCAAGCCCCAGGGCGATCATCGTGTAACCGTCTGCGACGTTTGATTTTATATTCTGCTCGTCCGGCCGAACGATATGCATACCATAACTAAGGCCTGCATTCTCGGCGACTTTGCGGTATCTTGCAAGTGCCGCGACCATATCAGGGTGCTGCATTTGGCCGGTTATCCCCATGGAACCGCTTAAATCAAGCGGTCCAATAAACAGACCGTCAACACCGTCAACTTTGACAATTTCCTCGAGATTCGCAATGGCGTCTTTATGCTCAATCTGCATAATCATCGCAATCTCATCGTTAGCGGACTGTATATAACTTTCAAAATCCATCCCGTGCATGTTTGCGCGGCTGTAACCGTAACCGCGGCGTCCTCTTGGAGGGTATTTAGCCTCTGTTACCGCCGCGTCGGCTTCCTGAGCGGAGTTCACCATGGGAATTATAAGGCCTCTGGCGCCGGCATCGAGACTGCGGTGTATCCACACCGGATCATTAAGCGGCAGCCTCGCGACCGGCACACAGTCAAAAGCATCAAGTGTGCGGAAAATATCCGTCATGGTTTCGAGGTCGATCGCCCCGTGCTCAAGATCCACGCAGACCCAGTCAAAACCGGCCCTGGCAAATACCTCAGCTATGCCGCAATGACCTATCTGCATCCAAGCTCCGAGTGTTATTTCATTATCCAGAAGTGATTTACGTAATTTATTTTTCAATTTATCATCCTTTCGTGTTAATCAAAATAATTTCGCCAATTTGCCGGCGTAGCCCCTATACGGACTCTCGCATCAAAATAGGCATCTAAGTTTTCCATTGGTATATTTCCATGCAGACCGCCGCAGCTTGAAACGGCAAAACCTGAACAGTCTCTTGTCGTGTTGTAAACTTGCTGCACCATTAAGCTTATATCATCAGGTGAAGACATCGTAAGCCGTGCCGTGTCGATTCCGCCAATAATATATCCGCCGCTGCCGCCGAAATGCTCCATTACAGACTCAAGAGGCGTTGCGGGATTTTCGCACATTATTCCATCAACGCCCAATTCAACCAGCCGCGGCAGAAAAACGGTCATATTACCGTCAGCTACAAAGATTATCTTTTTGCCCCGCCTTTTTGCCGGCTCGAATATCTTCTTATAAAACGGGAATATACAATCCTCATACCAGGCCAGCGGGAATACCGGCCCGTTGGCGTCGGCAAGGTCATCGTGCAGAAAAATGAATGGATTTTCACTCGCCTCTGCTATTTCATCTACAATTCTTCGCGACTTTTCCGCACACGGCTCAAAAAAATGTCTGGTAAACCGTTGCGGCTCCGTTATGGCGGCTACCATAAAATTTTCCCAGCCGAGTGTCTCAACCGCCCACATGAAAAGTGTAGTGTACAGCATAGGGTAATACATGCCCGTACCGCCAAGCAGTTTCTCTCGAAATTTGATGTCATCACGAGAGCAAGGATGCGGCACAGGTACGATTAAATCGTCATACCTGAGAGAATCAATATCCAGAGAATAGACATCTTCAGGGCTGGAAACCTCAAACCTTTCGCGAAAAGCTGTATCATAAACACCCAGTGACGTAAATGAATATGGTTTATCAGGGTGATAACGTTTCTCTGCGAATTCTGCCGGCGCAGGAGCGTTTTCCGCAGGAACACGGTTTATAATATCTATTCCCAGAGCCTCGTAAGCCCTGAGATAGGCTTCTGGTGTGTTTCCATAAACATCAAGCCTGCTTACTTTTGAGATTATTCCAGGATGATTAAGAGTCTCTTTGGAGAGAATCTTTCCCGCATTGCCCAAAGCCCAGTCATTTACGTCCGATTTCATCTGGTTTGTTTTATTCCGTCACAATATTCATGCTGTTGTAATCCTTTTTAGCCCATGCTCTGATGTTTTTTATAACACATTGAGCCATGCGTGATGAGGCCTCGAGAGTGCTGCTTGCAAGATGTGAGGCAAGGACAACATTATCGAGTTTGCGAAGATCCTTTTGCGGCTGCGCCGGTTCATAAGGCTCCTTCTTGAACACATCAAGTGCCGCTCCGGCAAGTTTACCGCCTGCCAGCGCATCGTAAAGTGCAGCTTCATCTAAAACGCCGCCGCGAGCTGTATTTACAATAAAAGCTGAGGGCTTCATTTTTGAAATAAAATCAGCATCAATGAAATCCCTGGTCGCTTCTATAGACGGCAGATGAACCGAGACAAAATCACAAACCGGCAAAACTTCATCGAGTGATGCCGCTATTTTGCCAATACCGTACTCATTTCTCATCTGCTCGGCGTCAAGCTCTGCCGTATCATAACCAATTACATTCATTCCAAAACCAAAACTGGCTATTCGGGCGGTACGGCGGCCTATCATGCCGCAGCCGAGTATGAGCAGTGTTTTGTCCTTTAGTTCTATGCCGGAAGATTTAAGCCAGCCGCCTTTTTTTATATCCGCATCAGTGCCGGCGATATTGCGGGCGAGTGCCCCCATCAGAAATACAGCATGTTCTGCTACCGAAACGTCCAGTACACCTGGAGTTATTGTAACATGTTGTTGTTTTTTCGCGGCTATTGCCTTGTCAACCCCGTCATGTCCGACACCGTAGCGTGCAATCAGAGCACCCTCGGGCAGGGCATCATAGAGCGGGCCTGTATATTTGTCTGTAGCCAGTAACACTGCCGCCGATTGGGAACTTTTGACCTGTTCGGCCAGGGCTTTTTCTTCACGGGCGGCGGGCACAAAATCTATATCTCCCGCTTGCTGGAAATCAGCTAAAGAACGTTGATAAATACCTTCTTCTACAAGAACTTTCAGTTTCATTTTTACCTCTATCTGTTTAAAAACTCTAATGTTTTAATATCGTACTGTTCATTCATTTTTACATGTTTACGCATTTTGGCCTCAGCGGCATCCGGGTTGCGGTCCTTAATAACTTCTACCAGCTGCTGATGCCAGTCTTCAGGAAGAGCGCAGAACAACGCACTTTTCACCCAGTTGAGCCGCATCAGACTCCTGAGCCAAACCCGCTCAAGCTCATTAACGAGATACGGGCATTTTTTTCCGAACTCTCCAATAAGCATATGAAACTCCAGATGGAGCCGCATTCCAAGCCTTGATTCAGGGTCTCCCTGTGTGGTGATTCTGTCAAGCTCTGCCGCCCTCATCATCAGGGCTGCAAGGTCTGAATTACAAGCATATTCACAGCATAGCCTTACAAGCTGACATTCAATTGCTTCGCGGAGTATCTGATCGTTTTCCACATCTTCAATCGTCAACACCCTGACACGGCAGCCGTAGAGCGGTTTATTTTCCACAAAACCGTCCCGTTCAAGCCGCATCAGCGCCTCTGTAACGGGATTCTGGCTGACCCCAAGACGTTTGCTAAGCCCTCTTCGGGTAAGTCTCTCTCCCGGAACAAGCTCACCGTTGACTATTTCGTCGCATAAAAGACTATAAACACGCTGTGAAAGTGTGTTTTCAGTTTGTCCGGTAACTATCTTTGTCTGAAAATCTATATTTGCCACATCAATTATCTGAATAAAACATATTTTATTGAATTATAACATGCGTTTTTGATACATCAAAACTTTTTTGTGTTATAAACATTTTCTTTCAATACATCCGTGCATATTACTAAACACTGACAATAGAGATTTCCCCCTCGGCAGTTAACGGGATAATTTCATTTGAATAAATCACTTAAAAAAATCCGGTTCATTTATGTTGTGAATCGAGAATATTATAATACGCAAGACCTTGAAAATTTGCCTCATAAAAATAATTATACCAACTTTATGTTTTTTGCTTGAATTACACTTAGAAAAAGTTACTATACAAAGCAACGTAGGTACATAAAACATGAGTATTATTTAACTGTAAAGGTAGGTAGTATGGGGTCTGTATTAGCCGCGACTTCTGGTTTTGAATTGATTCTTGTTTTTATTTATCTTCTTGCTATTCTTGGCCTTGGATGGTTAGGGTACAAAAAAACTAAAAACACGGCAGACTATCTTGTAGCCGGCCGCAATGCCCACCCATTTGTAATGGCTATGAGTTACGGAGCAACATTCATCTCAACTAGTGCCATTGTGGGCTTTGGAGGTGTTGCCGGCATGTTCGGTATGGGAACACTGTGGCTGACTGTGCTGAACATTTTTGTAGGCATCTTTATAAGTTTCGTTTTCATTGGCGGACGTACGCGGCGTATGGGGCACCATCTCGGTGCACATACTTTTGCAGAGCTGCTTGGCAAGAGATACCAGAGTAAATCAATTCAGATACTGGCCGGACTGATCATAACTATTTTTATTCCTCTCTATTCGGCCGCGGTTCTCATAGGCGGGTGTGAATTCATAACATCCCATTTCCAAATCAATTACAACGTTGCTCTGTTTCTTTTTGGTTCAATCGTTGCCGCGTATGTAATAAGCGGAGGATTAAAGGGAGTTATGTACACAGACGCTCTTCAGGGAACGATAATGCTGATCTCTATGGTTGCGTTGCTTTTCATGAGCTATAAAATGTTTGGCGGCATTACCGCGGCCCACGAAGAGGTGACGGCAATGAGTGACCAGGTATTTGTTGGATTCAAAGCCATAGGCCACAGAGGCTGGACAAGAATGCCCGAATTCGGCTGGGGCGATCCTAAATACGATCTGTGGTGGATTCTCATCTCAAGTATTGTATGCGGCGTAGGCTTTGGAGTATTGGCTCAGCCTCAGCTCAGCGTCCGTTTTATGACAGTTAAAGGACAGCAGGAGCTTAACAGGGGTGTCATGATCGGCTCTATCTTTATCCTGCTGATGACCGGAACCGCTTTTGTTGTGGCAAGCCTATCTAACGCATACTTCTATAATAAAGAGGTTATTACGGGAAAACTCATCGCTGATGAACAAACAGCCGTAATCGCGAAAAAGACCAGGCTTGAAGAAAAGACTATCCCGTGCAGGCTTTTGCATATAGACACTAACGGGGACCTTGCCCCGGACGTTCACATAATAGCCAACGGTATTGAAATAGTTAAAGATGGTCAAGTTGTAGGCGATACACGGCCAATTCTGCCAAAAGCTGAGATTTCTTATCTGGAAAACGGCATGATAGAGGTCAAACCTCGGGCGACAGCTTTTATGAGGTCTGTAACCTCTTTTGGTCAAGATAAATGGATGCTTAACACAGACAGTATAATTCCTGAATTTATCGGCTCGGCACTGCCAAAATGGTTTGGCACTCTACTGCTTTTGACGCTTCTTGCTGCGGGAATGAGCACTTTATCGAGCCAGTTCCACACTCTTGGCAGCAGTTTCGGGCACGATGTGTTTGTGATGCTGACTAACAAGAAGGCTTCCGCAGTTAATGTAACCCGAATAAGTATCCTGGTTGGCATGTTAATCGCTATATGGCTTAGTCTTATTACCCGGGGAGGCTACATTGTTGCCCGTGCTACAGCCATATTTTTTGGTGTCTGCCTTTCATCTTTCCTGCCTGCATTGATTGGCGGGCTTTACTTCAAGGGTGTAACAAAAATTGCGGCGATAGGCTCAATGTTAACGGGTGTTGCGGTTACCATATTCTGGCTGCTGCTGGTAAAATCAAAGGAAGCTGTTGCCATCGGTCTGGTCCAGATAGTTACGGACGGAAAAACCTCAATCCTTGAGGGACACCACAACTGGCCGAACGTCGATCCATGCTTTGTCGCTCTGCCGCTGTCCCTGTTGGTTTTCATAGTTCTGACATTAATTACCAAACCCTCGGACAAAGAGCACATCGAAAAATGTTTCAGTAAATAAATATCTTGCTTTACAACAAGTTACATTACAAACTGAATGCTGCTCTCAAAGCCCGTCGCATCCCTTGCCCGTTGCTTTGAAGGTAACGATATTCAAATTATATAAAGCATCGGCATATAGCTTTACTTTGGGCACACAAATAGAAACCCAGAACCCCGCGTAATTTCAACAATAAAAAGCTGGGATTATCTGGCATCTTTGGTTTAATATTGTATATTATTTTTAGCCGGTTTAATTGTTATTCTGTGATTTATAAAGACTCAGAAATAGAGATTTTGACCGGCTCACTTGATAAATTACAGAAATCTCACGTATAACTTTGATTTATAATAGCATATTCCTATGAGTTTAATAGACATAAAATGTCAAGACAAAGCAATTTCGCGGCTGCAACGCTCGCTCGCAAGCAACCGTTTGGCGCAGGCGTACATTTTTTCTGGACCGGAAGGCATAGGTAAGTATCTAACGGCAAGAGAATTAGCAAAAACTATTTTATGCCGCAACCCCCTTCGAACAGAAGTAAACAGCCGGCCATTTCTTGATTCATGCGGAAAATGTGATTCATGCCTGCTGTTTGAGGGCAATGGCCATCCAGACTTCAATCATATTTACAAGGAGTTAGTGAAGTTTTCATCAAAGAGCTACAGCTCAAGAACTTCACCGGTTGATATGCCAAAAGATGTTGTACAGGAATATCTTATCGACAAAGTAAACATGAAGCCTGTTAAGTCTGAACATACAGTTTTTGTCGTGAGTGAATCGGAAAAGATGAATGCTTTCAGTCAGAACGCACTCCTGAAAACTCTCGAGGAGCCGCCGACCTTCTGCACAATAATACTTCTGTGTTCCAAGCCCGACAGACTGCTGCCTACAATACACTCACGCTGTCAACAGGTGCGGTTCGGTATGGTTGACCGCCGGCTGATAGTATCCCGATTGGTTGATCAGGGATGCCGGGAACAAGAAGCTCTTTACTGGGCCGGCTTTACACAGGGCAGTCTCGGCGAATCGTTAGAAGCGGCAAAACTCAAAAACCAGGAGTTCGACTGCTTTAAAATGAAACAGAATCTGATTAAAATGGTTTTTGAGCTTAAACTGCCCGAAACCCTCGAGTTTGCAGACTGGATCTCTCAGCAGGTAAAAAACGTATCCGCTTTGCTGGCTCAGCTTTACAGCGAGACAAGCAAGTCGGATCTCTCCCGCAGAGCTCAAAGAATGATGATAAACATAATCATCTCCGCTTTTTCAGACCTGCTAAGACTTTCATCAGGCGTTGATTTCATTGTCAATACAGATCAGTCAGACCTGCTGAACAGTTACACAGAAACCATAAACCCTGTAGCGGCAGCAAGATTCGTGGAAAAATGCAACGAAAACCTGAGATGGGTTGACCGTTCAGTGAATGAAAAACTAAATTTCGAGGAACTATTGCTAACTTATGTAAGTTCTGATATAATCCGCTGAAAATCAGGAATTTAGAATGTAAAATATACTCGGGAGGCATAAGAAGCTAACCCTGCGCAGGTTAGCGGCTTTTGCCTCTTGTCTTTCAATATAATCAAGGTAAAAAAATGGCAAAGAACGATAAATCAAAACAGAACCGAATGTTGGTCAGATACGGAAACATAGGCTACATCGGTCTGTTTGAACATAACCTTACCGAGCTGCCTGCAAGGCCGACCCGCGTAGTTATAAAAACTGAACGGGGTCTGGAACTGGGCACTCTCATTGGCGCCTGCAACAGCAAAAAAGGCAATTTCTGTCTAAATTGCGGCAGTCTTGAAGATTATTATGAAACCCAGCAGGGAGAATATCCTTTAGGACGCGGCGGTAAATTTGTTCGGATAGCTAACGAACAGGATCTTTCTGAAGAAAAACACATAAATAACAACGCAAAAAACGAAATGAAACGCTGCCAGGAGTTTGCCAGGGAACTTGGCCTCCAAATGAAAGTGGTTGACTGTGAACATATTTTCGGCGGTGAGCGGGTCATTTTCTACTTCCTCAGTGACGGCCGCGTTGATTTTCGAGAGCTTGTAAAACAGCTTGCAAGGGAATTCCAGACACGCATTGAAATGAGACAGATCGGCGCCCGCGACGAAGCAAGGCTTATAAGCGACATTGAGACTTGCGGACAGCCCTGCTGCTGCAGACAGTTTCTCAAAATCCTCAAGCCGGTAAATATGCGAATGGCAAAGGTGCAGAAGGCCACTCTTGATCCGTCAAAAATTTCAGGTCACTGCGGCCGCTTGCGGTGCTGTCTAAGGTACGAAGACGAAACATACACCCAACTCAAGAGACGGCTGCCAAATCGTTCATCCCGCGTACAAACTCCGTTGGGGATAGGACAGGTAACAGACGTTCAGATAATTACTCAGCTTGTTGTGGTCAGACATGAAGACGGCACTGTCAATGCTTTCAATGTTGAAGACATTGAAGTACTGCCGAAATCAGACAGAGATGATCAGAAAAATTATCGGCAAAAAGACAGAAACAGCAACAACCGTTCTGAAAACAACAGCCCCGAACCAAAAGGCTCGGCTTCAGGAAAGGGCAAGAGAGCCTCTAACGGCAACGAGAACAAGGATGTTCCAAACGAAAGGTCAGATGAGCAGCCAGAACCGCCGCGAAGTGACCAGGAAAAGCAAAACGAAGACAAAACGACCATAGATAAAAAACAGCAAGAACAGCCAGAGGCAGAAAAATGACACGCAAAATACTCGTAACATCAGCTTTGCCATATGCTAACGGCCCTATACACATTGGTCATATGGTAGAATACATTCAAACTGACATCTGGGTGCGGTTCCAGAAAATGATGGGAAATGAATGCTTTTATTTCTGTGCAGATGATACGCACGGAACTCCTGTTATGATCAGTGCTGCCAAACAGGGCATAACCCCTGAAGATATGATCGCAAAGGTTCAGGACGAACATAAAAAGGACTTTGCGGCATTTGAGATTGAGTTTGACAATTACTACACCACCCACTCGCAGGAGAACCACGAGTTAAGCGTCGAAATCTATAATCACATGAAAGAGGACGGCGCAATAGCCACTAAAACTATTGAGCAGGCATACTGTGAAAAATGCAGTATGTTTCTTCCTGACAGGTTTATACGCGGGGTCTGTCCAAAATGCGGAGCTGATAATCAGTATGGCGATTCATGCGACAACTGCGGCGCTGCGTATTCAAGCACCGAACTTAAAGATCCTCATTGCTCGGTCTGCGGAGAGACTCCGACAAGAAAGAAAAGCCTCCATTACTTCTGCACACTGAATAAATACCAGGACAGACTGCAAAAGCATCTTAACGAATATGCCAGCAAGCCGGTCGCCTCGAAACTGCAGGAGTGGATGGCGGAGGGCCTCCGCAACTGGGACATCTCCCGGGACGGGCCCTATTTTGGGTTCAAGATCCCCGGCGAAGACAATAAGTACTTTTATGTCTGGATGGATGCCCCAATTGGATATCTGGCCTCTATAAAAAACTTTTTTGACGGCCGGTGCAAAAATTTTAGAGAAGAATGGAATAATTCAGAAATATACCATTTTATCGGCAAAGATATTATCACTTTTCATGGATTGTTCTGGCCGGCAATGCTGATGAGTTCTGGGTTTAAACTTCCCCAAAAACTCTGTGTGCACGGATTCTTAACAGTAAACGGCCAGAAAATGAGCAAAAGCAAGGGCACCTTCATAAAGGCGTCAACTTACCTCAAGCATCTCAACCCCGAACATCTTCGCTATTATTACGCGGCGAAGCTCTCTGACGGTCTTGACGATATTGATTTGAATTATCAGGATTTCGCCAACCGTGTAAATTCAGAGCTGGTTGGAAAATTAGCCAACCTGGCAAGCCGAAGTGCTCCAATGCTGAAAAAGAAACTCGGCGGAATTATCGGCAAGTCTGACGAACGCGGCAGCGAGCTGATAGCCGCCCTTCTAAATATGAAAGACCAGATAGCCCTGGAATACGAAAACCGCCGATTTAGTGCCGCGGTCAGGCTGATTAACAGGCTCGCAGATGATGTAAACAAATACATTGACGACCTTCAGCCCTGGGTTACGGTCAAGACCGATACGGAAACAACCCGCAGGACGCTCAGCACAGTACTTAATGCCGTCAGGATAATTGCCGGCTATCTAAAACCGGTAATACCGGGTTTCGCTGCGAAAGTTGAAGAGTTTCTCAATATCGAACCTCTCAGTTTCAGCAATCTTGAAAACATACTCTCCGATCACGAAATCAATGATTTTAAACACCTTACAAAGAGAATTGACATGGAAAACATTGAAGCTATGACAGAAGAATCAAAGTCTGAAAATTTACCCGAAAAAGAAATAACCCTTGATGAACCTATTGCCGATGAGTGCACAATTGATGAATTCATGAAGGTTGATTTGCGTGTTGCGCGAATCGCAGACGCCAAACACGTTGAGGGAGCGGACAAACTGCTCCAGATAACCCTTGATATAGGCGGAATAGAGAAAAACGTTTTCGCCGGCATATCAAAGGCGTACAAGCCGGAAGATATCGTTGGCAGGCTTGTAGTCTGTGTGGCGAACCTCAAGCCGCGGAAAATGCGATTTGGCGTTTCAGAGGGTATGATACTTGCATCCGGGCCGGGCGGAGAGAATGTCTTCATGCTAAGCCCCGATAAGGGAGCTGTGCCGGGGCAAAGAGTCCATTAAAAAGCAAGCAAAAATGAACGGCAAAGACAAAAGAACAGAAATAAGAAAGCTGGCAAAAACTGACAGCAGGTATCACCCTGATGCATTCTTTTTAGTTTGCGACGGCCTTGAACATGCCGTAACAAAACTCAGAAAAAATGTAAAATATCCGGCTGACCGTCATATTTCCGGTAAAGAGCTCTCAAGTTCGATAGCTGAACTTGCATTGGACCGCTGGGGATACATGACCCGTATTGTGCTAAAACGCTGGGGAGTAGAAGAAACGCTTGACTTTGGCGAGATTGTCTATCTAATGATAGACAATAAACTTATGAGCTCTCAGCCTGGCGACACCATACAGGACTTTGTTGATGTGTTCGACTTTGAAGATGTTTTTGAGAAAAAGTTCCGGATCAAGCCGTTAGAAAAGTAGCCCAAGACTCCAAAAAAATATTTTTTCACTTGATAAAGTATTCTCTAAAAATATAATTGCCGCTCTGATTCTTAGTCAGCCGGTGTAGCTCAATTGGTAGAGCACTGGTTTTGTAAACCAGGGGTTGGGAGTTCAAGTCTCTTCGCCGGCATTACACCTGAAGCCTCGTTTTCACTATCGAAAACGGGGTTTTTTAGTGCATTAAGCGGGTTTTGGCTTTGCATTGAAACGCCTGTTTTGCCTCTTGTATTATGCCGTGATATGGCGTAAAAATCCCCTGATTTTCTGGAAAAGGTGCAAGCTGGGGTGCAAGTTTTTTCAGCGGTAATTTTATCATCTGTACCGGTCATTTTTTGGCTGTTATTTGACGCGTTCATATCAGGGATAAAAGACCTTTTACACAGTTAAATGAACAGACCCTTTACACTCTCGACTGAGGGCGGCGATTGTTATTAACCCTGCTTTGTTAATTTCGCACTAACAAGACGGTTTAAGCTGATATGTTCCTCTGCGGCTTCTATGACTAAGTTGCGATGAACATCAGGCGGGATACGCACCTGAAACTTACCGCTAAACTTGTGGGTTGCCAATGGTTCTGGTATGTCTTCACCGTTAGCCCGCATATCTGCAACAGCCCCGCTCACAACCTTACGGACACCACGCAGTGCCGCTTCCGGTGTCTTTGCCAGCCAACTGAGGCTTGGAAACTCTACACACAGCCCCGCGTACTCACCGTCTTCCTGTACCCATGTGACTTTGTATGTATATTTATCGGCTTTCATCGTTTAACCTTTCAATTGCTTTTAATACCTGTCTTACCTGATACGCCTTTGCCTTGCCCTTGTCGTTTTGGATATTTACACGCGGATCGCCCTGCCACGGCATTTTATAAACCCTGTGGCTGCTTCCCGATTGTCGTGGATTGCCAAAATATCGCTCACAAACCTTACACAACTCAGAAAAGCGGACGTTAGCAGGATTACTACGCATCTTTTTTAAAACTGTTTCAACACTTGACACAAGAATATAGTACCATTATTAGTTGTCATGTCAAGAAATTTTCAGGTTACCCCTGAACTCTTCTCACGTTTGCTGCTATGTATGTGCATACAGAAAAACACTTTATCCCGGCAGGGGGCTAAGTATTATAGTAAAAACAAAAAGGGCCCGGGGGTGTGGTAAAGATTCAAAACCAGAGGTTGGGGGCTCAAGTCCCTTCGCCGGCATTGCCTTTAAATCACCCTTAAAAGCAACAAAAACAGGTCTGGCTGCCAAAGACTTTCTTTAGACCGCGTTAATCACAGCTTCAGCTATTTTTATGCCGTCTATCGCGGCTGACATTATGCCCCCGGCATAGCCCGCCCCTTCTCCGGCAGGATATAAGCCGGCAAGTGCGGGACTTTGCAGTAAGTCGTTTCTTACGATGCGTATAGGTGACGAACTCCGTGATTCGAGGGCTGTCATCACTGCCTCTGGCATCGCAAAACCTTTAAGTTTTTGATCCATCAGAGGCAAAGCCATTCTGAGCGTCCGGGTGACAAAATCAGGAAGGCAATCATCAAGGCTGCAAGGTGTTACGCCGGGAGTGTAGCTTGGCAGCACGGAACCCATTGATACAGAAGCCCTTTTGCCGAGAAAATCACCAACCAGCTGTACCGGGGCAAAGTAGTTTGAACCTCCCAGCTCGAAGGCTCTCCGCTCCCATTTTCTCTGAAACTCAACACCTGCAAGCGGTCCCGAACCGGCAAAATCCGCCGGCGCAACACCAACAAGCAATGCACTGTTGGCATTGTGGCGGTTTCGCAAAAAATAGCTCATCCCGTTGGTTACCAGGCAGCCCGGCTCAGAACAGGAAGAGATCACCTCGCCGCCGGGACACATGCAGAATGAGTATGCACTTCGTCCGTTGCCGCAGTGTGCAACGAGTTTGTACTCTGCCCTGCCAAGCCCGGGAGAAGATGCGTAAACACCGTATTGAGAAGAATCTATGAGAGACTGCGGGTGCTCTATACGAACCCCGATCGAAAACGGTTTGGCTTCGATGGGGATACCTAAAGCCGCAAGCATTTCAAATGTATCCCTGGCACTATGCCCAGGAGCCAAGACAATAATGCCGGTATCGATCTTTTCCGAACCGTTGATTATTGCTGAAGATACGCGGCCGTCTTTTACCTCTATGCCTGTAAGTTTTTTCTCGAACATAACATCGCCGCCGAGAGATATTATAGTTTTACGGATATTTCTGACAATTTTAACCAGATTCTCCGTTCCTATGTGCGGCTTAGCCTGATAAAGTATTTCCGGCCCAGCGCCGGCGTTTACAAACTCCTCAAGTACTTTTCTTGAGCGGTTTTGCCGGTCTTTTATCTGGGTGGTAAGTTTGCCGTCCGAAAAAGTGCCGGCGCCTCCCTCGCCGAACTGAACGTTTGATTCAGGATCGAGCTCACCGCCGCGCCAGAATCTGCGGACATCCCGTATCCGGGCGCCGACCCTTTTACCCCTTTCTATCAGCACAGGTCTCCAGCCCTGCTGAGCGAGAATCAACGCGGCAAACATACCGCTGGGGCCGCTGCCGACAACTACGGGACGAACACCTGAGTATTTCGATGAGGGAGAAATGATATATCTCGAATTCGGAGAAGGCTTTATATGATTATCTCCGGCAAACCGGCTCAAAACTTCGCTTTCGTTCACAACATCCGCGTCAACGGCATAGACGGCTGTGATTCTGTGTTTTCGTCTGGCATCTATAGCTCTTGAAACCACCGTAAAACCATTGAGCTGGTCACGGCTGATTCCAAGACGCTGGAGAATGAGCTTTTGTAAATGATCTGGCTGGTGGTCAAAAGGCAGGATAATATCCCTGATTCTTATCATAAGTTTCTTTCAAAAAAATATTTATCAAATATTTCAATCCGGTTTCTGCGGCTTAAAGCTGCTCGGCGGGCGTTTGAAAATGTTCTTAAACTGTTTTGAGAAGTGGTATTGGTCATAGAAACCAAGATGTTCGGCTATCTCGGCAAGAGTGCCGGCCTCGTTCTGGATCATATTGAATGCGATAAAAATCTTTTCACGCATTATGAATCGGCTGGGTGTAAGCGATAATTCCTTTTTAAAAAGATAGTTAACATACTCCGGCGTGTACCCGAAATTTTCCGCCAGGCTATTCCTGTCAACGCCGCGAAGCAGATTCCGTTTGATGTAGTCGGTCATTGCACGCACCTTGGCAGAAACAGGATCGCCTTCGGATTTTCCCCAGTAGCCGGCAAGTTTGGCCCACAGACTGCTGAATAGCAAACAGCAGTTGCGATAGTTTGAGGGGCCGTGGCTGGAAAAGTCAGAAGCAATTTCCTTGAAGATGTTAACGTAAAAATCGGGTCTGTCAGGTTTTGTAACAAACTCCGGTGTTACGCTCAACTTTGTCCGATGGGCAGATTCCTTTAATTTGGTTTCTGTCGGAGGATCAAAATGCACACAGCTTATTACGCCGGCAGTCTCAGAGCGAAAAACATGTTCTAAGCCCGGAGGAATGCAAAGGATATCATTAGGTGCCAGTGAATAGCTGTGCCCTGCATCTGAAAACGTGAATTGCCCCTCAATAATACAGATAAGTTCGTAGTCCTGCAGCAGCCGCGGGCCCCATTGGCAGGAACCCGCCACATCTATCCAGTTGGCGAAATGAACGAACGATGATATTGTAAAACTTCCTGTATCCACGCAGAAACCTTATTTATATACATTTATTTTTTATTCACATACATTGTAATAATGAAAAATGCCCTTACAATCTTAAAACATAAAACTTAACAAGGTTTTTGACCAGGCATTTAATCTTAAAAATATTATTATTTTACATGGAGTTTATGATGAACGACCGTCAGAGAGTAATGGCTATCTTGAATTATGAGCAAGCAGACCGCGTTCCGGTTGTCCATTTCGGTTACTGGTATGACACGCTGGATAAATGGGCCGGCCAGGGACATATTTCAAAGGAGATCGCCAGAAACTGGGCGGACGGCTCACCGGAGGATACCGAGCTTGCCGAAATTCTCGGCTTCGACCTGAACTGGGGGGCGGCGTACTCCCCTAATGTCGGTCTGATACCGCTTTTTGAAAGCAAGGTGCTCAAGGTTCACCCCGACGGCTCGGAAGAGCTGCTTCAGGGTGACGGAACGGTTGTTCTGCACAAAGAAGGTGCCGGCTCAATACCCGCTGAAATAGACCACACCCTCAAAGACCGCCGCAGCTGGGAGCAGTACTACCTGCCAAAACTACAATTCAGCCCCGACCGCATCGAAAAATCGCTGGTCAACACTGGAAAGCAATACAAACGGTTTGACCAGGGCGGCCTTGAATACCTGCAAAACCCAGACACGCTCTCGGGCATACATTGCGGCAGCATGTTCGGCACCATACGCAACTGGCTGGGAGTTGTCGGTGCCAGTTATATGATGATGGACGATCCGGAGCTGCTCGATGAGATTATAGAAACCGTCGCGAATCTGGCGTATAAATGTGTCGAATACACGCTGAAGAAAGGATGTAAATTCGATTTCGGCCACTACTGGGAGGACATATGCTTCAAAAATGGCCCGCTAGTTACGCCGTCATTCTTTGAAGAAAAGGTCGGCCCGTATTACAAGAAAACAACCTCGATGCTCAATGACCACGGCATAAACATAGTCTCGCTCGACTGCGACGGCATGATTGACGCTTTGGTGCCAATCTGGCTGGAAAACGGCGTAAACACTATGTTCCCCATAGAAGTAGGCACCTGGAACGCCAGTATAGCTCCATGGCGGCAGCAGTACGGCAAAGAACTCCGCGGCGTGGGCGGCATGAACAAAACTGTATTCGCCAGAGACCGCGCGGCTATCGACGCCGAAATCGAACGGCTCAGACCGCTTGTTGAACTCGGCGGCTATATCCCCTGCCCTGACCACCGTCTTGCACCAGACGCAGAGTGGGACAACGTAAAATACTACTGCGAAAAAATGAGAGAAACCTTCTAAACAAAAGTAATCTCACAAATTTTGAATAACCGGGCACTTATACGTGCCCGGCTTTCATTAAACTCCTGTTGAGTATCTGGTTACGGTGTACTTGTCGTCAGCCAGTCCCCGGCAAGAACCCTGAAATCTGCAACATCGACAATACAATCGTGGTTGATATCTCCTTCGATATCGTAACAGGTTCCCGGCTCTTTCTGGTTTGTCGTCAGCTCAAAGCATAGATCGAATGGCTCTGGCCGAAGCTCTTTTTCGCTTGGGAGAAGGATCGGTTTAAAACCCGTTACATTAGTAATGCCCGGCTGCGGCGGCCATTTGTCGATATCATTGATGATAACCGCGACATCAGGTGCCTTGTCCGGGTCGTAAGGTTTGGTTTTCCAGCCCCACGGATGCGGTATCTGACGCGGGTCAGGGATATCCTTATAAACAGCGGCGATACTAAGCCAGTAGATGTTTTCGCCTTCTTCCTGTTTAAAGTACTCGTCTTCGCTCAGAAGCTGATTAAATTGGAAACAAGTTTCATCGATCTCGCACGGCGGGAACTCAAGGAAATACTGGCCAATTTTAGCAAAGTAATCCGGATCAATTAAATCAGGCTCGTATTCGCATTTTGGGTCAATGTCTATGCCGGCGTAGTTCCATACCCACTTGTCGCAGTGATGAACCCATAACAGCTCTCTTGGATGGCTAAAGGGCATGTCCGGATTGGAAGGTACATCCCGCCAGATTCCAATCAGGAAGTAATCCGGAACTATTGTCGGTGGTACATCTTCTGTCCAGCCTTTGAACGAGCCCCACCAGTGGAAATCCGTTACCGGCCTGGGGTCAGAGCAGACCCAGTCATCTGCCGCCATGAAAACCAGTGCCTGCCCCTCAGGGTCATAGTAGAACTGCGATGCCTGATCCCAGCCGTAGATCATTCCGGGCTCCATCTCATACGGCTTCTGGCTGTATTTGACGTGGTAGCCTTTATAAGCCGATTGGGGCGGCGTGTATGGCTGTACCGACACAGAATCCCATGCGTTCCAATAGAATTTAGTCGTCTGTCCAGGAGGCGGAGGCGGAAAAACACCGGGAGTATTATGGAAAGTCTCGTTGATAAACAGTGATACGACCTGGGTTATATCGAAGCTGGGATGGCAGGAGAAGGTCGTACAGGCCGGTGATGAGGAATTGATACCCATCCCTGGTATATCGTTAGTATTAATAGTAATGGTGGTTGGCGATCCCGGAGGTGTTGATGGGATATTTGCCGGAACATACCATGTCCAGCTGCACTGATTACCAGCCGCGTCGGTCAGGCCGAAAGCAACCATTGTTATCGCTGCGGGGGGATGTACAGCAAGACTGATAATACTGCTGCTAAGGTCAGGGTCAACTCCGTAAACAACGTGATAGCCTGAACTGTAATCGCCTTCGGGCATATCCTGTTCGCCCCATGCCATTATAAGCCCCGGTTCATCCGGATATTCGGGATTTAAAGGGTCACCCTCAAACACAAACAGATCCGGATCCAGAAACTCAGCCTTGGGTATGGGCTCACCCTCGACCATGAATTCAGCTCGTTGAATCTCGAATTCCTGCCACATGACCGGGTCAGAGGGCCTGATGAAATTCGCGTCAGGCATCGGATCAAGAAGCATCTGCCATTCCTGGTAGCTGCTTGCCGAAAAATAGGGTCCTGCATAGACTCCTGCTGAAACGAACAGCACAAGACCGGCTGAAATTAAAATTTTGTACAATTTGTCCATTTCTGAACCTCCTTTAAATTAAACATTGTTTAAATTTTCATTCACCCAAAGACGGAAAATCATGCTGTAAAAGTTAAAATCCGGACATCTATCTCAACTGATGAAATACAAAGAAGAGAAAACTGCAAAGATGCTTAACATTCCCCGTGTCCAGAATGAGCGAAAATACTTTTCATTTTTTAAAACAACTCTTGAAATTTCCTATATTATAAGAACAGAATCGCCGACATCAAAGAAAAAAATCTAAACACATTTGCAGTAAAGGTTTACAAAATTATTTTTGTTGAGAGAAACAATTCTGAAAAATAAATTTCAAACGTGATGCTTATAAACCCGGCACTAAGAAAAGTTTTTTAAGTATATATCAGCCTCATCAATTTACATTTGCCGCCATAAATTGCAAATAATGTTGAAAAATCACAACTCACCATTAAAATCACTATTAGTGAAAATCAGAAACTTTTCTTAAAAAAACTGTAATTTCTTTAGACATATTCTACATAATATAAGTATAATAAAGTATTAATGAAAACAATCAATGATTTCAAAAATATTTCTAAAGTATCAATATTCCTTTTTGCTGCATTTGCCTTTGTATCGCTCTCTTGTGCTTCTGGGCTGGTAGCTGATTTTCAAGACCCGCCGCGTGATACCGGGGTAAGATGCTGGTGGTGGTGGCTTAACAGCAACGTTACAAAGGAGTCGATAACACAGGATCTTGAAGCAATGCATGAGAAGGGATTCAGCGGTGCGATGATATTTGACGCCGGCACAGAACTGCGTTGGGGCCCGGACAACCCCGTACCCAACGGGCCGATGTTCTCCGGACCTGAATGGACAGAGCTTTTCCTGCACGCCCTGCATGAAGCAGAACGCCTCTCGCTGGAGCTTGGCCTCTCGATCCAGAGCGGCTGGAACCTCGGCGGCCCCGGCGTAACACTGGAAAACGCCGCCAAACAGTTAACCTTCTCGGAGATTTCAATCAGCGGTCGGCGGAACTTCGAGGGGGAATTACCCCTGCCGCAATGTAATTACGGCTTTTATCGAGACATATGCGTACTTGCATACCCAAAACCGGATAATAAAGAACGCCGTCCAATCAAAGACCTCAGCGCCAAAACAGGATCAAAAGAGCTTGGCGGCTCAGCGCCTGACTGCCGGTTCCTGCTCAATGATGTGCCGGCGGAAAAAGGTGAGCAAGACACCCTGCTCGAAGATATACTCGTTATCAGCGGTAAACTCGGCACTGAGGGTATCCTGCGGTGGCAAGTCCCGAAAGGTGAGTGGATTATACTGCGAATCGGATACACACCGACTAAAGCCCACGTCGCCACATCGAGCGATAACTGGAAAGGCCATGTGCTGGATTATCTCAGCGAAGACGCTTTCAACAACTATTGGGATCAGGTGGTTGATCCGCTGCTTAAAAAGGCAGGCCCGCTTGCAGGCACAGTGTTAAAGCAGCTCGAGACAGACAGTTGGGAATGCGGCGGCATGAACTGGAGCGAGAATTTTGGCCGCGAATTTAAGCATCGCTGTGGATATGACATTACGCCGTATCTGGCCGTTGCTGCGGGTAAAATTGTCGAAAGCCGCGAGGTTAGCAACGCCTTTCTGGCAGACCTGAGAAAAACTATCGCCGCATGTGTCTCTGATAATCACTACAGGGTTTTTGCTCAAAGAGCCGCAGAGCATAATCTCGGGATCCAGCCTGAATCTGCAGGACCGCACGCCGCTCCGGTTGACGGTATTACGAACTATTCGCACAGTGATATCGTTATGAGTGAATTCTGGATTGAATGCCCTCACAGGCCCGGGCCCCAAAACCGCTTTTTTGTCAAACAGGCTTCATCGGCGGCGCATATATACGGCAAAAAACTCGTCGCCGCCGAATCCTTCACATCGCTTAGAAAGCCGCACTGGCAGGATGTTCTCTGGCAGGAGCTCAAGCCGGCAATGGATCATGAGTTCTGCTCTGGGCTGAATATGATTTTCCTGCACACTTTTACAGCCTCTCCAAAAGAAATGGGAATCCCGGGACAGGAATACTTCGCCGGCACGCACTTTAACCCAAATGTTACCTGGTGGGACTACTCGGATGAATTCTTTGATTATATCGCCCGGCTTCAGTATATCTTTCAGAAAGGCAAATTTAACGCGGATGTTCTATATTATTATGGAGACCATGTGCCGAACATCGCCCGGCTCAAAGAATCAGACCCCGCGGGTGCCCTGGCCGGTTATGATTATGATGTAACAAACGAAGATGTACTGCTTCGGCTGGAAGTCTCACAGGGACGTGTTGTTGTGCCGGGCGGCATTCACTACAGGGTTCTGGTACTGCCTGACCACAGGGTGCTTTCGCTTGCCGCAATTGAAAAGGTCGAATTTCTGCTCAGCAAGGGTGCGTCTGTAATCGGTGCAAAACCTGAGCGTCTTGTCAGCCTCAAAGGCGGCAGGCAGGCACAGATAAAATTCCACAAGATCGCTGATAAACTCTGGGGGCAGAATCCGCAAATGGCTGGCGTTAAAAGTGTTAACAGCGGCATACTGGCCTGGGGCATGAGCACGCGAGAATTTCTAAACAGCCGCAGCGTATTACCAGACTTTGAGACGAGCGAAAATCCACAAGAAGGTTCATTTGACTACATCCATTATACGGTTGAGGGCTGCGATGTTTATTTTGTATCAAACCAGACTGAAAACAGCCGCAAAGCAGACTGCACGTTCCGCATTTCAGGCCGGCAGCCGGCAATATGGAACCCGGTCACCGGAAATATAAAAACTGCGTCAGCTTTCAGCCAGTCCGGCGGCAGGACAACCGTTCCTCTGCAATTCGCTCCTTACGGCTCGTGCCTGGTTGTATTCGGTGATGCGATTCCGCAGGACAAACAGGGAACGGGCAAATCCAACTATCCCGATTTGCATCTGCTCGATGAGATAGATGGCCCATGGCTGGTGTCTTTTGACCCGGAATGGGGCGGGCCGGCTCGTGTTAGATTTGAAACTCTGTGCGACTGGTCAGAACACCCCGCTGAAGGTATAAGATATTACTCTGGCGAGGCTGAATATGATAACAATTTTGATCTACCGCTTAAAGAATTTGAAAAACGTTACTGGCTGCAGCTTAATGACCTCAGAGATGTCGGCATTGCCTCGGTGAAACTAAACGGCAAAGACCTGGGCACGCTTTGGACAAAGCCGTTCCGCATAGAGATAACAGACACGCTCAAGGCCGGCCAAAACGATCTCAATATCACAGTGGTAAACAGCTGGATGAACAGGCTGATCGGTGACCGCGGAAAACCCCAGAACCGGCGTTTCACAAAAACCAACATCAAAATCCGTGATGACTGGAAACTGCAGAAAGCCGGTTTGCTGGGCCCGGTACAGATCATGATCGATTAGCAGCATTTTGCTTTTAACGAGAAATAGATTCCGTTTTCTGCTATTTTATTTCTTCGTCGAAGACAACAGCGACTTTACCGCATTTTCCGCTCGCCATCAATGCGTAGGCTTCGCCGGCCTTGTCGAGAGTAAATCTGTGTGTTATCAGCCGCTCGGGATGAATCCCCCATCGGGCAAGACGCTCAACAAGCTCTTCCATACGCCATATATTTGTTACCCAGGAACCGTAAATTGTCTTCTGGTCGTGAATAATATCCGGGGACGGCTGAAAATCGCATGTGCCGCCCTCTCCAAGGAAAACTATTTTTCCCCACTTGCGTGCTGCCTGAATACAGGTAAGACGCGCTTTATTGTTGGCCGAGCAGTCAACTGCCCTTTCAACACCCATGCCGCCTGTAAGTGCTCTGACCTGTTCAACATTATCGGGGCCGGCTTTTAATACCGAATCGAAAAGAGCTGTTTCCTCGGCAATCTTTATCCTTTCATCAATGGCCTCTGTGCCTATGATTTTCTGCGCACCCATGGCTTTGCACAGCATGGCAGAAGCCAGGCCGACCGGGCCAAGTCCGGTTATCAGAACCGCATCATTGCCGCAGATGCCGATCTTTTCGAGACCTTCGTAAACGGTTCCGAAACCGCATGCCACCTGAGCGCCGTCAGAGTAACTCAGCTCATCGGGCAGCAGCACAAGATCCTTTTCTTCAGCGAGCATAAATTCAGCCATTCCCCCATCCCTCTGCCAGCCGTATGCGCGGCGGTATTTTTCGCTTGTACAGGAGATCATATACCCCCTGCGGCAGTCGTTACAGAGACCGCAGCCTGAAATATGGTATATGATTACCCTGTCATTTTTCTTGAATCTTCTGCACCCGAGGCCTGTCTCGGCTATCTGGCCGCACGGCTCATGGCCGGCGATCAGTCCCGGCTGATATCCTTCGGGGCCTTTGCCTAAATGCTCGTGGTATATGCAGCGAATGTCAGAGCCGCAAATGGTTGAAGATTTGATTTTTATAAGAACCTCTCCGTGTCCGGGCACGGGAATATCAAACTCTTTGAGTTCTACCGTACCGTTTCCGGGAAGTATAGCGCATTTCATTTTTCTGCTCATTTTTTTACCTTTCATATATTATTGAGGTTGAATTCTGTTATGCCGGCGTTATATGACCGTCCACATCCCATAAGTCTTCCCAGCTCTGATTATCTTTCCACAGGAATACATCGCCTTTTATGAGCCGGCAATTTTTGTCCGCTTTCGATATCTCTCTCATCTCCTCATCGGTTAAAGGCTCTGTTACGGTACTTCGCAGGTTGCTTAAATACTCATTGGGGTACACAGAAAACGGAATTGGTATCTGTCCCCGCTGCACTGCCCACTTTATACAAACCACCGCGGGGTGAACATTCAGCCTTTGAGCTATTCTCACAATTACCGGATCCTGTATGTCAACAGTATCACTCTGGGCTTTATCTCTGTCGGGCCGCGTGGGAGAGCCAATCGGGCAGAAACCAATCGGCTGAATCTCATTATCAATACAATAAGCGAAAAATTCCGGCTGTTGAAAATGCGGATGCAGTTCCATCTCATTACATGCCGGCCTGATGCGGCAGTCTCTTAAAAGAAGCTGCATTTTGGGAATTGTCATGTTTGATGTTCCAATATGTCTGACAAGCCCGGCATCTACAAGGCTCTCCATTTGCCGCCATGTATCCATAAAATTTTCACGCCTATACGGCTTTGCATCCGGGCTTCGTGATGTTATATCACAGCCGGGCGCATGATAGTTTGGAAAAGGCCAGTGAACGAGATACAGGTCCAGATAATCCAGCTGAAGGTCTTTTAGAGACTGCCTGCACGATTCTTCCACCCTCTCGTGCATATCGTTCCAGACTTTAGAGTTTATCCAGAGCTCGTCTCTCTTTATCAGCCCGCCGGCAAGAATATCTTTGAATACCTGGCCGATTCTGTCTTCATTGCCGTAAACAGAAGCGCAGTCTATGTGCCTGTAACCAACCGACAAAGCCCCTCTTACCGAATCTGCGACCTCGTTGTGGGTGAACCTGTCAGAACCAAAAGTGCCCAGACCTATGCCGGGGATTTCGGCTCCTGTGTATAACTTCTTCTTTGGCACGGCCTCTGGATCTACAGCGTCCGCTGAAACATTAAAACCACTCATTTAAAATCTCCATTAAGAACATTATCAATTCAAGACAAATGTATATTATCTTTGGACGGATAGCCTTTTCAATGGAATATTTTTAGTTTTTTATGGACTATTTTTAGATTTAACTGTATAATATTACTATGATAAAGAAACTTCTTGATCAGCTTGAAATAAATGTATTAAACGTAGAGTTGTACACTGTCGGCACTGAATGGAGGCATACCAACGTCATAAGCCCTTATTCCAGATTGTACTATATAACCAAAGGCCAGGGCTTTATCACTCAAAACAAGACCAGATATTTAATAGAACCGGGCTTTATGTATCTATTACCCGCCTTCACCCGGGTTGACCTGTTCTGCCCTAAGTCTTTTACTCATTACTACATCCATTTTACAACCGAACTGCCGGACGGGCATAACCTCTTCTCTATCTTTGATTATTCCACCAAATTGAACGCCTCTGAGCAGGGCATAGAGAAAAACATATTTGAAAGGCTTATACAGCTCAACCCCGGGATGGAGCTGATAGAAAGGGATGCTAATAAGCCGATTTACCGCTCTCTGCTGGAAAGACACGAAATGTTGAACAGGGACAAAACCGCCCGCAGCATCATTGAAACAAATGCCTTGATGCGGTTACTCATAGCTCCTTTCATTAGAATTGCAGGTAATGAGAGCTTAAATCCGCGTACAGGAATTAACAGATTTGAGAAAGTTATAAAATATATCAATGAAAATATATCTCAACCTTTCAGCCTCAAAGAACTCGCCCGCCTGGCGAACCTTAACCCTTCATACTTCTCGTCACTGTTTACAAAGCATATGGGCATATCACCCATACGCTATGTTAATACTAAAAAGGTTGAGAATGCTCAGAGGCTTTTGCTTTCTACAACCAAAACGCTTGATGAAATTGCCTATGCAGCGGGATTTGATGATGTGTTTTATTTTTCGAGAATATTCAAGAAAATTACCGGCTTACCTCCTGCCCTTTACAGAAAACAACAGCAATACATTTAACCCTGAACCCCGGATATGTTACTTAAATGAGTCGCGGCAGGCTAAAAGCAATTGATTGTTTATGTATTATTTTGTTTCACTTCTGTTTGTTTGTTGTTATTTGCTGTGTAAATTGCTTTTGAGCGTTTGACAGAGACTTAAATATAGCTATATTTATATAATAAGGAAAAAAAGGAATTATTTTAATTGACGGTATTAGCATGAGTAATCAAAAGAGCTATATAGCAGTGGACCTCGGGGCCGAAAGCGGCCGTGTAATGCTCGGGACAATCTCTGATAAGAAACTGACACTCGAAGAGATGCATCGCTTTGAAACGGGAGCGACGCCGCGGGGCGATTCAATCCGCTGGGATGTTGAGAGGATATTCGGTGAGATCAAAACCGGAATCGCGGCAGCCGCCAAAAAAACCGGCGACTCGGCAGTTTCGATTGCTTTCGACAGCTGGGGAGTGGATTTCGGGCTCATCGGCAAAGACGGCAAACTCCTCGAAGAGCCCTTCCATTACAGGGATGAGCGCAACCTGGGAATGATCGACGAGGCATCTAAGATTCTATCAAAGCGTGAGATATACGAAAACACCGGCATACAGTTCTTGCAGTTCAATACACTTTTCCAACTGTTAAGCCTGAAGAAGAGCCGCCCTGAAATCCTGGAAATGACCGATAAAATAATCATGATGGCAGACCTGTTCGCCTATATGCTATGCGGCAGGGCATTCAGTGAGTACACCCTTGCAAGTACCGGCCAGATGGTTGATATGCGAACCGGTCAGTGGAACAGCAAACTTCTCAAAACCTTTGATATCGATAAAGACATGCTCCCTGAAATCGTCAAACCAGGAACAGTTGTCGGCAAAATCAGCCCCGAAGCAGCAAAAGAGCTTGGCTGCACGGAGCTTGCGGTAGTTGCCTGCGGCTCACATGACACTGCCTGCGCAGTCGCGGCTGTGCCGGCAGAAAAAGATTCACAATGGGCATATCTTTCCAGCGGCACCTGGAGTCTGCTGGGGCTGGAAGTTGACGAGCCGATAATAAACGATGAAACTTTCAGCGAACAGTTCACCAATGAAGGCGGTGTTTACGGCACGATTAGACTGCTCAAAAATATCATGGGACTCTGGCTTATACAGGAATCGCGAAGATACTGGCTGGAGAACGGCAAAGAGTACAGCTACCCCGAGCTCGAAGACATGGCTGAGAAGACAGAGCCGTTCCAGGGTGTTGTTGACACACAATACCATGAGTTCATGATGCCCGGAGACATGCCCGCCAAGATAAACCGCTGTCTGGAGAAACTCGGATACGAATGCACCGATGAGCCGGCTAAAATCAGCCGCGTTATTGTGGACAGCCTCGCTGTAGCATACAGAAAATGCCTTGAACGCCTGGAAGCCCTCACCGGCAAAAAGACCAATGTACTCCATATCGTCGGCGGCGGAACAAAACATTTGCTGCTCTGCCAGTGCGCTGCCAACATTCTCGGCCGCAAGGTCGCGGCAGGACCGGTAGAGGCTACCGCCAGCGGTAACGTTCTCGTACAGGCAATCGCCTCAGGACAGGTAGAATCGCTGGAAGAGGCCCGTGAAATGGTAGCAAATTCGTTTGAAGTAAAAATTTACGAACCAAAGGACACTGACAAGTGGGATGCGTTCTACAAGTCGGTACCTTTTTAGCATAAAGCAAAGACTGACCCTGAGTGAATGTGATAAACTTCTCAGGACTTAATAATCTTGAACATAAATTCTTAATAAAAGGCAGGTGCGATAAATGGGTGTTGAGACCTACGAAAAACAATTAGACAGCTTTGATCCAAAAGAACGCAGAGACGCTTTGGAAGTGCTGATTGAGATGACAGAGCAGGGCAAAATAAAACTGCCCGAACCTGGTTATTTTGTAAATATGCATTGCCATACGTTTTATTCGTTTAACGGCGCGGGATATTCTCCTGTCAAAATTGCCTGGAAGGCACGGAAAATGGGCCTGGCTGCGGCCGGCAGCGTTGATTTTGACACGCTTGAAGCTCTGGAAGAATTTCGCGAAGCAGGGACAAAGCTTGGTTTGAAAACTGTTTCCGGTTTTGAGACGCGGGTGTTTGTACCCGAGTTTGCAAAGAGAGTAATCAACTCTCCGGGAGAACCTGGGATAGCATATCACATGGGCGTCGGGTTTGCATCTTCGGATTTAACCGGCGAAAGCTCAAAACTGCTCCAGGGGCTTAAGACAACCGCCCAGAACCGCAACATGAACCTGCTGGAGAAAGTTAACAGCTATCTCTCGCCCATTGAGCTGGATTATGAAAATGATGTCATGGTGCTTTCCCCCTCTGGCAACCCCACCGAAAGACACATTTGTTCAGCATATATGACTAAAGCCGAGCTCCATTTCGACACACACCAAGAGCTTGCCGAATTCTGGAGTGAAAAACTCGGAGTAAGTGCAGATGAGTTAAACCTGCCAAACAGCCCGCAGCTGGCAAACGCAATACGCAAAAAAACGATGAAACGCGGCGGTGTTGGCTATGTTCAGCCGGATCCGGACTCATTTCCAAACATGGCAGACGTGAATGAGTTTATTCTTGCTTCCGGCGGGATTCCGGTTTTCACCTGGCTCGACGGCACAAGCGAAGGTGAACAGGACATAGAAGAGCTGCTTGAGATCGCCATGGCGACAGGGGTAGAGGCCGTGAACATAATTCCCGACAGAAACTTCACCCCCGGAGAATGGCTGGACAATGAGAAATGCCGCAAACTTTATGAGTTTGTAGGCCTTGCCAACAAACTCGACCTGCCGATTCTCGTCGGCACGGAAATGAACAGCCCTGGACAAAAATTTGTTGACGATTTCGGCTCAAATGAACTTGCTTCACTTGTGCCGTCGTTCTATGACGGGGCAATGACAATCTACGGCCACTGCGTACTGATTCACACAATCGGAATCGGCTATACCGGCGGCTGGGCAGACCACCACTTTGATAACCGTGCGGATAAGAATAAATTTTTCCTCGAAGTAGGCAAACTCGCTGACCCGGCGACTTACGAGAAAAAACTCAAAAATTTTGATTTTTCGGCAGAACCGGAGAAAATTCTCAAAAAGCTGAAGAAATAATACAAAATCAATAACCGTCATCGCCCTACTTGAGAATAGCAGCTTTTGCTTGATTAAGCACAAATGACCGTTGTTAATACCGGTTTTTAGCTTTAAAAATAACTTATTTATTACAGGATACAAAATGACAACACCACAAACACAAAAGGCCGTCCAGCTGGTCGGGCCTGATAAGCTCAAATTTAACCCTGAAAAATCCGTTTACAGACCGAATCAATGGCAGATTCTATGCAAAGTCGAAGTTGTCGGCCTGTGCTTCTCCGACCTGAAACTCCTCAAACAGTTCGACAGCCACGTCCGCAAGGGAAAAATAGTCGATGGCGTTGACCCCGCAGTTCTGGCGGAGTACCCTGCGTACAAGGTTGACGAGGAACCCACTGTCCCTGGACACGAGATTGTCGTCAGCGTTATAGAACAGGGTGAAAAAGTCACGAAAACAAAAGTCGGCGGCAGGTATCTGGTACAGGCAGACCACCGCTGGCTTAAAACTCAAAACTCAAACGGAGCGATAGGCTATAACATCGAGGGCGGCCTCCAGCAGTACATGCTTTTTGATGAACGCGTTAGTCTCTCGCCCGACGGCGAGTTCATGCTGATTGAGGTTTCGGACGAATGCAGCGCCTCAGCAGTAGCTCTGGTCGAACCATGGGCATGTGTTGAGGACGCTTATGTCGTAAAAGAAAGGCAGACTCTCACCAAAGGCGGAAAAATGCTTGTTGTGGCGGAGGCCGACTTTGACAAAGCGGCTTTTGACGCATTTGTAAAAAAATACGGTGAGCCCGGCTCAATAACCGCGATTGGGACAGACGAGATCGACAACGCAGAAAAGGCAGATAATGTTGATTCTCTTGCGGATTTTGCGTATGATGACCTCGTTTACTTCGGCTCTGATGCCGCGACACTCGAAAAGTTATTTGACAAGACGGCAAACCGCGGGCTGGTCATAATCGCCCTTTGCGGCGGCAGATTCGAAACAGAGCCGCAGACTGCTGTTGGCAGAGTTCATTACGGCGGTATCCGCATAATCGGCACAACCGGCAGCGACCCCGCCGAAGCTATGAAGACCATTCCCGCAACCGGCGAAATACGCAAGGGAGACGTCATAAACGTGATTGGTGCCGGCGGCCCGATGGGCGTTATGCACGTAGTACGCAACATCTGCCAGGGCGTTGAGGGAGTCACGGTTTATGCCGGCGACCTAGACGATGACAGGCTCGCTGCTATGAGCAGGTTCGCCGAGCCCATGGCAAAGGAAAGAGGCGTCGGGTACAAGAGTTACAACCCGAAAAAAGACGAAGGCCCCAAAAACGTTGACTACTCCGCCCTTATGGCACCTGTTCCGGCACTTGCCGCGGCGTGCGTAAAAAATGGCTCTAAAAACGGCATTGTAAACATATTTGCCGGAATCCCAGCCACTGTCAAGGGCCCGATAGACATGAACCGCTACATCGAAAACGGCATGTATTTCATCGGAACAAGCGGCTCAACACTTGACGACATGCTTGTGGTGCTTGAAAAGGTGCTCACCGGAAAGCTCGACACAAACATCTCGGTAGCGGCTGTTTCCGGCCTTGAGGCCGCGGTCGAGGGGATCCGGGCTGTAGAAAACCACTCTATCCCCGGCAAGATTCTGGTTTACCCCGACTGCGAGGACCTTGGACTGACAACACTGGACAAACTCGCATCGATTAAGCCGGAAACCACCGCCGAACTTGACAACGGCGTATGGACAAAGGCAGCCGAAAACAAATTGCTGAATAAATAAACAATTAGTAACTTAAACTGGTTAAATACGATATGGACAAAGCATTAAAAGAACTTATTGACATTTCAGTGCAAACCGGAAGCGACACCGCTCTTGTACAGGGCGGCGGCGGAAACACTTCTGTAAAAACAGACGATGGAAAATACATGTATATCAAGGCCAGCGGCACAGCGCTGAAGGATATGACCGAAAACCGCGGCTGGCGCAGGCTCGGCATAGACGCTGTTAACGCAGTTACAAATGACCCTGATATCGCCGGATATGATGTCAGCACCCGTGAGGTCGAAGTGGTCAACAGACTTCTTCTTTCCTGCCGCGACGATGTCTCGGACGGATCCCGCCCTTCCGTAGAGGCGAACCTGCACGCGATACTCGACAAGGTCGTTATTCACCTGCACCCCAGCTCGGTCGGGGCACTTGTCAACTGTAAAAAGGGCAAAGAAATCGTAATGGATATGTTTGCCTCGCAGGATAAGCCTGTTTTGTGGATACCGTATGTTGATCCGGGATTCACACTTGCAAACAAGGTAAAAAGGGAAGTCGAAAAATACCAGTCACAGCACGGCGCACTGCCGGAAATACTGTTTCTCGAGCGGCATGGACTGTTTGTATCTTCTTCCACGCCAACCAAAGCGGTTAAAATCGTAAAAGATGTTATTAAGACGTGCCTGTCCAAACTGACCGCTCCCAAGCCGCGTAAATTCAAGGATTCGCAGCCCCAGGAAATAAACAGCATAAAACTCGCTGTTCGCAAGGCCGTTTTTAACGCTACCGGCAGATACAGCACAGTAGCACACTTCATGACTGATGATCTTGCCGGATATATGGCTTTGCAGAACATATCGCGTCTGCTCGGCCCTGCCGCACTTACGCCCGATGAGCAGGTTTACTGCAACGGGCCGGCAATGTGCCTGGAAAAGGTCGATGCAGACAAACTCGAGAAAAAACTTACAAAACAGATGTCCAAAGGCGAAAAACCTTCCAGTGCATTTCTGGTCAGGGGCCACGGGCTGTTTGTCGCGGCAGTGCCCAAACTTGCGGGCTCTATCTTCGATGTAGTCATGAGCTCGCTTTATATTCGCTACAACGCCGACAAGCTCGGCGGAATCTACGTGCTGACAAAAAAACAGCGGGACTTCATCAATAACTGGGAGGTCGAGGCCTTCCGCAAACGCGCTGTAACAGGCGAGGCAGGCGGATCGCTCAAAGACCGCATAGCTGTTGTTACCGGCGGCGGAAGCGGCCTGGGCAGAAGCATCGCAATTGGTATGGCACGGGCCGGCGCCAATGTCGCAATCGCCGACATCGACACTGATGCCGCGCAGGAAACGGCCAACATGATAGCCGCAGAGGGCCTTAGCTCGCTTGCAATGGTGCTGAGCTGCAATGTTGCCGGCGAAGAGAGCGTCATGGCGGGTTACCAGGCCGTGATGGATGCGTGGGGCGGGCTGGATATGGTCGTAAATGCCGCGGGTGTCGCTCCGGCGTTCCCGCTGGTTGATATGCCCGTTGACAAGTGGCGGTTTGCCCTTGAAGTAAACCTTACAGGCTATTTCCTGATGGCAAAATACGCCGCACGTATAATGATAGAACAGGCAATCGGCGGCAGTATCGTCAATCTCAGCTCTAAATCCGGCATAGAGGCCAGCAAGAACAATTCCGCTTACAACGCGACCAAGGCCGGTGAGCTGCACCTGGCACGCGGCTGGGCGTTAGAACTGGGACAGTATGGAATCCGCGTAAACTGTGTATGCCCGGGCAATGTCTTCGAAGGCTCGAAAATATGGAACCCCGAGTATATCAAACAATGCGCGAAGAAATACGGCATCAAGCCCGAAGAGGTGATACCATACTATATCAGCAAGAGTGTCTTGAATAAAGAAATCAAAGGCCAGGACATCGCCGATTCGGTTGTGTTCCTGTGCAGCGACAACGCGCGTATGATCACAGGCCAGACAATAGTAACCGATGCCGGACAGGTATTTGTAAGATAAACAAAACAAACTCAAGCAGACAAATGAACGTATTTGCCTGCCGCTCTGATAAGGAGAGAAAAACCATGAATGAACAATACGTAAACAAAAATTACGATTCAGCCAAAGAAGCCTATGCCGCTTTGGGCGTTGACACAGATGCCGCCATAGAGGCATTGAAAAAGATACCCGTATCGCTGCACTGCTGGCAGGGCGACGACGTGGGCGGTTTCGAGAGCGACTGTGACCTATCAGGCGGCATACAGGCTACCGGCAACTACCCGGGCAAAGCGACCAATGCCTGCCAGCTCCGCCAGGACCTGGACAAGGCCCTGAGCCTGATCCCCGGCACACACAGAGTAAACCTGCACGCCATCTACGGCGAGTTTGACGGCAAACCCGACCGCCGCCACGTAAGCATAGACAGCTTCAAGGGCTGGGCACAGTGGGCAAAGGATAAGGGGCTCGGGCTGGACTTCAACGGCACATTCTTCTCGCATCCTATGGCAGACAGCGGTTTTACTCTTTCCAGCAAAGACAAAGACATCCGCAGCTTCTGGATTGACCACGGCAAGTCCTGCCGCAAAGTCGGAGAGTATTTCGGCAAAGAGCTGGGCAAGCCGTGCGTAACCAATGTCTGGGTTCCGGACGGATATAAGGATATCCCGATCGACCGCTCCGGACACAGGGCGATATTAGAAAAATCACTTGACGAGATGTTCGCTGAGGATATCAGCCCCGAACACAACCTCGACGCTGTAGAGTGCAAACTCTTCGGAATCGGCTCTGAAAGCTGCACTATCGGCTCACACGAGTTCTACATGGGCTATGCTATGAAAAACAATAAGCTGCTCTGCCTTGACGCGGGACACTTCCACCCGACCGAGGTCATCAGCGACAAGCTCTCAAGCTGTCTGCTCTACATTGACCGGCTCCTGCTGCATGTAAGCCGCCCGGTTCGCTGGGACAGCGACCACGTGGTTATTTTCAACGAAGAGCTGCAGTATATCGCACAGGAAGTTATACGCAACAACTTCCAGTCACGCGTACACATCGGGCTGGACTTCTTCGACGCGAGTATAAACCGCATCGCAGCCTGGGTTATCGGCACACGTGCAATGATCAAAGCCCTGCTGACGGCGCTGCTTGAGCCGTCGCAAATGCTCAAAGAAGCCGAAGAAGCCGGCGATTTTACAAAACGCCTCGCCATGCTCGAAGAGCTAAAGTCCATGCCGTTCGGCGCTGTATGGGATTACTATTGCCTCAAAAGCGGTACTCCCGCCGGCGCGGACTGGCTCGCAGAGGTAAAAGATTACGAAAACGCAGTTCTCTCAAAACGCTAAGACAGCGGCTAATGGACAGGAACAGAAAATAAGATGCAGAATTCGAAAAACACGAATGGTACTGCAAAGTGATCATATACTTAAAAAATTTTTTCTGGATAATAATTATGGCCTCAGTAATGACAACTCATGCTAAGGAATGGAAACCTGCCCAAAATACAATAATGAGCCGCTGGGCTGCCGGTGTAACACCGGAGAATGTATGGAGAGATTATCCCCGCCCGCAGATGCGCCGGCATAACTGGCTGAATCTAAACGGACTGTGGGATTATGCGATCACAAAGAAAGATGCTGAGATCCCCGCAGAATGGGACGGCAAGATACTTGTGCCATTCCCGGTCGAATCGGCGCTTTCAGGCGTAAAGAAATCCGTAGGCGGGGAAAATGCCCTCTGGTACCGGCGTAAGGTAACTATTCCTGAAGAATGGCAAGGACAGCGGTTAATCCTGCATTTCGGGGCGGTTGACTGGAGAATGACCCTCTGGATAAATGGGAAACAGATTGGCAAACATTCTGGCGGCTGCGACGCTTTCAGCTTTGACATTACCGATGCCGTAACCGCAAAGCTCGAAGCAGACATCGTGATATCGGTCTGGGATCCAACCGACGACGGCTACCAGCCTCGCGGCAAACAGGTCAATGAACCGCAGGGGATCTGGTACACCTCCGTTACCGGTATCTGGCAGACAGTATGGATGGAGGCGGTTCCCCAGGCACACATAAACTCACTCAAGATAACACCTGATGTTGACAACGGCAAGGTGCGTGTCGAGGTTGAGACCGCCGGTATTGACCGCGAAAGCCGCATCGCCGATAAGTATTTCCTCCATCTTGCCGCGATATCCGACAACAAGACGATAACAAGAGCTGCCGGAAATTGTTTCGGCGATGTTTTGGAGTTGGAAATACCAGACGCAGAACTCTGGTCACCGGATAATCCATTCCTCTATGACCTCAAAGTAACACTTACCCGTGATGACGAGCCGCTCGACGAAGTAACCAGTTATTTTGCTATGCGCAAATTCCATGTAAAGAAGGATGAGTCCGGCATAAACCGTATATATATCAACGGCAAACCGATATTTCTTTTCGGGACTCTTGATCAGGGCTGGTGGCCCGGCGGACTTTATACGCCGCCAAGTGATGAGGCGATGCGTTACGATATCGAGGTGCTCAAAGAATTGGGAATGAACTGCATCCGCAAGCATGTCAAGGTTGAACCTCTGCGATACTATTACCACTGCGACAGGCTGGGCATGATAGTCTGGCAGGATATGCCCAACGGGGACAAACATATCAGCGAGAGCGATCCTGATATTACCCGCACGGCAGAATCCGAGACAAACTTTCGCGCTGAGTGGAAAGCAATTGTTAACATGCTATATAACAACGTGTCTATAGCTATCTGGTGTCCGTTTAACGAGGGCTGGGGGCAGTTCAAGACAAATGAGATCCTTGAATGGACAAAACAGCTCGACCCAACGCGTCTGGTGGACGGTCCAAGCGGCTGGACTGACCGCGGCGGCGGCGACATGTACGACATGCACAACTATCCCGGGCCCGGCATGTTCCCTGTAGAAGAATCCCGAGTCTCGGTACTTGGTGAGTTCGGAGGACTGGGCCTTCCGCTAAAGGGGCACCTGTGGTGGGACAAAAGAAACTGGGGATACAGAAGTTTTAAAACCAGAGAAGAGCTCAACGATGCTTATATAAACCTTATAACAAAACTTCCTCAGCTTATCAGTAAGGGTCTCGCCGCGGCAATCTATACCCAGACCACAGACGTTGAGGGCGAGGTAAACGGGCTGATGACCTACGACCGTAAAGTGCTCAAGCTGGATGCTGACAAAGTCCGGCCGCACCACCTGAAATTATATCAAAATCCGCCAGAGTGAACGACGATTCTGAGTGATTCGAGACAGCAATCAGACCGCCAAAGAGAGCCTAAACAATCAAGGATAATCTAAAAGACATATTCCGCAACCTGCCTGAAGAAATCATCGAGCTCTCTCTCAACCATATATTGTTCGGGTACTGTTGGAATAGAGACTCCTGTCCTGTTTACGACAACTGCCCTTTTTGCCCATTGCGGCAGTATCGCCGCGGGGTAAACCACCAGAGACGAACCAAGAACAAGCAGCGTTTTAGACTCGGCTATCTCCTGCATAGCTTCATTCATGCCGTGCACCTGCTCGCCGAAGAAAACAACATCCGGTTTGAGAAGCCCCCCGCACTCGCCGCACCTGGGAACATCCTGAGACCTGATATACTCAAGAGACGCATCAAGGCCGTAGTATTTGCCGCACCGCAGACAATTCATCGATGAATAACTGCCGTGGATGCAGATAACATTTTTCGAGCCGGCCATCTGGTGCAGCGGATCTATGTTCTGGGTAGAAAGTGAGCTTAGAAGCCCCATTTCTTCAAGCTGTGCAAGAAAAAAATGTGTAAAAGTAGGCGTTATTCTGTCAACTATTTCCAGCATATCGCGGGAAAAATCATAGAAAGGCTTTGGATTTGTTTTAAAGTATTCAATCTCGAATACTGTGTCGGGGTTGTATCTGCCTGTAGAATAAAAGCCGCCCTTGCCTCGGAAATCGGGAATCCCCGCCGCGGTTGATATGCCCGCTCCGGTGAACGCGGCAACACCGCCCTCTCGTATAAACTCAGCGCACTTTTCCGGACTTATTGACTGCATATTGTTCATCATACCAGAAGAAAAAAGATTTGCAACACACAGAGAACTATACAGAGTCTTTGAACTGGACTTCCAGCAGGTTGAGAATATTTCGACCCAGTCAATGCAAGATCCGACACCGTCGTCGGCTATATGTCCGCTTTACAGCATATCCAGAATTATCCCGGCTGTTTTGGCGGAGGCTCCCTGATTGCTGATTATTATTTCCTGGCCTCGCCGGGCAGTATCATTTCTGTAAGCATCGTCCTGCAAGGCCTTTGCCAGGACAGCTTTAAGCTCATGTGAATCAGCCGCCTCTACTGCACCCTGGCCGGCGGTCAAAACTTCAACTGTTTGTCTAAAATTAAATGTGTGCGGGCCGAATGTTGTAAATACTTTGAGGGCAGCTGCTTCGAGCATGTCAGAACCGCCCATCGGCACCAGCGAACGGCCGACAAAAACCAGATGAGCGATTGAGTAAAACTTTCGCAGATCGCCCATGGTATCCACCAGAATTATATCTGCCCCGCTTGAGCCCTTGCCGTTTTTCAACGCCGAATAACGCATGGAGCTGTGCGGCGATTTTTCGATCAAAGCCGCCACCTCATCAAAACGCTCCGGTTTACGCGGCACAACCGCTAACCTTAACTTCTTATTGATTTTATAGAGACTCTCATAAACATCAAGCAGCATCTGTTCCTCGCCGGGGCCGCTGCCGCCTGCAACCAGAAACGGCCTCTCAGGCGTGTAAGAAATTTCATTGGTCAATTCATTACGGCCCGGAACACGAAGCGGATCGGTTTCAACGGTATCATATTTAAGCGAACTGGTTACAACAACCGTGCCGTCTCTGCCGCCCAGGCTTAGATACCTCCGGGCATAAACCTCTGTCTGGGCACAAAAAATTGTTATATTGCTGAAAATCCGCTTCACAAACCATCGCAGTTTCCTGTAAGTCGGGTAGCTATTGTCACTTATGCGACCATTTGCAACTATCACAGGAACTTTATTTTTGCCGGCGGTATATATAAAATTCGGCCAGACCTCAAGCTCCATGAGTACACAAACTGTCGGCTTGATACTCGCAAATGCCCGCCGCATTATCCAGGAAAAATCAAACGGAAAATAAAATATGTCAACATCATCCTTATAAACAGCTTTAGCTCTGGCATAACCCGTATCAGTCGTTGAAGTTATAACAAACTCGAGGCCCGCATCCATGGCTCTGAGCTCTTTTATAAGGCTGCGTGTCGCGTTGACCTCGCCGACACTGACCGCATGTATCCAGATTACCGAACCGCGGCGATGGGGAAGAGTTCCAAACCGTGCGAAACGGTGGGCCAATCCGTCTTTGTACCTGCCGTGAACATACCTGCGGTACAATACCTTGGGAAGATACAAAACCAAAGCAATAGAGTAAAATATGTTTAAAAAATATCTCATACCGGTTTAATGATACTCAATTAACGCAAAAAGAGAAGTACGAACATTTCAAAGTTTGTAATTATTCCCGACCCGCCGCTCAACTGTGTGCCATTTTGACTATGCGGGGTTCGAAAATTGCCAGCTTCTCGACAAGCTCTGCCTGCGCCGCCATCACCTGATCGATATCTTTATATGCCATCGGGACTTCGTCCAGTCCGGCGGAGATAAGCTCAACATTTTTCTCTGCCAGATATTTCTTCAGCTCAGACCAGCTGAACGTATCTTTGGCCTGCCTCCTGCTCATTTTTCTGCCGGCGCCGTGCGAGGCGGAATTCAAAGATGCTCCGCAGCCCATGCCGCGGACTATATATGCCGGCGTTGCCATGGATCCGGGTATTATCCCTATATCACCTTTCGCGGCCGGTGTCGCTCCTTTGCGGTGGACGATAACATCTTTGCCGCCGTGGTGTTCTTTCCAGGCGAAATTATGATGGTTTTCGATATCAAGGAGTACTCCAACGCCGAGGCTCCGGGCAATAGAGCGGTGAATCAGCTCGTGGTTGGCGGCGGCATACCGGCCCATCAGCTCCATCGCGAGCCAATACTCAATGCCGTCATTGCTTTTCATGTCCAGCCAGGCCAGATGCGTAAGTTCTTTTGGAAGCTCAGGATGCTTATCCATCGCCAGCCGGCTGTAGTAACTCGCCGCCGAGTTGCCGGTTCCGCGGCTGCCGCTATGGCTTAAGAGCGCCAGATACCGGCCGGCGGCAAGACCGAGACCTGCCTTTTCAAAAGTCAAAACTCCGTATTCGACAAAATGGTTTCCTGCGCCGCTGGTTCCAAGCTGACTCCACGCCTTGTCCTTGTTCTTACGCAGTACGGGGCTGAAACTCCAGTCCTCGTCCATAACTGCATGATTTCGTTTAGCTCGAAACTCCGCACCAACCCCGAACGCCGTCTCACTGCACAGGGAATCTTTGAGCCGCTGAGGCTCATTTTCAATCGCCGAGACGGGTAAATCCAGCACTGTCATCTTCATACGGCAGGCAATATCTACGCCGACCGCATACGGTATAACAGCATTTTCAGTTGCCAAAACCCCGCCGATAGGCAGGCCGTAGCCTGTATGGGCGTCCGGCATAAGAGCGCCGCGAACTGAAACCGGCAGCATACAGGCGTTGTCCATCTGCCTGATAGCCTCCGGCTCGATATCTTCTCCCCACTGCCTGTATGGCGCGGGAGCTTTTCGCGGCGTAAAAGCCGCGGTAATATGGGTGTTTCGTTTTCTTTTTTTCATACTGATTTATATATTATAGGAATTTTAATCAGGTTCGCAAAGAATAGTATATTTACAACCAAATCGAAATCTATATAATAGCCCCACTTCTAGCCGATGTAGCTCAGTTGGCAGAGCACAGCTTTCGTAAAGCTGGGGTCGTGAGTTCGAATCTCACCATCGGCATTTATGGCAGATAAACTCTCAAATCTAAAAAACACCCTTAAAGGTTACCAGAAACTTGCAATCGCCTTCTCCGGCGGGCTGGACAGTACATTCCTCGCCGCCGCAGCCGCGGAAACGCTTGGCAGGGAAAATGTGCTGCTTTTTATGGCGCAGGGGCCTATAATCCCTGAAAATCAGATCAGAGATGCAGAAAAAACCGCCGCGAATCTGGGTTTAAAAATTATCAGGGCTGATGCCGATGTCATGAGTATCGGGGAGTTTACATGTAATTCCACAATGAGGTGTTATTACTGCAAAAAACATCTGTTTGCACGAATTCAGCAGCAAGCCCGCCAAATGGGCTTTGAACACGTTGCCTGCGGGACAAACACTGACGATTACAGCGATTACCGCCCCGGTAACAAAGCAGTAGAGGAGCTTGGCGTTCTTTGCCCGCTCGATGATGCGGGTATGTCAAAGGATGACATACGAAATTATGCACGGCGGATGAAACTGCCACAGGCTGATATGCCCACCACTACATGCCTGGCGACCAGACTGCCCTATGATACAGAAATCACACCTGAGATTCTTAAACAGATTGAAAAGTCTGAGCAGGTGCTTTATGAGCTTGGCTTCAGCGGCTTCCGTATCAGATTCTGCGGCGACACAGCGAGAATTGAGCTGCCCCAGAGCCAGATGAGCCGCATACTGGAAAAAAATATCAGAGACCGTATATGCTCTGAGCTGAGAAAATCGGGATTCAATTACATCTCGCTGGACCTTGACGGATACCAAAGCGGCTCAATGAATCGGGGACTGGGTAAATAAGGTTTCTTCTATACCTATGCCTGTAAACGTTTTAACGATTTTGCTTGAATTTAGTTTTTATTTATTCTAAAATTCATTATTGAAAATTCGGAGATTGAACGGTTGCCGTATTTTTATTTACGGCTTGCTAATGGAGTAAGGCACCCCGGCTTATAATAAAACCGTTTTTGCATACCTGAACCCGCACCTGAGACCTTTCATACTTGATATGCCGCAATAATTTTCAGTCGAACTGACGATATTCAGGCGGATACGCCCTTACTCGCCTGTAAACTCGAAGACAGAACCGGACAGGGAGGAGTTCGGTGGTTTGCAGACAAGAATATAAATCCGTCTGAATGCAACGGCTCCGGCCGTTCTGGCGGCCGGAGCCCGTTTTATTGTTACACACATAAAACTCATAACTTCCACCATGCCATTTATTTAAAGACAAAATCACCTATAAATCCACTATCTCAGAAAGTGAAGTTGACATTCTCTTATATTAAATTATTATACACAGGTAATAAGTACAGTTATAATAAATATATGGGGTTTATTTATGAACGATGTAACGCCGAAAATGGTAGCACTTCAACAGCTTATAAGCGAGGGGCTTTGCAAGTGGCTGGAGAGCAGATTGTTAAAAATGTCGGGAAAATGGTGGAAAGAGTATGTAATTCCAAACTTATCTTATCAGCAGAATGAAATGGTTAAACGCAGTAATATCAAATCTTTAGCAAGGCTTGACCTAGCTGCCTTACTGCGAATATTTGAAAAAAACTGGTATAACTTAAGTGATAAAGAGCCGAGCCTAACTCCTGAAAACAAATGTTACCTGCACGAAATGAAAATTGTGAGGAACCGATGGGCACATGTTTCCAGTGAGGGTATAAACGCAAAAGATGTTAACCGTGATCTTGACACAATTCAGCGATTTGCAGAAAGCTGGGACGAAAACAAATTGGTGCAGGAAGCTGCCGGACAATTGAAAAAAAATCTTTTAAAAGAGGTACCGTCAACTCCCAGTGAAAAGTCTAATTTAACAACAGAAACCATGAAAAAAACCGCTACAGGCTTAGAAATCGGCAATATCATATGCCTTAAGAGTGATAAGAACAAAAAAGGAGCTGTTACTGGAATAAAACTAACAGACACTGAAGCTATAATAACCGTATTCATAGATGGTGATAATAAAATTTTCTATGAATCACAGATCGAGCCGGCAGAAACCAGCAAACAATCTAAATCCACAATAGACCAACTGCACCGCAAATTAACCGCATTACAATTGAAAAACCCGTCTGTAGATAAACTATACTCTCTTAACGCCGCCAGAATTGATATTGTCCCTTATCAATTTATGCCGGTAATGAAGATTATCAAATCGGAACAGCCGCGAATTTTGATAGCTGACGGTGTTGGAGTAGGTAAAACTATAGAGGCCGGATTGATAATGCGCGAGCTTCAAGCCCGCAAGGAAGTAGAATCCGTCTTGGTTATCTGTCCCAAACCGCTTGTTACTGAGAAAAAGTGGTTCAGCGAAATGAAGCGGTTTGATGAGGATTTTACTGAACTTGACGGTAAGAGCTTAAAGTACTGTTTAGACGAGACATACAAAGAGTGCTGGCCTCAACAGCATAATAAAACAATTCTAACATATTCATTATTCAGCGAAATAACAGTTGAAGGAGACAGGAAACGCCATTTAAAAGGTATAGAAGATTTAGCCGATGACATAAAATTTGATATGGTGATAGTAGATGAGGCACATCACATAAGAAACAGTAATACATATGGTTATAGAGCTGTAGAGTGTTTTTGCCGCAACGCCGAATCTGTGGTTTTTCTTACCGCTACGCCTGTACAAATGGGAAACAGTGACCTTTACACTCTGCTGAATCTTCTACGCCCTGATCTTATAGTCGATCTGGACAGCTTTAAGTATCTGGTAGAGCCAAATCCGCATATCAATAAAGCCTTATCTTTTGCAAGGATCGGCGGCCATGACTGGCAGATAAAAGCTTTAAATGCCCTGCAGAAAGCGGAATGTACCCGATATGGTCAAACCGCCTATAAGAACACAGAATTCCAAAATTTGACCAAAAAGCTCAATAAGGATACTCTGGATTCTAAAGCGAGAGTCTCTGCCATATCTGCAATAGAAGGTTTTCACAGTTTCGCTTCAATAATAAATCGTACACGCCGCAGAGACATTGCTGATTTTTGTGTACGTAATGTCGAGACAGTTGAGGTTGATTTCACCAATGAACAGCGAATCTTCTATGATGCAATACTTCAATTTGAAATTGAACGCTTAGGCCGCAGTCACGGCGGAATAAACATTAAGTGGATGACCTCTACTATTCGCCGACAGCTATCAAGCTGTGTATATGGTCTGACACCATTCATCAAAGAAATTACCGACAAAAAGCTATCAGCGATAGCCAACTGCAGCATATCTGATGATGAAATTGATTTGACAGGTGAGGATATTGAATATCTACGAAGTTTATCCGCCGAGATAGAAGAATGTCTGCACAAACTTCCAGAACAGGATCCAAAATATGATGCTTTGAAAAAAATAGTTGATCAGAAAATTTCTATGCCGAACAACAAATTGATGATTTTCAGCTCTTTCAGGCATACTCTGAACTATCTCGCCGGCAAACTAAAAGGCGCAGGCATAAGGATTGGTTTGATACATGGCGACATACCTGATGAGGTACGGGTGACACTTCGGAACAGATTCGAGAAAGATAAAACTGATGAGGATGCCATAGATGTTCTGCTGTTCTCAGAAGTCGGATGTGAGGGGTTGGATTATCAATTCTGCGATGCAATGGTTAATTATGACCTGCCGTGGAATCCAATGCGAATTGAGCAGAGAATAGGCCGTATTGACAGACGGGGTCAGAAGAGCGAGGCTGTGGCAATATACAACCTGATTGTGAAGGGTACTATTGACGCTGATATCTATTCCCGCTGTCTGTTGCGAATAGGAGTTTTCAAAGAAAGCATAGGCGATTGTGAAGAAATACTGGGCGAAATAACCGAAAAACTTCGCGACATTGCTACCAACCTGGAACTTACAGACCAGCAGAGACAGGAAAAGCTAAAACAGCTTGCTGACAATGAGGTACTCCAGATTGAAAAACAAAGAGAGCTTGAGGATCACCAGCACCAGTTTTTCGGGCTTCAGGTGCCAACAAATAATGCTCAGCAAAAACTGGAGTCCGGCGAGAGTTACTGGCTCAGCCCGCAGGCAATAAGGCTTCTGGTGGAGACATATCTTCTCAGCAGGTGCGGCGAAGGGGAATATATACTCGGCCGGCAGCCATTGAAGACCCTTCGCCTGTCTAAGGAAGCCCGGCAGAGACTTCTGGCGGATTTCAAGTCGCTATCTTTAGATAAGTCAAGGTTAAACAGGCAGTGGCAGCGATGGCTCGAAGGTGCGGACCAGGTTTGCAGGTTAACCTTTGACGGTGAATGCGCTTCTGACAACAGAGAAGCTCAATTTATAATGCCGCTTCATCCGCTGGTAAAACAGGCTGTCATGATTGTTGATACAAAGAAAATGTCATGCTTAACGGTCAGGGTATCAACAGATATTACCCAACCGGGTGAGTACAGATTCATGATATTTACCTGGGCAAAACAGGGCTTTGTTCAAGATATGGAGCTTATAGCTGTTTGCGAAGATCCTGATTTAGAAGAGAATTTATTCGCTTTGCTGCAGGAGACTGTGGATTATGAATACAGCGGCACGGTCTCGAAGGACGATTATTCAGATGTAGAAAAGAGACACTACACACTATGGAAGAATGCAAACAAAGAGCATAAACAAAAAACTATAGAAGTTTGCAATATTAAACTAGACAGCCTTAGAACAAGTCATAACGCAAAATCAGCTGTTCTGCAAAGCCAACTGGATTCTGCTGATAACGAAAAGATAAGACGAATGAAACAAAGCCAGCTTGAAAATACAGAGGCTGCTTACCAGCGGCGGAAATCAAAAATCGAAGAGGCTAAGGAAAAAGCCGATATACATACAGAACCTGTTGCTTATGGAATAATTAAGATAGGGCATTAGCCAACATGGATAAAAAAGAGTTTATTAATAAGATAAGGGATGATTACAGTCCCAATAAAAACACACAGCGTACATTGGAAGGCTATTCGAGCAGTATTAAAACGCTTGCAGAGGACTTATACTCAAAGGACACTCATTTTATATTCGAACTTATCCAGAATGCAGAGGATAATAATTATGCTGATGATGTTAGTCCAACGCTTCGCTTTAAAATAGCTGAGATCAATTTGCAACGCAAAAAGGAAATTTCGCTGATCATTGAAAACAATGAAACTGGTTTTGAAGAAAGCCATGTTGATGCTATTTGTAAAATTGGAAAATCAACAAAAGACAAATCTCAAGGATATATTGGAGAAAAAGGAATAGGCTTTAAGTCTGTTTTCAAGATAACAAATTCACCATCTATATTTTCGAATGGTTTCCAATTTTCTCTTCCAGAAAACGATGAAGAAACTAAATTGGGCTACATAGTTCCCAAATGGATCGACATTATTCCAAATGAGATTAACCGGGACTGGACTACCATAATATTACCATTAAACAAAGAAAATGATGCAGTGAATAATCTCCTTAAGTATTTAGAAGAAATAGAACCGGAAACAATTCTATTTCTAAAAAGAATAAAAAAAATAGAAATAGTAGTTGATACGCCAAAAGACAATTACAAGATTGTCATTGAGAAAAAAGATGAATCTTACCCTCTTGTTAAATTGATTCATTGTAAAAACGCTGAAGGATTCAGGACAGCAGTGTACTGGATAAATTCAGAAGAATTTGACAAACCTGAATACGCTTATTCGGACAAAAGACCTAAAACACAAAAACGCGTAGTTTCTGTAGCCTTGCCCTTAAATAAAAAGTCTTCGCAGCAAAAGTTGTTTGCTTATTTACCTGTATGGGAAGAAACAGGTATCCCATTTTTAATAAACGCGGATTTTCTACTTGTTAGTTCTCGTGAAGGTATTCACGAAGAAGAATCGTGGAATGAGTGGCTCCGGGATTGCATCTCAATAGTCTATAGAGAAGGTGTTTTATCTTGCTTGCAAAGTGATTTGGTGTCAATAGATCAAAATATGCCATATATGCCACTATACCCACAAAGACTAACTATTCTTTTTTAAATGCAGTAGTTGAAGGTGTTCAGAATGAACTCAAGAATCATGAGATAATCCTTACAGAACCAGATAATTTATTGTGTAAACCTGAAAAAACTTATAAGCCACACCGCAAATTTAGAGGACTTTTGGAAAATGATGTTTTCCCTCTAATCTTTCTCGAACAAAGACTTGTAAAAAAAGAGATTGCTCATTTTGAAGAAGAGTTGAAAGCAGTGGGCGTTAGAAAGCTACCTTTTGATTATGTCATAGAAAGTTTTAAAGATATTGAATGGATTGATAAGCATGATTACGATTGGCTACTCGAATGCTATCAATATCTTAGATCATATGACAATGATAATGACTTGACTGGTTGTCCGGTAGTCCCGGTTGTTGTTGAGGGGAAACTTCGATGGTCATGTGACAATGAACAACCTATTTATTTTGAATGTGATGATAATATTAAACAGATTCTTGCAAGTGTCCCCGAGTTCGTTCGTGTGCCATTGGCATTCCTGAAACAAGATTTCTTAGAAAGAATAGTGGATGATTCTGAGCTCCGGAAATGGATGACCAAAACACTTAATGTTTACAATTTTTCGAAAGACAATTATGCTATTGATGTATCGAATTGGCTAAGGGATAATTACGAGCATATCAGTGAGTCTGATCTTGTTTACGCAACTGTCTTCCTTTCACAATTTCAAGACATGTATGATAAATTCAAAGACATACCTGTTTTACTTTCAGATGGCAGCTGCAGATTATCTTATAAACTTAACGATGAAAATAGCCTGTTTAGTACGGACAATATCGAACCTCAAATAAAGGCCGTAGCAACCCCCATCAACCTTGACCATGAAACAGGATGGCAGAACATTTTTGTTTCATATGAAGATAGAAAGCACCTAGTGTGGCTTTCAGGAGCCTATATTGAATTGAACAAAACTGAAACTATAAAAAAACTTCAGAAATTATGGGAAAAGTTAGGTGTCAGGGCTTATCCACCACCTGTGATATTTGAAGGTCATGGGAATGACAGCTCCTTAAACCATTATGAGGAGGTTTGTTTTAAGAAAACTCACCGTTCAAATTATAGTCGCAAGATTAAGAACTATCGTCCTTTTTCCGTTATAAGCTCTTTTAACGATTACTCTAAAGAAGAGAAAAATAAGATATCGTTTAGTTTAGTTAAATGGATTAACCAAACCCCTATAAAGTCTTGGGCATGGACTAAGGTTAGTTATTTTTTCTACAGCTGGAAATCGGAACTATTTTGTTCCGAATTACTAGTGACATTGAAAAACAAGCCTTGGTTGTGCACAACTAAAGGTTTTTGTAAACCTTCTGAGACTTTTATTTTCCGTGCCGAAATCAAAGAAATTCTCGGTGATTCAGTTCCATATTTCGAAGGGGAGCTTTCCGAAGATGCTGTCAGACAGTTAGGTATTAGAACTGAGACTACCGTAGAAGAGCTTATATCAGTACTTGAGCAAAGTACATTAAACAAGTCTGGTTCTAAAGACCTTGCCTGTCGAATATATCGAACTCTTGATTCGCGAGAATTGGAGTCTGATGTAATAGATCGTCTCTGTAATAATAATATTATTTTTATACCATCGGATTCAGAATCTAAATGGGCAACACCTGCTGAAGTTATATGGGAAGACCGCAGTAATATATTGGGTAATGATTTTGTTTATCTTGAAAGCTTATACCCTGACCTTAAAGACTTTTTTGTAAAAAAACTAAAAGTAAAAGAGGATGTCGACAATGAAGTCTATGCAAATTATTGGTTAAAACTGCAGGAAAAACCTGGCAATAATAAAGAACAAATCGAAAATAAACTAAATGCCATCTATCGTGAAATAAGAACTATCTGCCAGATGAACGAAGAGGATCGCCCAGATTGGTGGAAAAGTTTCTTATCTAAAGCAAAAATATGGACACAGGACAAATCATTTGAGAAACCCTCGCAAGTATATGTCCCTGATGATGGTAATCTAAGAGAGATATTTAAAAAAAACAAGAATATTTCTTTTGCATGGCGTCCTCAAAAAGATTCGTTCAACTACTGGTCGATAGTTTACAAAACTTTTCATTTACCTTTTTTATCAGATTCAGTAATTGCTAATATAGCAGAATACAAAGAAGATAATGTCATAGAAAAACCTAAATTTCTCACTAAATCTGCTAAGATACTTATTCTGACATGGATAAAGGAAAAAAGTGAGATCGATTATCAGAGATTGCTCGATAATAAGATTGTCAATGTACTTTGTGATACAAATGAAGTCATAGTTTCATCTCTCCAGGTAAATTATCAACTAAACAATTTCATAGAGACAATTTCGGCGGATTCTTTCTGGGATAAAGACAAAAAGATACTGTTTATTTTAAAAGGTAAATTTGACTTTGTAAAGAACCCGATTGCTCATGTGTTAGCTCGTGCATTAATGTCAAACCGTGCGTATAGAGATTTGGCTGTCTGGATAGAATTAGTACTTGGGTCAGATAACTCTGAATTTAGAATCAAGCAAAATAGTTGGCGAATTCCAGACGAAGTTAAGTATCTGATTGATGATAAGCCATTACAGTTAGAACAATATTGTCCCCTCAAAACTGAAGATGATCCCATAATTAACACCAGAAAAACCGACCATCAAGTAGTTATATTAAATGGAACAGAAACATCCATAGAGAAGCCGTCCATGCATAAAGACAAAACTGATCAGGTGATGGCGGTACAAATAACAGAAAACCATAGACTACAAAATAATATCGAAAATGAAAGTATGCCAGAATATCCTTCCAGACCATCAAGTAGCCCGGATAGACGTGCAGAGAGAAAAGCTAAGCAATACTCAAACCTGCAAGATGTAACACGTGAGAAAAGAGAGCGTAATGTTCGAACGAGCAAAACAAACTTAGACCCTCGATACTATCTGCAGGAAAACTACAAAAATATTGATGGCGTTCTGGTTTGCCAGCTTTGCCAGGAAGGTCTTGACGACAGGAGCGTGAGTTTTGAAAAAAAGGACGGCGGGTACTACTTTGAAGCTGTAGAAATGTTTAAAAATCTACCAAAAGAAGATGAAGCTAACAAACTGCTGCTTTGTCCTCTTTGTTCGGCTAAATATACGGAATTAGTAAAAAAAGATGCTAATCAACTCGATAAGCTCAAGAAGGCTATCCTTGAAATGGAAAGGAATACTGATGAAGAACTGCTGGAATTCCCCGTACAGTTAAATAATGAAGAGAAAAAATTGAGGTTTGTGCAGCAGCATTTCATAGACTTACAGGCAATTTTACAAAAGTCTGATGAGAATACAGGAAATAACAGCCTTGAGCGAGTAATATGATGATTTTTAGCTGGAAAACGGCCATGCGGAGTATATAATTCTGTTTTGTGTATAATTAACTAAACCATAATCATTTAGAGGTATAAAATGGCTAAGGCGGAAAAAATCGTACTGGCATACAGCGGCGGACTTGATACAAGTGTCATACTCCCATGGCTCAAAGAGACTTACGGCTACGACGTGGTCTGCTACGCGGCAGAGCTTGGACAGGGCGACGAGCTCAAGGGCATTCAGAAAAAAGCAATGGCTACCGGCGCAGTATCGTGCTATGTAGATGACCTGAGACAGGAATTTGTAGAGAATTTCGTGTGGCCTCTGGTAAAGAGCGGCGCGGTTTATGAAAACGGCTATCTGCTGGGCACCAGCATTGCGAGGCCTCTTATCGCCCAGAAACAGGTTGAAATCGCTCAAAAGGAAGGCGCCGTCGCCGTTGCTCACGGAGCGACCGGCAAGGGCAATGATCAGGTGCGGTTTGAGCTGACATTCATGTCTCTTGATCCATCACTGAAGATTATAGCACCGTGGAAAGATCCAAACTTTAAACTCACAAGCCGTGAAGCGGCAATAGATTACGCTAAAAAGCACAAAATACCGATCGAACAGACAAAGAAAAAGATATACTCACGCGACAGAAATCTCTGGCACATCAGCCATGAAGGGGCTGATCTTGAGAATCCGTGGAACGAGCCGCAGGATAACCTCTTTGTCATGTCCCGGCCGGTCTCAAAAGCGCCGGCAAAACCGGACTATGTTGAAATTGATTTTGAGCAGGGAATCCCGGTCAAGCTCAACGGCAAGGCTATGGACGGTGTGAAAATCATTGAAACACTCAACGAAATCGGCGGCCTGCACGGCGTGGGACAGGTAGATCTTGTTGAAAACAGGCTTGTCGGCATGAAAAGCCGCGGCGTATATGAAACACCCGGCGGCACAATTCTTATGACCGCTCATGAAGCGCTCGAGACGCTCTGCTTAGACAGGGAAACCTATCATTACAAGAAGCAAATCGCTCTTAAGTACGCTCAAATCGTGTATAACGGACAATGGTTCTGCCCGATTCGCGAGGCCCTGGATGCATTTATTGACAGCACCCAGAAGACAGTAACCGGCACAGTACGGGTCAAACTGTTCAAGGGCAGGGCAACGGCCGCGGGAGTTAAAAGCCCCTACAGCCTCTACTCGGAAGAAATCGCCAGCTTTGAAATGGGTGCAGAGTATGACCAGATGGACGCGATCGGCTTTATCAGGCTCTTTGGTCTGCCGATGAAGGTCAACGGAATTGTTAACCGTAAAACATCTAAAAAGAAAACCGCGGGAAAAACCAAACGCAAGACAGCCGCAAAAAAAACAAAGTAACATTTTTGTATTATTCAAATATCAAAGGGCGCCGAAAGGTGCCCTTTTCTGTTAATTTGCAAAATATTGGCATAAAGTGTTTTAAAAAGATGTTTTGCATAATGCCGGCTAATGTTATATAATTCCAAACTATATCAGGTATCAAGATTAAACGTGCATAATCATTGTTAAACAGGTTCAGGAAGATGGCTTCTTCGAAAGCAAATTATTTTAAATTAGGCGTCTTCAGCCTAACAGCGATAATAATACTAACAGCCACACTTATCATGTATGGGGCGGGAACGTGGGGAAAAGAATCGCTCTATTTTGAGACATATATCGATGAATCTGTGGAGGGGCTTTCTGTAGGATCTCCTGTTAACTATCGGGGAGTTCAAATCGGCCAGGTTGAGAAAATAACTTTTGTTCCGGCGGTATATGACCTTGACTATACGAATATAACGTCTTCTAAATTCTCTACTTATGTCCTGGTTGTGATGTCCGCCAATCCGCAAAAGGTCAAAAACTTCAATCGCAAGCTATTCAATCTTGACAACCTGATACAAGAAGGGCTTCGCCTCACACTCGCCAGACAGACACTTACCGGTGTTGCCAGGCTTGAGCTGGACTATCCGTCTTCGCCGGGGCCTGTTCCGGATATATTGTGGGAGCCGGATCATCCTTATATACCAGCGTCAAAAAGCCTTCTGGGCAATGTAACAGATGATTTCCAGAAACTTCTCCACAAATTAAGCGAAATTAATATAGCGGCATTGGAGAGTAATATCAATAACCTGATAACAGAGCTGACGGCGAAGTCTTCCGCTGTTGACACAGCCGCCATAAACACAAAACTGATAAGGCTGCTTGAGAATGCGGATACTGCTGTAACGGAAGTTTCAACCCAAACTAATGAGCTGCTGGCGGTTCTTAATTCAAAGACGCAAAAGATCGACACAGAGCAAATAAATGAGCATCTTCTCTCTCTGATGCAGGACTCTGAAACCGCCGTTCAACGATTTACGCAGCTAAATGATAACCTGATTCTGGTGAGCAAAAATATAGATGATTTTTTCCAGATAAGCGAGGGCTCTGAAAAGAAAAATATTTACGATATATCGAACAGACTTGACAAAATTCTCGCAAGTTTAGATTCGGCCATTTACCAGGGCGGCCCGGATATCACCGCACTTCTTGAATCAATGCAGCACACTCTTAACAACATAAACAGTTTTATTGCAGAATTAAAAAGTAATCCCGGTCAGCTGCTGTACTCAAATCAGCCCGGAAAAACGGAGGTTTATGAATGAAGAAATCACTTGTGACGTTACTGATATCCTTTGCGGTTTTCTCTCTTTCCGGATGTATGCTGGGGCGCAGTACTGTTAAAAAAAATTATTATATGATAAACGGCATAGAATACGGTGAAACCCAAAAAGAAAGCGGGCACATTCACGCCCCACTAAATGCCGTAACTGTCAATGTTTCTCAGTTTCAGATCTCAAGCGCAATGAAACGCAACAGTTTCATATACCGCCGCTCCGAGACAAAGTACGAAACTGATTTTTACAATGAATTCATGGCTTCGCCTTCGGAGATGATTACCTCGAATTTTTCGAGAATCCTGCTTCTCAACGGCTTTAATGTCATACCAGGGCTGTCGGATTATTCTGTTTACGGAAGCCTGAACGCTTTTTATGTGGATTTCAGAGATCCTGACGCCCCCAAATCTGTTATCGACCTGAACATAGTAACAAGATCCAATTCTGACCATAAACCGGTGGGAACAAAACATTACTTTTACCAGCAAACGGCTCAGGAAAAAACGCCTGAAGCTGTGGTAGAGGCCTTCAATGTCTGTCTGAGCCGGATTCTCGCAGATTTTGTAGATGATTTCACAGAATTTACCGGCAAATAAAGCGCCTTTAGCCGGCGGCGGCATCTGTCTCATTGACAGGCCATTTAATAGTTTTTACCGAAATGTAATCATCCGGATTTGCAAGCATCGATTTTATGCTCTCTTTCGTTGAAGTCTCAACCAGCGGCCAGAGCGGCTGAGGAACTTTATTTATCAAAAGCATACTCTCTTTTATCAGCTGATCCCAGATATCTCCATAAGTATCTATGTCATCGGCCTTGACAATCTTTCGGCAGTCAGGAGCGCCGCAATCGATCGAATACGGCTGCTGGATATTGAGCAATCCGTATTCAGTGGTTATTTCTTCGCCGGCGGAAATATCCCTGACCGCGATTTCAAAATTGCAGCCTGTCATCATAGTATTGCTTAAACAGCTGTGATTCATGTATTTAGCATGATCCCAGCTTAGTATAAGATTACCGTCTTTGTCATGATACATATACGTTTCAGTAAAACTTTTCAGCGGCTGAGGCATTCGGCCAAACTGCTGCTCAGTTATACACAGATCACAGCTGTCCCTTACAACAACTATTGTCCCGCGGGGAATATCGGCCAGGGCGAAAACACCAATCCCTACCTCAGGGCAGATATATCTTATAGTGGTTTGGGGGTGAATCATCCCTGGCACCTGCTGTAAACGTCTCCGGTTTCTGAATTAGATGAGGTAGCGGGTTTCATTGCGTTCCTTCTCAATACGGTCATAAAAAGACTTCATGATTTTCACGTACAGGCCATCCTTGAGCAGCTGGTCTTCAATATTATGGTCGATATTGGGGTTATCGTTTATTTCAATCACATAAGGCAGGCCTTTGATTTCTTTGACATCAACGCCGTAAAGACCGTCACCTATCAAAGACGCCGCCCGCAGGGCTGTCTTGAGAACGCCGGCCGGCACATTATCAAAAGGCACACATTCAGAGAGCCCCGTAAAATCAGAGCTGTCGTCGTTCTGCCAGTTGTATATCTGCCAGTGGCCGTGCGCCATGAAATATTTGCAGGCAAAAAGCGGGCTGTTGCCAAGAATGCCGATACGCCAGTCAAAATCAGACGTGAGGAATTCCTGAGCAATAACCAGGTCATTTTTCTTCAGCATCTTTTCGAGTCTGAACTCAAGCTCTTTTTCATCTTTTACCAGATATACACCCAGTGAGAAAGAACTCTCCGGCAGCTTCAGAACAAGCGGAAACTTGAGCTGATTGAAAAATGAACCGTTAAGTTTATTTTTCGCTATGAGCCAGGATTTCGGCTGTCTGATATTTGCCTTGTTGAGCCTTTCGTAGAGATATATCTTATTTGCGCACCTCATGATTGACCATGGATCGTCAATAACAATCAGCCCTTCTGTATAGGCGTTTCTGGCAAATTGATATGTATGGTTTTCGATTGATGTGGTTTCTCTGATAAAAAGAGCATCAAACTCACAAATCCGCCGGTAATCAGATTTGGTTACAAACTCTGCATAAAAACCAACTTCTGCCGCGGCCATTTTGAATCTCTTTAGGGCCTGAGGGCACGAAGGCGGTGTCTTTTCATCAGGGTTGACCAGAATCGCCAGGTCATATTTATAATTCTTGAGGCGTGTGCGGCTGTAACGTTTTTTCTGGAAGAAGTTTATAACAGCTGCATCGAGCAACTCGGGAATCTCCCTCTGCAAATCGTCAAAACTGAGGATTTTTATCTTCTCAATACGCCATTCTTTATGTTTTGCAAATGTTATTCTGAAAAAAGGGATTTCAAACAGAGAGAAAAGTTTTTTTGCTATTTCAGAATTTCTACGCTGAATCGACTTGCCTAAAATCACAGTAACTTCGATCCTGTTCGATTTGACCTTTTCCAGTTGCCTGGCAAAAAAATCCCGCTCATCCTCAAGCACGCTCTGGGCTATGGGGATGCTGGAAATATCTTTGAGAGTCATAACTGAAGGCACGATCTTATGGTTTCTAGCCGCGGCAAGAAGCGAGACATAGTACCCCAATGAGTGCGTTCTATACGAGCCGCACAGGTTGAGAACCCTGCACCTGTCACTGTTTTTGAACCGATCCTTAGAGAGGTACTCGCTTGCCGGAACTGTTTCTATACCCTCTATACAAAAGGATTTAAGAGCGGAATCGTCCACAACAATAACATTACCCGAATCACAAAAACTCCCGCTGGGGTACTCAAGCGGTTTTTCCATGCGGTATGCGTGCTCGCCCGGACCGTAATAATCGTTTAGCAGAGCCTTGATTTCAAATGAAAATTTCCGGTACCAGTCAACGAGATTCTGCGAGGCACTGTCCGCCTCTAAAGTTATCTTCTCAAAGCCCATAGATGCGGCAAAATCGACAATGTAATTTAAAAGAAACTCCCCGATGCCTCTGCCCCTGTGCTGTGCGGCTACGGCGATGGAATATATCCGCAGCGAATGCTTGTAGCATATAACTGAAGCGCTGCCCACAGGACAGAACCGCAGTGAGGAATCCTGTATAATCCAGACTACCTGACTCTCGCTTTCTATGCTCTGCTTTAGAGACCGCCTGGTGCTGCGTCGGCTTGCGGGAAAACAGCTGTTTTCAAGTTCCTCAATAAATTCAAGGTCGTCCTGTATGGCTTCCCTGATAAAATATTTATTCAATTCAGGTTCCTTAAATAGGAAAACTCATATTTAAAGGTATCAAACAGACGTTTAATTCTGTCATTTATTGATTGTAAACTCATTCCAATACAACAAATAACTCACCCGGCAGCGAGGATTCCAATCCGCGCAGCAACGCCCGATAAATATATTATCACAAATACAGGATAAAGTTACAACGAAAATTCAGCAGAAAAAAAGACTTTCAACCTCCTTGACACCACTAACCGACAGTTACCCGGAAATACAACCGGAAAACTGTTATATACCAATAAACCCACAGCAGTTTAAAATCTTTGACATTTCAACAAAACAGGCTTTCCCTACTGGAGGCGGGGGGATTCGAACCCCCGTCCCGTGATATTTCAAGACAGGTTTCTACATGCTTAGTCTCATGATTTGATCTCATCCTCAAAACCGTCCAGAGACAGACTGCTTTGAGAACCAGCCTTTAAGTTTTCGTCGCTTAACACAAGGCAGGAAAAGCGCTTATCCCGCTAATCGACGTCTTAAAACCATCCGCGGGAAGAGACGGTAATAAGACGGGCTGCAATTTATTAGGCAGCCATGGCGTAGTTATTTGCGCCAATTAAAAGTTTAGTTGACAGATGATTATCCAGGCCTACTGTCATCCTGGGCATGCCGCCTGACTATCTACCTATCCGGTCGATACCAGTCGCCCCCTCTTTTGTTAAAGAGCAGTTAAATCTTAATAAATGTTATTATACACTATGCGCCGCGATTTAAAAAGTTCAAATATTATAAAAATACAATTCTAAGCCTGCATAACCGCCGGCCGGCCTGTGACAGTTGCGGTTATCAGTGTGCCGAGATACACATCCGTGCCGTATTTATTTTTGGCCGTTTTCTCAATCTCGCTGGTTTCAACTTCCGGATTGAGCGTACCAGACTTATGTGCAAGCTCGTTAACTATCTCAACCAGCTTCTCTAATGCGTGTTTTCTGGCCTCGGCGTAGTCTTCAAAGCCCGGACAATCGGGAATACCCTCAATATAAAAAACATCTTCCCTGGCGGTTATCTTTACCGTCTTTGAAACTGAAACGGAGCTCGTAATCGCTCCGAGAGCATTTGCAACATCAGCATCTGGCGGTATTATGCAGTCTGTGTTGAACAACTTTGCCGCATCAGGCAAAAGCCGGCCCGTCGGAGCTCCAATGCCAACTATCGGAGATGAGAGGTTCATGTTAATCGAGAGTTCTGATTCAGCCCCTGCGAGCCATTTGCCAATAATAGCCTGCGCCGCTCCGGATGTATCAATCGAATCCGGCTCAAGAGTGTTATCCATCAGCTTTTTCAACAGCTCGACGGCAATGCTGCTGGTGAAGGACCCCAGAACTGAATCACAAAATTCACTGCATGTAAGGTTCATCATATCCGCATAAAACCGGCACAGGATATCTGCTGTATGAGAATCCCATAACCTGATTTTGCCCTGAACGTGGAGAATATCCGTAGGGGTAAGCGCGGCAACACTGACAATATTGTGCATGAAGAGGTTTCTGTAAGGGATAAAGCTCCAGTGCTTCCGGTCAAGTTTAGCCGCTAATTCATCCAGGCAATGGGGCCTGTTTTTGAGCAGCTCAATGATATTCTTTTCAAGATCGCTCAGTGCGATATCTTCTCGGTGACTTGTCAGGAACAGAATCTGCATTGCTCTTGTGTCATTTGAATAGAGCTCTTTCTGTCTGAAAATATAATCCAAAGCCCGGGAGACTTCCGGGGTTCTTGCCGCGAGAAATGATACAGGTGTTGCCCGCATCGGTCCTATTGCTATCTTACGCTCCAATATGTTAATCGCGCTGTCGCCGCCAAGCCCCTTTGTCCGCATATTAAGAGCCTTTACGTGCGTGTGGACATTGGCTACTATGTTTCCCTCATCACAGACTTCGATCTTGCCGTCTTTTATCGCGGCGGTATCGGTTGTAGTTCCGCCGATATCTACGACAAGGGCATCTTTCAGGCCTGTGAGCTTTTTAGCGCCGGCAACACTGGCCGCCGGGCCGGAGAAAACCGTCTCAACCGACCTCTCTTTGGCCATTTCTACGCTCATCAGGCTGCCGTCACCCTTGACAACCATTATCGGCGCATTTATGTTTCTGCCGGCGAGTGCCGACTCCAGATTAGCGAAGAGATTCTCGACATAGGGTATTATCCTGGCGTTGAGAACCGCTGTCGCCGCACGTGTCTTAAAGTTCAGCATCTGTGAGAGCTCATGCCCGCAGGTTACGCCAAGGCCTGTGCGGCTGCGGAGGATTTTCATAACCTCTATTTCGTGAGAAGGATTTATCGTTGCGCCAAAGCCTGAAACGGCAAAGGCCTTAACATCGTGAGTCTTTATCATATCTTCCGCCGTCCTGGCTATCTCGTCGGGATCCACAGGCTCGACAACACTGCCGTCAATCTCCATCTGGCCTTTAACAACTGCAGCGGGCCTGTTGAACAGCTCTAAATCATCAAACCTGCTGTATGCCGGCATCAGCAGAAGACCGACCTTCTGCCCGTGCCCTTCGACAATAGCGTTTGTTGCCAGTGTGGTTGATACGCTTACAAGCCCCACATCGCAGAGAAGCCCGGAATCTATCTTGTCCAAAGCCGCCTCGATACCCTCTGTAAAGTCCCATTTGGTAGTTAAGGCTTTGGATTTGGCAAGGATTCGATTTTCTCTGAAACTGAAAACGACTATATCGGTGTAGGTTCCCCCCGCATCGATGCCGAGACCCGCAGCGGTTTGACTTTCATAGCTTTGAATTGTTTTATTCATATAATCTGCCCGTAAAGTTTCTTTCTGTAAACTGACCTCAGATGGGAATCTTATCAATCTTAGTCATTATACGATAGTAAAATTTTGTGTTATCTCAAATTTAAACGCGATATAAAGACCTATCAGACAATAGTTTTTGAAAAAATTCAGCACAATAATTACATTTTGCCTTAATTATTGTCACAATTTTCCTTATTTATCAGTTTTCAAAAAAAAAACTTATCATGACCAACATAATTTATAAACTATAACGTAGGTAAAGTGCTTTCAAGTGTTTTTGAAGGCAGAGTAAAGTAAAAATATGGTAGAGTAATAAGGATAAGTAATTATGGCAGATCTTAATGCGCTTGCAGAAGCTATCATCAAAGGTGATCAGAACACAGCGGTAAGTATAACCACACAGGCACTCGATGAAGGTACCGCTCCGGAAGACGTTCTCAATAACGGCCTTGTAGCCGGTATGGACGTTGTCGGCGCCCGTTTCAAAAAGAACGAAATCTACATTCCTGAGGTACTCATTGCCGCACGTGCGATGAAATCATCTATGGAAATTCTCGAGCCGAAACTCGCTGAAGCAGGAATTGAGCCCAAGGCAAACGTGGTCATCGGAACAGTCCAGGGCGACCTCCATGATATCGGCAAGAACCTTGTAGCAATGATGCTCAAAGGTTCCGGCTATAATGTGATAGATATCGGCGTTGACTGCACAGCCGAGAAATTTATCCAGGCCGCACAGGAGAAGAACGCCAAGATCGTTTGCATGAGCGCCCTTCTGACCACGACGATGCCGGCCATGGAAAAAGTCATCCAGGCCATCAAAGAGGCCGGTCTGGCAGTAAAAACAATGATCGGCGGAGCACCTGTAACACAGGGTTATGCAGACAAGATTGGCGCAGACGGCTATTCAAGCGATGCTGCATCAGCGGTTGACCTTGCAAACAGCCTTATATAGATTGACACTTTGATAGACTACTGACAAAGATTTATACCAAAGGGCGGCATTTTTTGCCGCCCTTTTTTAATATATAGATGTTTCGGTTTAGTAACTAAGCTGTTATAATGCTTCAGTCTCAAGAGGTGGTTTTTAAATCGCGACTGAAGCCGAATTTGATTCTTATGCGTAATGCAAACAAAACACTTGCGTACCTATCACAAAAACGTCGCAAAACGATAAAACAAGAACGCAATAAGGCATTTAATTTGACTGGCGAATATGTAGTATTTAAGTGAATCTAATGCAGAATAAAACTGCTTTAAACTGCAAAGTGCCATTTAAAAAGGAATTACGACATGAAAAGAAGAGATTTTCTCAAACTTTCGGCAGTCTCGGTATTCAGCTCCTTTGCGGGATGTCTAAAAAACAATAACATGTTTCATGCGGCATCCTCTCCAGCCGCGAAAAGACCTAATATCGTTTTTTTCTTCTGTGATGACATGGGCTGGGGCGATTTAGGCTGTTACGGCAACGACCGTATCAAAACACCAAACATTGATAAATTCGCCAAAGAAGGCACACTGCTCACCAATTTTTATGTCAATTCTCCGGTATGCTCACCAACCAGGGCATCCGTGATGACCGGCCGTTTTCCGGCGGAGCTCAGGTTTTTCTACGCACTTGCGGCGGTAGAACAGAACAAAGAACGTGGAATGCCCAATTACCTGGATCCAGAGCTTCCGATGCTGCCTCGGCTGCTGAAAACTGCCGGCTACACTACCGGTCATTTCGGCAAATGGCATATGGGAGGCCCGCAGGACAAAACCGCCCCGCCGCCGGCAGAATACGGCATCGACCAAAGTGCCACGTTCCTGAGCAACGGTCCCGGCTGTTATCCGCCCAACAGCCCCCAACATGAATCAAGCAAACACATAGTAAATCATGCAATAAAATTTATTGAGCAGAACGGGAACAAGCCGTTCTTTGCCAATGTATCGCTCAGCGAGCCGCATTCTATTCTCGTTCCAAGTGATGAGCAGATGGAACCTTATAAGAAATGGGGACCAACCAAAGGCGGATACCGCGGCGCAATGCAGGTTTACTACGCAGTCATATCGAACATTGACAGGGAATTCGGCCGCCTGATGGACAAACTTGATGAACTCGCTATCCGTGACAACACGCTTGTTGTCTTCTCAAGCGATAACGGCCCATCACCTATCTGGGGCTGGGATACATCCCACAGCGGCGCCGGGAGTACCGGCCCATTCAGGGGCTGCAAAGCAAGCCTTTACGAAGGCGGCATCCGCGCACCCTTTATAACGAGATGGCCAAAAGTGATACCCGAAAACAAGGTTGATAACGAGCTTGTACTCTCAACCGCTGACCTTTTGCCGACATTCTGCGCCGCGGCAGACGCAAAGCTGCCGGCGGAGATGAAAATCTCCGGCGAAAATATGTTAGATTCGCTGGCAGGTTCGCGGCGGCAAAGGTCAAAACCAATCTTGTGGGAATACCGCTACCTGGCATGGGGCAGGCATATACAAAAAAGTCCGGCGCTGGCGATCAGAGAAGGCAAATGGAAACTTTTGATGAATCCTGACGGCAGCCGCGTAGAACTGTATGACCTCAAAGAAAATCCCAGCGAAACAGATAACAAAGCAAGCGAGCAGCCGATTGTGGTAAAAAAACTTAGAAAAAAATTGCTCGCCTGGCACAAAACTATACCTTTATCTGATGAGCTTCCTGATGCGGCAGGTTCGTTTCACTATCCCTGGCCCAAGTAAATTATTGTTGTCATAGGACTTACAACTCGAAGCCTTTTTAAAAGGATTTGCAAAATGAAAAGAAGAGATTTTTTAAAGCTGTCCGGTGCCTCTTTGCTGTCGGCCTTCGCCGGCGCGTTAAATGCCGAGACATCTGTCAAATCCGTACCTGAAACAGACGCTAAACAACCAAATATCGTGTTTTTCTTCTGCGATGATATGGGCTGGGGAGATTTAGGCTGTTACGGCAACGACCGTATTAAAACACCAAACATTGATAAATTCGCCAAAGAAGGCACACTCCTCACAAATTTTTATGTCAATTCTCCGGTATGCTCACCAACCAGGGCATCAGTAATGACAGGCCGTTTTCCGGCAGAGCTTCGGTTTTTCTATGCTCTTGCGGCGGTGGAACTTAACAAAGAACGGGGAATGCCCAATTATCTGAATCCAGAACTCCCTGCACTGCCGCGGCTTCTTAAGCAAGCCGGTTATGCAACAGGGCACTTCGGCAAATGGCACATGGGCGGGCCGCAGGACAAAACCGCCCCGCCGCCAGAGGAGTACGGAATTGACAAAAGTGCAACATTCCTGAGCAACGGCCCTTTCTGCTACCCTCCCAAAAGCCCGGAGCACGAATCGAGCATGCATATCGTGAACCATTCGATCAAGTTTATCGAAGAAAACAAAAACGGGCCTTTTTATGCAAATGTCTGGTTGAGTGAGCCCCATGCTATCCTGCTGCCAAGTGAAGAACAGATGGAACCTTACAAAAAATGGGGCCCGGCAAAAGGCGGCTATAAGGGCACAATGCAGGTGTACTATGCCGTTATATCAAACATTGACAAAGAATTCGGCCGGCTTATGAACAAACTCGATGAACTCGGTATCCGTGACAACACATTGGTAGTATTCTCCAGCGACAACGGCCCCTCTCCTATATGGGGAGCCAACACTTCCCACAGCGGAGCCGGAAGCACGGGGCCATTTAGAGGCTGTAAAGCAAGTATCTATGAAGGCGGTATCCGTACACCCTTTGTCGCAAGCTGGCCGGGGAAAATACCCGCCGGCAAGATTGATAATGAACTTGTGCTGTCAACTGCCGACCTTTTGCCGACATTCTGCGCCGCGGCGGGTGCAAAACTGCCAACAGAAATGAAAATCTCAGGCGAAAATATGTTAGATTCGCTGGCAGGTTCGCGGCGGAAAAGATCAAAGCCGATAATGTGGGAATACCGTTACTCATCATGGGGCAGGCACATACAAAAAAGCCCATCGCTGGCGATTCGAGAGGGGAAATGGAAACTCCTGATGAATCCAGACGGCAGCCGCGTAGAACTGTATGACCTCAAAGAAAATCCCGGCGAAACAGACAACAAAGCAAGCGAACAGCCGGCTGTGGTAAGAAAACTTAGCAAAAAACTGCTTGCCTGGCACAAGACTGTGCCTTTATCGGATCAAATGCCGGAAGCGGCAGGTTCTTACCACTACCCATGGCCCAAATAAGTCGCATTTAGAGCTGTCGTAAAATGATAAAATAATAACGCAATATAGCATTTGATTTAACTTTTAATCATTTATAATGTGTATAACTATTATGAATGACTCTTTAAGACTTTAATAGAAAACGAAAATGCGTATATCGCTATTTTGGTAGTAGTTATTAACATTTAGAGTGGAGTAAACTATGGTTACAAAAAGCATGAACATTCCAAGAATTACGGTTGCCCTGATGCTGATATCTTCAATGCCTTTGCTGGCTTTGAGCATCACACCGTTTGCAGCCGTGACAGCAATTAAAGCCTCAACCGGTTATGAATGCGCCGGCGAGGTGACGGCGTGGTATGTAGCCGCCGGAGACAGAGGCGGCTGGGACGATGGCGCAAGTTGGAACCTGGGCGGGTTGGTACCCTGCGAACAGACTACAGCAGGCATCAACACTGCCGGAAAGGGCCCGCTCGTATCTGCAGGCATGGCCATGTCCTGTATGGACCTTATAGTAGGCCAGACCGACATCGCGACAGATTCAAGGCTGTATGTCGAAGGCGGAGGAACGTTGGCTATCGGCCGAAGCGTTTATCTGGGAAGGTTAAACGCCGCCGCGGTTGGAACGGTCACTGTTGACGGTGCAGATTCGGTCATAGACCAGTCTGCGGGTACAAACTTTGTCGTAGGAAACCAGGGCACGGGAAATCTAATTATCAATGACGGTACTGTTAAGGCAAAATACCTCAGGGTTGGTCTTGACGGAGCTAATGCGGATCAGGGCGGATCAGGCTATATTACTGTGATGGACGGCGTACTTGAGGCATTTCATATTTACATGAACGAAAATGATCCTGCTGATGCAGTTATCGACCTGCATGAGGGAACAATAGTAATTGATGCCTATTATTACTTTGGAGATGTTGACCGCTGGATGGAGAACGGACAGTTCATTCTTTATGGCGGAGACCCTGAAGCAACGGTAAATATTGAATGGATGGACTGGGACGGCAATGACGACGGCGATATGGAAACCGTCATAACTGCCAGCTTAAATTCAACAGGCCCCGGCTACGAATGCGCCCCTGCCGGCACTGCCTGGTTCATCGGCCCAGACCGTGGTGAATATACGGATCCGGCTAACTGGAACCAGAGCGGCAAGGTTCCCTGCGAGGAAACCGATGCCGGCGTAAATGTATCGGACACTGCAATACTCGTTACCACGGGTATGGACGTTGACTGCCGCGACCTGAATATCTGCCAGTTTGATGTAACAAACGCGGGGCTCTACGTTGAAGGCGGCGGTGTGCTTGAGGTCAATCGCAACGCCTATGTAGCCAGATTGCGCAACGGGGGAACCGGCTTCATCAATGTTACCGGCGAAGGCTCGAGACTCAGCCAACTCAACCCTGCCAGCTTCGCGGTAGGAGCATGGGGCGATGCCGGCATATTGATCGACCAGGGCGGCAGGATCGATGCGCATTGGCTGCGTGTAGGAATAGACGCCGCCAACACTGACAATGGAGGCTCCGGCTCAATAATTATAAGGGACGGAGTCTTAAAAACATTTCTGATCTACTTTAACGAAGACCCTTCCAAAGGCGTAATAGATCTGCACGAGGGAACACTGATAATATCAGCCTACGACAAAAGAGCTGATGTTCAAAGCTGGTTTGAATCGGGACACCTCATAGCCTACGGCGGCAACCCTCTGGCTAAGATCAATGCCGAATGGGCAGACTGGGACAACGACGGAACGAGTGAAACTGTTGTTACGGCAACTCTGCTTGACTGCCCTCTTGACTGGTCTGACTACGACTTCAACGGCGACTGTATCGTTGACTGGTCGGACATGGAAACAATTATTCCTGAATGGACTATGCAGGCAGGGCCAAAAGTTGTATATGATTTTGATTTCAGCTCTGACGTAATAGCAAGCGGAGACTTTACGTACAGGAGTTCCGGCACATCTGAATACAATTTCACAGATGAGGCGGGAATGCTGCACTTCACCCAGCCGACAATATTCGACTCTGTCGATGCTTACTATATGGTTGACGACGCCGATATCGTCTTCGCGGCAAAAGCCGACGATGAGGCAGGAGTGGCTTTGTGGCAGGATTTCCTGATGGACACAAACCAGAGATTTGTAAGCTGGATCAGGGTCATGAAAGACGCTTCTGACCCGACAAAACAAGTGGTCGAGTTCCTCAAGGGAGTCCCGGACTGGGGTGTTTTTGCAACACAAGGAGCCCAGGATGCAGTGTATGTGTATGACTTCCCCGCAGATGCCGTGCTGACCATATCAGCCTACTACCACGTAGATCAGGCCGCCAACACCGTTACGCTTGACTGGGAAGTCACAGACGGCACAACCACTCAGAGCGGCAGCGGAGTCTCATTCTCGCCGCTTGCAAGCGGTGGACCGTCATATCACGGGATAACGCTCTATGGCCCGGGCACCGGTTACTACGACCAGCTCACATACGAGCTTAGCCTTGTGCCGATGACCGATCTTACCGGAGACGATTCGGTTGACTTTGCTGATTTTTCTCTGATAGGCTCGGCATGGCTTGATGAGTACATTGCTCCTGAATTTTAAATATCAACGGGCCCGGGTAAGTGCCCGGGCTCTTATACTGTATTTAGTATCATGTTATTAGAAAGTGAACTATCATGAAAAGAAAAGCTTTCACACTGATTGAGCTGCTCGTTGTGATTTCGATCATAGCTCTTCTAATGGCGATTTTGATGCCCTCTCTGACAAAAGCCAGAGAAGCGGCCAAAACTGTCGTATGCGGCTCAAATATGAGACAGTGGGCTCTTATCTTTGCGATGTACACAAATGACAATGACGGAATGTACCACTACGGATGGATAAGCGCACAAGACGGAAGCGCCCTCTGGCCGGCAGCGATGCGGCCGTACTACGATTCACCTGAGATACGCACCTGTCCCAAGGCTTCTAACCCGCAAAAAACCGGCGCCCCCTTCGGCGTATGGGGCCCTTTCAAGCAGCAGAAAAACTTCTGGACTGATGCGCTTGAGGGCGACTACGGCAGCTACGGTGTCAACTGGTATATTTGCAGCAGAGAAACCGGCCTGCACGGAGCTGAAGGCGTTGGAAATGAGAATTTCTGGCGAAAAACAGGGCATAAAAATGCTGACAACATCCCAATATTAGCCGATTCATGGTGGTACTGCGGACTGCCTAACGACGATGACCCGCCGCCCTCATTCAACGGCGAGGTTGTCAGCGACAACAATAAAAGCATGAACCGTTTCTGCGTTGACAGGCACAATGGGTATGTTCAGGTCTCGTTTATGGACGGCTCCGGCCGCAAAGTCGGACTAAAAGAGCTCTGGACTCTCAAATGGCACAAATCGTTTGACACAGAGGGAATGTTTACCATAAAAGGAAACGGAGGCAACCCAAGCAACGCCGCCAGGCTCTGGAATGCTATGGCGCCATGGATGTCAAAGTACAAAGAATACTAAACAATGAAACTTTCTGATTTCCTGATACAATGATGAGATTTTACCGGCGGGTGCTGTTAAGCAGGACACCCGCCGGTTTTTTGCTGTTTTAGATACGCCCGTTCTAATAACAAATATTAGGTTTACAACATGACAGAAACACTGAATTTTATTGACTGGTCGGTTATAATAATCTTTATCCTTTCGATGCTGGGCGTTGGTGCGTTTTTTACCCGCAAAGGAAGCGCGGATATTGAATCATATTTTATTTCAAACCGCTCTCTGCCGTGGTATATCGCAGGCGGCTCACTGATAGCTACAAGTTTTGCCGCGGATACACCTCTATGGATAACATCGCTGGTGCGGCAGTACGGGGTTTACTATATCTGGCAGTTTTGGGCACCGCTCATCGGTGCAGCCCTGTGCGTGGTTCTTTTCGCCAGGCTTTGGCGGCGGCTGGGCGTAATGACAGATATTGAATTTCTCGAGGTGAGATACTCCGGCAAAGCAGCAAAGGTTCTGAGGTTTTATTCCGGCACGATGCTGGCGGCGTTTTTCTGTCCGCTGATAATCGGCTGGGTCACGAAGGCAATGGAGACAATAAGCCGCGAAGCCATGGGAATACCGGAAGAATACAGAATGTACTCAACAGCGGGAGTCGTGGCAACCGCCCTTATTCTTTGCACTCTATCGGGACTCTACGGCGTGGTTTACAGCGATTTTCTCCAGTTTGTCATAGCAACAATCGGGACTCTGATTCTGGCGATTCTGGCCGTAAGGCACGTCGGCGGACTTGAGGCTATGACGGAAAAACTATCTCAAATGAGCGACTGGAACGGGCGAAACCTCAACATCGCCCCAAGTATCGGCTCCGGCCCGACACAGATGTCACTATGGAACGCGGTTGGATACTTCGGCGTTCTCTGGCTTGTAGTGGCGGTATCCGGCGGCTATCAGGCACAGAGGCTTCTGGCTTGCAAAGACTGGAGACATTCCACGCTGGCGATGTACATGCATACAATCTGCTACTACGGGCTTGTCTGCTGGCCCTGGATTATAGTGGCATTATGCTCTGTAATAATATTTCCCTCACTGGGCGAGGGAGTATCTGACGACAACGCATATCCCCGCATGATAACACTGCTCCTGCCGGCAGGCTTGAGGGGAATGGTCATCGCAGCGATGCTCGCCGCGTTTGTATCTACGATCAGCACCATGTTCAACTGGGGCTCATCATATCTGGTAAACGATGTGTACAAACGTTTTCTCGTTAAAAACGCATCGAAGAACCATTACGTATGGATCGCTCGCGGCGGCACATTACTGATGGCGGCAGCCGGAGGGCTTATATCATTTCTCGCAAGAGATATACAGCAGCTGCTCTCGATCTCCTTTGTGATCGGCGCATCGTTTGCCGTAATTGCCATGCTCAGGTGGTTCTGGTGGAGGCTTAACGCAATAGGCGACTTAGCGGCTACGGCCGTATCATGGACTGTAACGCCGCTGATACTCTTTACCGATGTACTGGATACGCCGGCGAGAATGCTTCTGCGATTTAATGAGGCGGCAGATTTCGGCAGCGACCCGAATCTGCTCGGAGCCAGAATGAGCTTTGCGATAATCGTTGTATCGGCTACAGCTGTTATCGTGTCATTGCTTACAAAGCCCACTGACATGGAACTTCTAAAAAGTTTCCTGCTTAAAGCCCGGCCATTTGGAATTCTCTGGAAACCGGTCATCAGAGAGCTTGACGAAGAATATCACTCTGATGAGCCTGTAATAAGAACTCTCATTTCATGGACAATAGCTACATTATGCGTAGGTTCGCTCATTTTCGGAATCGGTAAACTCCTGCTGGGCAGCCCGAAACTGGGCTTATTTCTATTAGCAGTATTTGCCGTCACTTTCATTATTACCTACATTAGAATCGATCAGGATTACAAAAATGCGAGAGAAAATAAAGACATGTAATCTTTTCAGCTTTCTCTTGGTCTGTACAGTTATTGTAATATCGCCGGGTGATTTTCTCTGGGCTGACGAAGACCTGGGATTGCCCTGGCGCTGCTCTGAACAGGATATTCAATGGTTTACAGATGCAGCCTTCGGGATGTTCATACACTGGGGGCCGGTAAGCCTGACAGGAGGAGAGCTCAGCTGGTCAAGAGACGCCAAAAGGCCTTTTGACATTCATGATGGCAAGCCGCCGTCTGAATTAGATTGGAACAGGACTCTAACAGACAAAGAGAAATACGACAATCTTTACAAGCAGTTTAATCCCGTTAAGTTCGATGCGGACGAATGGGCTGCTCTGGCAAAAGATGCGGGCATGAAATACATGGTATTCACCGCCAAACATCACGATGGGTTCTCGAATTTCCACACCAGGTATTCTGATTACAATATAGCCAACACACCGTTTAAACGTGATATTGTTAAAGAACTTGCCGAGTCATGCCGGCGGCACAAATTGAAATTCGGTGTCTATTACTCGCAGCGCGACTGGTATCACCCTGCGTACCTGCGAGGTGATAACAGCGAATATGAAGAATTCATGTTTAATCAGATACGTGAGCTGCTGAGCAGCTACGGCAGGATAGATATAATATGGTTCGACAGCTTCGGGGAAAGCGATCTCGGGAAAGACTGGCATATTCCGGAGCTTATATCCATGATACGCAGACTTCAACCCGGAATCCTGGTCAACAACAGGCTGGCGGTTCTTGCCGGATACAACAAGGGGCCGCGTAAATACTGGGGAGATTTTGATACACCAGAGCAGAGAATCGGAAAATACCAGCCCGAGCGCGCGTGGGAATCCTGTATAACTCTTGCCGGCCACCAGTGGTCATGGAAACCCGATGCGGAGATGCTGTCTCTGCCCCAATGCATAGACATGCTTGTAAGCTGCGTATGCGGCGGAGGAAATCTGCTGCTGAATGTTGGGCCGATGCCTACAGGGCAAATAGAACCCCGCCAGGCCCAGAGACTCAGAGAAATTGGCAGCCGGCTGGAAAAATACGGTGAAACGCTGTACAATACCAAAGCCGGCCCTTTCAAGCCCGGCGACTGGGGCGGCAGCACTCAATCAGGAAACAGAATATATCTGCATGTGAAAGACGCACCTGAATGCAGGCTTACGCTCGAGCCGCTTGAGCGAAAAATCGTGTCAGCCGAAATGTTCAAGCACGGCAGTGCCCGTTTTAATCAATCTGATGAATGCGTTGAAATAACATGGGACAGTAATAATAATCGCTATCGCAATGTAATAATTCTCACCTGCGGAGAGTGACACTTTCAATAAGGCCGGATTGAACTTTCAATTACGATCCATTTGAAATTTTATTTCTGAACTTACTATATGCCCATCGCGGTCTGTCAGGTTGAAATAGTACGAAACAACGCCATCGGGCAGTTTAATCGAAGCCTTGTTTTTTGACATGCGGCACTCCTTCGAAATCCATTGTTTCTGCGGCCAGCTGTTTTCTTCATCACAGGTATATATCAGCTCTGCTTTAACCGGCGGATTCTCACCGCTGAATCTCACCCATACTTCGCCGTTTTTGCCAGTCTCAATCACTCTGGGCAGCGGTTTGCCGTTTTTGGCGATGCTGTCTGCGAAAGCGTAAATTTCTTCCGGAGCCCAGCCGTGCTGGTGGCTGTGCTTCAGGTCAAGCTGCATGGACATTACTGCGCTGTCCTTTGTATCGAGATAACACTTGTTGAATATGGGCGGTGGAAAGTGATTGTCGTTGACACCGTTGAGCCATAATATCGGCATATCGGCATTCACCAGATAGCTCGAACCATCCCAGAGATTTCGGCACTTTGGGGCTAACTGCTGCCCCATGCCCTCATAAGCTGTAGTATAGTGATTTTGAGCCTCAAAGAGATAACCGCAGCCGTACACGATCGCCGCGAAAGCAAACCTGTCATCCACGCCGACAACTATACTGGATATAACGCCTCCCCAGGATATACCGGTAAGCCCCACTCTCTCGCCGTCAACCTCCGGCATACTGCCAAGCAGCGTATTAGCCAGGATAACATCGGCAACAGCGTGAAACATCCACTGATCCTCAATATTTTCTCTAATATCATCGAATATCCCCGCCCTCCTCGGGCCGTGCCAATTGTGCTGGGGCCGCCTGTGCCTGTCATCCTGTTTATCAGGAACCTGCCCTTCAACATCCATTGATATCGCCGCGTAGCCGCGCTGGTTCCATATCTTGACCCATTCAGCGAACGCCGTACCGCCGCCGCCATGTACGCAGACAACGCCGGGAACTGGTTTCTCAACAGAAGCCCCCTTCGGCACTCCCAGATACGCAAAGACCCGTGTCGGCCTGCCTTTGTAGTCAAGACCGCAATAGTATAAAGACTTCACGCCGTCAACCTGCCAGTCAGTATCAGGCCAGGTTCGCACGGGCTGAGATTTTAAATTATCAACATCCCAGACCAGACCCGTCTCAAGCCCGCCGCCGGATGCCGGCACTCGCCCCTGACCGAACACGCATACCGACCCAACAAGAAATAAAACCGCAAAAGCATATAAACTGCTATTTGACATGTGTTTTGACTTCAATTGATTATCGCTGCTCTTTGCTGTTAGAAAGATATATCGATAAATTTTACACCGTTAGTTACACTGCCGGCCTGAATCCAACCTTTGACCGTTGCCGGCCCTTTGCTGATTTGAATATCTGTGAAAATTATCTCGTCTAAACCCGCGGGAACGGATAGCGAATATCTTTGGCTGTTAATAACCAGATATGCCCTGCCGGTGTTATCGTATGAAGCTGGGAATCTGAGTTTAATCTGATATTTCCTGTCAGCCGCGTTTTCAACATACCACCTGCCGATATGTTCATCCTGCCAGCCTTTCGTGTCCCTCCAGTCCTGACGGGTAAGGGTAACGGGGTTTTCGTGCTTTGTTCCTATTATTATAAGCGGCGGCTCATACCCTTTAGATGAAACATCGCTAAACCATTGTCTATATTCATCTTTCATACGTTTCACTATTTCCGGGTGTGCGGCGGAGATGTCATGTTTTTCGCCGGGGTCTTTTACAATATCAAACAGCTCAAATTTATGCTCAAAATCCGCATCTTCCTCTACGCCGTTTGCCTGCACGAGTTTATAGCGGCTGCCGCGAACGGCAAATGCCCTGTAAAGCTCTGGTTCATCTCCGCGGTGCCATTGGAAATAAAGATTCCTCTGGCCCAGGGATTTTTTCTCGTTATTCAGCAGCGGCATCAGGCTCACGCCGTCAATGTTTTTGGCCTTGTCTGCGCCGCACATCTCAAGCAGTGTCGGCAGGACATCGATGTGAGCCGAGGGCCACTCAACTTTTCTGCCGGCATCGTTTTCCCCCGGCCGGCGAATAAAGAACGGCACCCTGATGCCATTCTCATAGACAGTGCCTTTCCTGCCGCGAAGACCTGCCATGTATCTGTCATCTTCAATTGAGGACGGGCACGGTCCGTTATCGGTCATGAAAATCACAACTGTATTATCAGCAAGCCCTTGCTTTTTCAAAACATCCATAAGCCGTGCGAAATTATCATCAATATTTTTTACCATGCCGTAAAGCCGGGCGGTTTTATCTTTCAGACCTAAACTGCTGTACTGCTCAAGATACTCATCAGGAACCTGAAGGGGAGAATGCGGGGTATTGGTTGCCAGGTATGCAAAAAACGGCTTGTCTTTATTCTTTTTCATAAAATCGATCGTAAGATCAGTATAGACATCCATACAGTAGCCGTGATACTTCTGCCACTGCCCGTTGTGCATCAACATCGGGTCAAAATAGCTGTTGCCCGGATAGTCCGACGGCTGGCAAAGCCCTCCACCCATGTGCATCACAACCTCATCAAAGCCCTGTTCCTGCGGGCGCATCGGGTAATTGTCGCCAAGGTGCCATTTGCCGAAGACTCCTGTTGTATATCCAAGGCGTTTAAGCATCTCGGCAAGTGTGACCTCTTCGCTGCGCATCATCGCCCTGCCGATATAGGTATCAACAACACCAGTTCGCATGTGATAGCGGCCTGTCATCAGGCTTGAACGTGTTGGAGCGCATACCGGACTGACATAAAAATTCGTAAACTGAACGCTATTTTCCCCGAAATCGTCGATATTGGGGGTCTCAAGATCCGGATTGCCGTGCAGGCTCAAATCGCCATATCCCTGATCATCTGTTATAACAAGCAGTATATTGGGGCGATTCTCTGGGTTTGAGCTGAAAAAGTTTTTTGCTGCCTGACATCCGCCAAACATTGACATACCGGCAAATCCGGCAGCGCCAGAAACAGTAGTCTTGAGAAAAGACCGTCTTGTCGTATTTACATTATTCATTTTGCACCTCGCAGCCTGTAAAATTTATTCTTCGTTTATCATAGCCGGACGGACAGTGTCCCACCACTTATCATAATCGGCTTTCAGCTGTTTTACAAGCACTGGATGTTTTTTAGAGATGTCATTCATGCACCCGGGGTCTTTTTTCGTATCGTAGAGTGCCCAGCCGTCGCCGGGAGTAACACCCCAGTGAAACTGCGCATTGTCGCGTGTATATGTAGCCGCCGTTGCTCCTTTTTCAACGAGCCGCAGTGTATGGCACTGATTACCCATCACCTTGGGCGTGCATTCGGGATTATCACAGGGCCGGCTGCGAACATAAAGGTAATTTCCCTGCCGCACAGCCGCCATGGCGTATTTATGAGAATCAGCCATACCATTGGGCCATCTGGCGACATGTTCGTATAGCTTGCGGTCACGGGGGAAATCACCGTCTTTGGATTCAAGCAGCTCAACAAGGCTGTAACCGTCAAGCCGTTTGCGTGTCCCTGCGGGGATTTCTGCACCAGAGAGCTCTGTAAGTGTCGGCAGAACATCAAGATGGGCTGTGAGGGCATCTTCTGTTCTGGGCTTCCAGACGCCCTTCCATCTCCAGAACGACATCGCTCTTGAGCCGCCGTGCCAGATTGTGCACTTGCACCCACGCATGTCGGCGTTATACAGGTCGAGACCTACCGTCTGGCCGTTGTCGTTCATAAACATAACAATAGTGTTATCGTCAAGCCCAAGCTGGTCAAGTTTGGACATTATCCGCCCTACATTCCAGTCAATATTTGCTATCATACCCAGAAAAACAGCGATATCATCACGCGTTTTGCCTTTGTAGGGCTTTATAAATTTCTCTGGAGCCACAAGAGGTGTGTGAGGCGAAAAAGTCGCCAGATAACAAAAGAAAGGCTTGTCTTTATTGTCTTCTATAAAATTTATCGCCTCGTCAAACAGGACATCCTCACGGAATCCTTTTGAGTCTTCCTGTTTTCCGTTGCGGATTATCCCCGCATCAAAATTGCTTGATGTATGCACGCCGCAAGGTCGAACTGAAACATCAAACCCGCGTTCATGCGCGAAATATCCCGGGCTGTTACCCAGATGCCATTTGCCGAAATGGCCGGTAGCATAGCCGCGTTTTTTCAGAAGCTCCTGAAGGGTTACAGCGTCTTTGTTGAGATGCTCCCGCGGCTCAATTGTGTGCGTAACGCCGTTCTTAAACTCGTGCATTCCGGTTAAGAGAGCTGCCCGCGTCGGGGCACAGCACGGACTTACGTAGAAATTATCAAAACGCACACTCTCATCGTATAGCCTGTCAATATTCGGCGTCTTGAGCAAAGGGTGACCGTGGCGGCCGATATCCCCATAGCCCTGGTCGTCTGTAAGTATAAACAGGATATTAGGCGGTCTGTCAGCTTTGGGCCTTTCCGCGGCACCAAAAGATGATTTTATCGCCGAAGCCGGAAAGATTGAACATAAACATGCAGTTTTGATAAAATTTCTTCTGCTCAAATCCATTATATTACTCCATTACTATTTAACAGTAAATTTCAGTCTTCTGGCATGTGATTTCCCGTTATCAGGATCAAGGCTGATATTGTAAGTTACTCTGTAAGTATCAGAGCACGTTTTATCAAGCTGATAATTTATATTGTCATGAATATCAACCTGTTTGCCCTCTGTTATTTCAACAAGCCGGAAGCCTCTGCCCGACGTAACATCGGCGAAAATCACAGGCACATAGCCCGCCCCGCCGGTTACTGTAAACTCTGCTTTCTGTTCTTCATCGACACAAACTACAAGAGGGTAATTCTCCACAAGAATACCTGAGTGCATCTGAACCTTTAGGTCGTTGAGAACAGCCTCTCTGTAAACAGGCCGCCAGGTATCCTCGTATTTCTCAAGATAAGCCTTGAGAGTCTCGTTAGTGCCGTAATAATCATCAGCCTTCTTTGGCAGAACTATAAAATCCAGACTGCATTCCACAAAATCCCCGGGTTTGAGCGTGCTGACGCCCTCTGGAGCAGAGAGCTCAACATTGCTGCTCGGTGAGCCGTTCTCCACTCCGAAATTGCTCATGAACGGGTAATTGTAATCTGTGCCGTTGATTCTGGCAGAATAGTCACGAACGATCAGGCCTCTGTTTGCCAAAGCGCCTTTCCGCTCTCTGAAACTGTTGCAATCGGTAGTCTTATGTATCGAGAACCACGGCAGATCCCCTTTGCAGGCAATGGATTTGCGGTGATATTTTTTGCCGCCCATCTCGGGCTTCCATTCTTCCACAAGGCCATCTGCGCTGCCTCTTGCCATCAGATCGAAAACACTGGTATTGTAGTTGTCTGCGCCCATCTGGTAAAATGCAAGCCGCGAAAAATTAACCGGCTTGAGAACTTCGTACCGAAAACGGTGCCTGCTGCGGTTATAGTCCTCGCAGCGTGGCGTTGAAACCGTGATCTCCGCTTTGATCGCCCCATCCCGTGTAATCCCGCTGTAAACCGCCTCTGTCCAGTTTGGCCCGTTTACGCGATGCAGCGTTTTGACCGACACAAGTTTCTGCTCCTGGCCGCTCTGGTCATAATATTGCAGAAAATTGCCGCCGCCCACATTGTTTGTCCAGCCCCATTTAATTCGGTCTTCATCACCCATCGACCAGACCATAAGCGGGCGGACATCATCTATGAAACTGCGATTCAGGCCGATATCCGGGTCATAACATATCGCCTCACCCCAGTTGCCTATCGCCACCTGTTCCCAGAGCTGGTTGCCGCCCCAGCCGAGCAGACAAAGCTGAGAATGAGAAACAATCGGGACTCCGTCGAGAAAACCGTTGACAGTCTTGTACTTAAATTGCGAACAGGATTTTGCGGGCATCTCTACAATTGTATATGCGTAAAACCAGTTATCCACATATTCAGGATACTCCCCGTCGTCCGGGCGGTGCCAGTTTTTGGATATCTGGACAAAATCACCCGTTGGCCGCCCGTCTGCGTAACAGAGTATGGGAGCAGTGCCGATAACTGATGCGCCCTGACCCGGCTCATATTCCATACGGAAAAACAGCTTCACCGGCAGTTTCTTCTCAGAATCATTTCGTATAAAAACATCACAAGACTCAACCGACTGATGCGGCTTGCCTACATAAAAGAAATCACTGGGTATATCAATAACAAAACAGTCCTGCTGCTTTTCGAATCCGGCAGAAAGAGATTCCTTCGCCTTTGCCGAGACTTCGATATGTTCTTCAACAGATTCCGATTCGGTATCCGCAGACCATGTGCTGAATACTTTACAGGAATCAGCCCGCTTTACATTCTCAAAAGTTTTATCCGCTTCCAGCCAGACTTTACCACTGCCCTTTAGCTTCAACGACATCTCAAAATTTTCAAATTCGCTTTCCGCTTCAGCATCAAGAACAAGTGTAAGACTATCCGGCCAGGACAGAAGCTCAAGGCGAACATCCGCAGGGGCAGGATTGCCGTCACTGTCTTCGAATAAAATGCCCAGAAGGTCATATCTTTGAACATAACGGCCTGTATTTATCAGCCTGTAGGGTATTTTTTTGTACTCAATCTGTGATGTAAAATCAACCCCGCCCTTGCAGGTGTAAAGCCTGCCGTCGATTTTAAGCTCCATATTCAGTTCAGACTCTTCAAGTTTCTGCACGATCCGGTTACCCTGGCCGGGGACATCGTCTGCCCTGAAATCTGTCTTTATCCTTCCAAAACGGGTTATATCAGCAGTTTCCACATTAAAAGACAGGCCGTAACTGCTGGTTTGTATGTTTAGCTCTCTGCTGCCCAACGGCTTAAGATTAGAAAACCCATCCTCCCACCATAAAAACCCGTACGGGCCTCTTGTCATCATTTTTTCCACGCCTCCGCACTCACAACTGCTGCACGATGCAAAAAGACAGCATAAAACCGCAATTGAAATAAATAAAAAAGATTTCTTTCTGTTCATAAGCTGCTGTTTCCTCACAATTTAAAATTTCATTGTTATTTATAACTGCTATCATACCCAAATAAAACATTGATAAAACACCATTTTCTGCACTATTTTTTATATTTTTGCGACAAGTGACGGGTAATGAAAATAAATTTGCAATAAACCGACAATGATTTATAGTATATACAGATTTAAAACCAGAAGATAATTGGATTGACGATGAAAGAACTTCCGAGAATAATAGTTCTGGTGCCGGCACTGGCATCTTACTGCAGGGGCCTTCTTCGCGGAATAGCCCGTTATTCCCGCCTGCACGGGCCGTGGTCGTTTTTTAATGAACGCGGCGAACCTGATGAAGTTTTGCCGCTTCTTAAAAACTGGAACGCCAACGGGATTATTACATACTTTGACACATCAGAAAACCTTCACAAGCTGCTGCCGCCGGATTTGCCGGCTGTGATAGTTACAACCAACGCAGAAATCCCAGGCTACCCTAACGTTATAGGTGACTGGAAAAACGAAAGCTGCACCGCTGTTGAATATTTCCTCAACGCCGGATTCAGAAATTTCGCGTATTGCAGTTTCAGCAACCTCGAATGGTCGCAAATCAGAGCGAAATATTTCGCAGAAAGGCTCAAGGCAGAGGGCATAGAGCCGGCTTTGTACGAAAAACCATTTTTGTTTCTTCATAAGCACTGGAAAAGAGAGCAGGAAGAGCTTGCCGACTGGCTGGTATCTCTGCCCAAACCTGTGGCGGTAATGGCGTGTAACGACGAACGGGGCAAGCACGTACTTGAGGCCTGTAAAATTGCCGAACTTGTTGTCCCAGAACAGGTTGCGGTATTAGGAGTTGACAATGACGAGACGATCTGCGAGCTCACTCAGCCGCCGCTCTCGAGTATATCGGTCAACGCGGAAAAAGCCGGCTACGAAGCCGCCGAGGTTCTCGACAGAATGATGCAGGGCCGGCCGGGACCATACGAAAACGTTGTTGTCCAGACACTCGGCGTTAAGGCACGTCAGTCAACCGATATATTTATGATTGAGGACGAAACGGTTGCCAGGGCATTGAGCTATATACGAATGAACTCAAAGCGGTTCATTCAGGTGGACGAAGTGGCAGAGGCGGCGGCTATTCACCGAAGAGGGCTTGAACGGCGGTTTAAGAAGCATCTGGGCCGCTCTGTTCACGAAGAAATACGGAGGGCCCGCCTTGAGGAAATAAAAAAACTGCTCTTGGAAACTAATCTGCTTGTTTCGCAGATTGCTCTCAGGCTGAATTTTAGCGAAGTACCCCATCTGACACGATTCTTTACACGTGAAACCGGCACAAGCCCCAACGAATTCAGAAAACAGCACTTAGGCAACCTGAAATCACTGTAAAAAAACTGCGGCTTCAGAGGCCTTGAGACTGGTTTTCAGGGATTGGCCGGTTCATCTACCAGGCCGAAGAGGCTTTTTTCAGATTCATCCGCAGCTTCCTCTGTTGCCTCGCTGATCTCAGTAACAAAATCATCTGCATCGTTGAAGTCTTTATAAACACTTGCGAAGCGAATGTAAGCGACTTTGTCAAACTCCCGCAGCTGATTCATGACGCATTGGCCGATAAATGTAGATGAAACCTCTTTATCGAATTTACGAAAAATATCATCTTCTACTTTTTCGGCAAGAGAACGGATCTGTTCTGCCGAAACGGGTCTTTTATAACAGGCTTTCTCCAGGCCGGAAACAATCTTTTCGCGTTCATAGGGAACCCGTGTTGAATCTTTCTTTATTACACGGAGTTTCTGGGTCTCACTGGCTTTTTCATAGGTAGTGAATCGCTTGCCGCACTCAAGACACTGCCGCCGTCTTCGAATAACGGCGCCGAGATCAGAAGATCTCGAATCAATAACCTTATCGTTATCTTTTTTGCAATAAGGGCAAAGCATCTGTTTCCTTAGATATAATAATTGCTAAGATGACCGGCTTTAATGTATAAAAGCCGAATTCAGGGTCATTTTAATTCGAAATATTCGATTTACAAGAAAATTCGCCCGGATACCTGTTTTTTAACTCACTCACAGCCCAGCCGCGTCCCGTATCTTCAAGGCGTTTAACGTAGTCCCGCAAATGGCCTTTAGCGTGAAACGGCCCGCCCTCAGAGATAACCGTGTTAAGCGGATCAACAGGGCACTGCATTTTACTCATCATTTCTTCATGCCATTGTTCCAGATACCTGGCCGCCCTGCCGCAAACATCGGGGCGGGCTTCTGACAGATTTTCTTGCTCATACGGGTCGTCTTTGGTGTTGAAGAGCATTTCATCCGGGAAAAGATGATACCCGTCATGATAGGTGCGGATATACAGCCAATCACCCATAACTACAGACCTCTGGCAGACATGGGCACACTGACTGATGACAATATAATCTCTTGCATCAGGTTCCTGACTGCCGTCAAGCACTCCGGCAAAACTCTCACCGTCCCAGCGGGGCTGTTTATCCTGGCAGAACATCTCTGCCAGTGTAGGCGCCAGGTCGAGATTGTACCTTAGCTGCGTATCTACAGCCGGCTTGCCGTTGGGGCGGCGTATTATCATAGGTATCCGGCAGGTCGGCCGATCAGCCGTGCCGTGTTCACCATAAATCCCCAGCTCGCCGAGGTTCTCGCCGTGGTCGGCGCTGATAATAATCATTATATCATCAAGCACACCCTGCTTTTCCAGCTCATCAAACAAGCGTCCGATATGTTCATCCATGTAACGTATGCCGCAGTCGTAACCGTCGATCATCTTCCGCAGCGCGTCCATATTATACAAAGTACCGGGATGTCGCGGGTATTTCGGATCCGGTGTTCCGTGGAACATCATTATCTCATGCACGGAATGCGGCCCAACATGCGATTTGTGCTGCTCCAGAACATCTTCTGTCAGCCAGGCCGGCAGCGGATCATCTTTAAACGGGTCACCAAAATCCTCCGGAGCCCTGTAAGGCGTGTGGGGGTCCCAGTAGTTTATGTGCAGATACCAGTTATCATCTTTTGCATTTCTTTTTATCCAGTCAAGGGCAACAGGTGAAACTTCTTCGGCCGACTCCATGCCGCTTTTGCCGGTATTGTACATTTCGGTGAAACCGGCATAAAAGTTAAAGGCTGAATGCCTCTCGGCGAACGGGCTGACAAGCACAGTTCTCATGTTTTCACGCCGGAAAATCGCGGGCAGACATTCAGAGTCAAGGCTTGATTTAAAGCCGCGGCCTTCGCCGTCTATTCTCATATCAGCAGCGCTTCCGCCATGGCCGACAACGCCGGTATGTATGCCGAAACGTCCGCTCATCATTGCCGTTCTCGAAGGCAGGCAAGGCGCATCAGAGCAATAATAATTTTCAAAGCGGACACCTTGAGCCGCGATTCTGTCGATGTTGGGGGAAGTGTTTCTGTGATAACCGTAACAGCCCAGGTGATCGGGTCTTAACGTATCAAGATCAAGGTATAGTACACGCATTTTAATTCAGTGCTTTTTCCTTAAGAGATTCATAATCCAGGCCGCCAACAACTTTTTCCTTTATTTCTCCATCAGGAGAGATAAAAAATATTGTCGGGATTGCATTTACCTGATTAAACGGTGCCGGCAGGTCAATACTCTCTACACTGGCGACATCATATTTCATTTCGTTTTTCTGCATAAACTCAACTACCGTAGAAGGCTTTTCATTTGACAAAGCCAGAACCGATACACTTTCATTTTCAGATACAAGCTGATTCAGATGCGGTATTTCCTTGCGGCAAGGCGGACACCAGGTCGCCCAGAAGACAACCAGAAGATTTTCACCTTTATACTCATCAATTGAGCTTTGTACATCAGTAACCTGTTTCAGGTCAGAACTGTATTCAGCGGTTGCGGGAGTGTCACTTTTTTTACACCCCTGAAAAACAGCACAAAAAATAAGTGCAGTAATAATAATCGCAGTTTTCTTCATATAATTACCTCATAGTTTTGATAAAAAACCGGCCCCTGAAAAGGAACCGGCTTTGTTGTGTTTCTATTTATTTAAGGTCTCTCTCAGCGCCTCTGCGCCGCTGATCATAAGTGAGCACCTCTATACGCTCGAGAGCAAACTCGTAATTCTGCCTGTAGCTTGATTCCAGATCCACTGCCTGCTGGTAATACGGCAGGGCTTCGTTCTTCATGCCGAACTTTCTGTCCAGCAGATAAGCTATATGAAAACGGGCAGGGTATTCAATCTGCGGATTCCATTCAAGCGCCTTTTCAAAGTAGAAAAGAGCGATGTCATATTCTTTGAACTCTTCGTAAATTGTTCCCGCCTCATAAGCTGCATCATCAATCATATCAGATTCGGGGTAATTTGCTATGATCTGGTTATATTTAGCCAGAGCCCGCCTTAAGCCGTCTTTGTCTTTGACCACTACATACTGAGTAGCACGGTCATGTATCCTGGCTGCCTCATAAAACAACTCTGTTGCCGCCGCGATAGATCTCTGGGCACCCGGAGTAACATCAACAATCTGTGCGGGGCTTATGTAGGTGTACTGAGAAGCCTGGTTAAAGTCTTCAATTTCCTTAAGACTCCACTGCGTCTTGATATAGTTACCCTTAAGCGAGTAATATTTGTTAAGTTCCCTGAGAGCTTCGTAGTATTGCGTACGCAGGGTTGCCATATTCTCTACCAGATCAATTTCCTGAGGATCGACAACATCAAGGTCCGCCAAACGATAAAAGTTTTTCTCTTCTGGATTTACGACCTCACGAGCTCTGCCCGAGCGGTTTGAACTGCAACCGCACATTACAACAGCGGCAAGCAACATCAATATAATCATAGCCATATTACGCATAATTAAGACCTTTCTGAAAGCATGTTATTTAATTCTGCCGTTAACCTTTTAATCAGAATACTTTATCCGGCAATTTTGTCAAGAGCATTTACCGCATGTTACGAAATTTCTATCTGGGCCTTGAGCTTCTCGTTATCCACAAAACTTTCCACTGCCTTGCGTTTTGCTTCGTCCTGAAGCTCTTTCTGTATAACAGGTGCCGCTCTATCCAGCGGAACAGGCACTGAGGGCTGTTTATCCATAACTGTCGCTATATGATAACCGAACTCGGTCTGGAAAACTTCACTAAATGAGCCGGGATCCATATTGAAGACAACATCTTCGAAACTCTGCACCATCTGGCCGCGGCCGAAATAGCCAAGATCGACGCCGTCGGCGCAGTCTGTATAGTCTTTAGCTACCTCGAAAAAGCCTTCGCCGTTTTTGAGTCTTTCATAAGCTGTTTCCAGTTCAGCCTTTGACTGCTCTGGAGTCAGTCCCTGCCCGGGGTGCTTCACGATATGCGCTGCATGTACGGCTTCGCCAACGACAAAACGGTCTTTGTGTTTTTCATAGTATTTTTTCACCTGCTTTTCGTTTGGCTCGGGCACATCCTCTGTAAGCGAGGCTATAAACAGCTCAAGCCGCATCTGTTTTTCAAGCTGGTTTCTGAACTCTTTATTAACCTCAACATTTGGATTGCGGGACTTGATTTCTTTTATTGAATCCTCAAGCTTTTTCGGGTCAATTTTGATACCGCTTTTATCGGCACACTGGCTTATAAGCGTTTGCTCTATAAGGTTTTCCTTTGCCCATTCTTCCAACTGCCCTTCCCGCTGATCCTTATCCATGTCCTGGAAACACGCCTCATACTGAGGTCTCATGCGTTCCATTTCAGCTTTTATCATCTCTTCGTTAATTATTTGTTCATTAACAGTTACCTGCATATCAAATTCCTTTATTCGTCTAAAACATGTTTAATGACTTCTTCTGCCCGTTTAATATAGATAAATTCCATCCCCTTCTTTATCTCATCAGAGACATCTGCCATATCGTTTTTATTTCTTCGGGGAAGAATAACAGTCTTTATCCCCGCCTGTTTTGCGGCAAGGACTTTTTCTTTAAGCCCGCCTATTGGCAGGACTGTGCCCTGAAGAGATATTTCGCCTGTCATGGCAAAATCCGGGCGAACCTTAACACCCATGACAAGAGAGAACAGAGCTGTAAACATCGTAATTCCCGCGCTTGGCCCGTCTTTAGGTACTGCGCCGGCGGGAACGTGAATGTGATAATCGAATTCTTTAAACGCCGCCTCATCTATACTGTAAGACGGAGCGATGCTCTTTACCAGGGTAAAAGCCGCCTGGGCACTTTCTTTCATGATCTCGCCAAGCTGTCCGGTAAGCGAAAGGTCGCCTTTGCCCGGTGTTCCGAGAGCCTCAACAAAAAGCAGGTCTCCGCCGGTAGGTGTCCAGGCAAGGCCTGCAACAACCCCGGGAACGCCTATGCGGTTGGCCAGCTCAAGCGTAAACTTCTCAAGGCCAAGTATTTTCTTTACTGCCGCTTTGGTGATTGTTGCCCGCCGCTTAGTTCCTCTGGCAATATTTGTCGCCAGCGAGCGGCAAACCGCTGCTATCTGGCGTTCCAGGCTGCGAACTCCAGATTCCCGCGTGTAGCTGTTTATGATAAGCATTAACGCATCATCTTTAAAGGTTATCTGGGATTTTTTGAGCCCATTTTCCTTTAACTGACGCGGCACAAGGTATTTTTTGGCTATTTTCAGCTTTTCGTTCGCCGTATAGCCGGTTATGTTTATCACCTCCATACGGTCATAGAGAGGATCGGGGATATCCTCGATGTAATTGGCCGTGCCGATGAAAAGCACCTTTGACAGGTCAAAAGGCTGATCTATGTAATGATCTGTAAAGGTGTTATTCTGCTCAGGATCAAGAACCTCAAGAAGCGCAGAAGCCGGATCGCCGCGAAAATCCTGCCCTATCTTGTCAAGCTCATCAAGCATGAATACAGGGTTGCTGCTGTCACATTTTCGCAGCTCCTGGAGTATCCTGCCGGGCATAGAACCAATATAGGTGCGGCGGTGGCCGCGGATGTCAGCTTCATCACGTATGCCGCCCAGAGATATCCGGACAAATTTCCTGCCCATTGCTCTGGCAATCGACTTGCCGAGACTTGTCTTGCCTACACCGGGCGGGCCGGCAAAGCAGAGAATTGGACTCTTACCCTCGGGATTGAGTTTGCGAACCGCGAGAAATTCAAGAATACGTTTTTTTACCTTTTTAAGGCCGTAATGGTCTGCTTCGAGAATTTTTTCCGCACGTGGTATATCCAGGCTGTCCTGGGTTGAATTTGACCATGGAAGCTCACAAATCCAGTCTATATATGAGCGTGCTACACTGTATTCAGGGGATATCTGCGGGATTTTACTCAGTCTTTCAAGCTCTCGCATCGCCTCTTTGCGAACCTTTGCGGGCATACCGGAGCTGTTGATTTTCTCCTTGAGCTGGTTAAGCTCTTCGGTTTTCATATCCGTCTGGCCCAGCTCGGTTTGTATAGCTTTGAGCTGTTCCTGCAGAAAGTATTCCCGCTGGCTTTTATCGATTGAGCTTCGAACATCACCCTGAATCTTCTGGCTCAACTCCAGCACCTCAAGCTGTTTAGCAAGCTCTAATGAAACCTTCTGGAGTCTTTTCTGGACATCAACTTCTTCGAGAAACTGCTGTTTGTCAGAGACTTTGGCGTTGATTGTGCCGGCGACAAAATCAACGAGAGTGTCAGGGTTGGCGATATTCTCAAGAATTATATTTGCCTCTTCCGGGACATTCGGGCTCAATTCAAGTACTCTTGCCGCCTGCTGTTTCACAGTTACTACAAGAGCCTTAAATTTCTTTGTTGTCTTGAGCTTAACCGGCATCGCCGAAATCCTGGCACGCATATAGGGTTCGTGCTGGGTAATTTCAACGATTCTAAACCGCATGTGAGCCTGGACGGCAACAGTGAGCGTATCTGTAGGCATCTGAATCACCTTCAAGACCGAGGCGACTGTTCCAACCTGATAAATATCATCCGGGCCGGGCTCATCAATTTCCGGGTTCTTCTGTGTAATAAGGCCGACAAGCTCATCCTCTTTTAAATCTTTTAAGAGGGTTTTGCTGCCCTTGCGGCCGATAGCCAGCGGCATTATTGTGCCGGGGAACGCTACAGCGTTGCGTATTGGCAGCAGAGCTATGGTTTCGGGCATATCCTCTATGTCCGGCGCAGAGCTTCCCACAACCTCGGTATCCCCGAGATATGATTCGTAATTATCTATGTCAAGCAGTCTCATACGAGATAAAAATCCTTATTTATTTACAGCGTTCATTAATTTTCGAACAATGCATTGTATATAATTTTGAGTATTTATTAACAGTTTTATGGGAAATTTTACGATTAACTGCTATCCCGCAGGTACAGACAGCAGACATATTAAAGATAAACTGCTTACAAGACAATTGACATGACCGATAAAACCTTTTAAAGAAATATCTTACATAAATATGCCGCAGCAGGCCGTTGGCGTCTGATAATATTTCAACGGCAGAATTGAAATTTTTATATTTTCAGCTATATTGGGTTCATTCTACAAATAAACTTTTATTCAGAAAATACTTATGCAAAAGACAATAACTATCGCCACTGACGAAAAAGAAATGCTCTACGATATAACGGCTCACGCCGAATCGTTTATAGCGGAATCAGAAACAAAAAACGGCCTGCTGAATATCTACGTCCGAGGTGCAACTGCCGGCATCATGATACAGGAAAACTGGGACGAGAGTGTTCAGCGTGATGTCGTGAGCCTTCTGCAAAAGCTGATCCCCCGCGGCGTCTGGCTTCATGATGCGCAGGACAGCAACGGAGACGCCCACCTCAAGGCAGGTATTGTCGGCCCCAGTGAAACAGTGCCGGTCAAAGACGGTAAACTTATGCTCTCAACCTGGCAGAATATATTTGTCTGCGAATTCGACGGCCCCAGAGCAGAACGGGAAATAATGCTCACACTGATAAACGATAAATGACGTAAAAAATTGCCCCAGTGTAACTTGTGATGTTTTAATATTTTATGCGGAAATCTTTTATTGCCGGCTCAACTGGAACTATTGTTCTGTACTGGTCTTGAATGTATCGGTCCATTCTCCGGCAAACGGCGTTAATAAAGGCTTCTGTTTCAGATTCATCTCCTTGGGCAAAAAGCTCAACAGTGCCGTCGCGGAGGTTTCGCACGTAACCGCTGATTCTGTAACCGCCGGCAAGAGATAAAACATTATATCTGAATCCAACCCCCTGCACCCTGCCGGAAAATATAACTTTTAATGCGGTTTTTTCCATTTTATAAATTTTCCAAAAATTAAGCTGAATGTGCCTTTGAAAAAAGTTTATAGCCGTGTTCCCGCTCCCAGCCGCGAAGCGACTTATACAGTTCTGTTTTTGCGAATTCAATAAATGAATAGGCCAGGCGGAGAGTCTTGCCGACATCGTCATCCCTGATATCTTTTGAAGTTACCTGACTGATATGAAGCGAGACAACCTTTTCGAAGTCATGTCCATGGCAGAGGTTAAACAAATCTTTAAACTTCCGCATCGCCTTTTCAACCTCTTCAAGATTCAGATCCCGCACCCTGTTGGGAGATGCCGCGTGAAGTTTGCGGAGGTACTTTTTTTTGTGCAGCCTGAGTTGTTTGCCGCGATAACAGCTGCCCAGACCAAGTTTGCTGAAATTTATGGTCAATGAATTGATGTGATTGAGCCACCTGGCGGCGCCGGCAAAGGCGATTGATCGCAGAATTTCATCCCTCAAATCGAGATAATCATCGAGCCTGTTTGTCAAATACTCGGAAACAAGCGAGCGGAATGTTGGATTGCTCGCCGCCATCATCATCTCCGCATCGTGGGCGTCTGTAATATAGAGGTCCTGCTGGTCTGGGAATTTCCCCTCAAGCCGTATAAAGTCAGAGTCACGGATGGCAACAATTCTGTCTGTCTCCCGTGCAAGTTTCTCGATGGCTCTTAGCAGCGGCTCCACACCACCACCGTGCACGATCTCAACCCGCACCTTATCAGCATCGAGGAGTTTGGAGAAAAGTCTCTGATCTGTCGGCCCCTCCACCAGCACCCAGACATTATCACGGGTAGAAGGATGTCGCAGTTCGAGCCTGATCTCGTTCATGATGTCATTTTCATCGAGGTATCTTCTCATTAAGAGATATCCTCCAGGTCAATGGTAAGATCCCAGCGGTTGTTGATTATCTGCGGCGAATGGGTGGCCACGATGACATTTATCCTCTGCATACTGGCAATCCGCAGCAGATCCTCGATAAACTGTTTCTGCCAGGCAACATGCAGTGAAATCTCGGGCTCATCGACCATTACCAACGTATCGGGCTTAACGTTAAAGAGCAGCTCGTAAATCATCACAACCTCCTGCTGCTCTCCGGAAGAAAGGCGTTTCAGCTTCAGTGACCGGCCTTCCTTAGTCTTGAAACAAAGTCCTTTTTGCCCCTTGATTACCGCCTCTTTATTAACGAAGCCGCGTTTGTTAAGTATTTCGGTCAGAAGCTCAAGACGCATCAGAAGCGGCTCAAATACTTTGAGTTTCTTTTCTGTGTCATCAAGATAGACCTTCAGGGCCTTTGCGTTCTCCTCGCTGTAAACAGGCTCATCATCTACAACCGAAACTGCCAGCCCATAGCGATTGAGGGAAGACTGAACTCGTTTTATACGATTGAACCGCCGGTCAAACTCTTCTTTGTCAACACCATGTTTCTGCGAAAAAAGCCGCTTTGGAAAACTGCTGTCAAGTCCCTGAGAAACTTTAGTCGCCTCGGCGAGAGTATTGGTGATCTGATTGCCCAGATCCTTTACATACTCCCATATAGCCTCTTTGAAATGGTCAACATCCTGGTTTTCGTTAGAAAGTATCAGCCTTCCGTCGCCGGATGTTTTACGGAAAAGCCGCTGATCGGTTATCAGATAAACATCAGGCACATCCGGAAAGATGTCCCTCAGGGCGCATTCTTCTGAGCCGATACGGCTTACAAGCATCTCTGTATCAATAATTCTGTCGGTTCGCCTGTCGATCCAGCGGTCACCGCCGATACGTTTGTAGTTACTGTTCTTAAGATTCTGTTCAAGCTCGTCAGTTATCCTGTCAAAATTCAAGACCACAGGCTCGTTGTCGCCGTCAACTATCTCAACATCCTGGTTTTTCTTGAAGATTTTTACCGGCAGACGGTCATTAAACTCAAGAAGCATCTCGCTGAAATAAAGGTCAATAAAAAAGAAAGGGTTCCGGCTCGCCAATGCATAGACAGCCTTAAGTATAGTACTCTTGCCATAGCCGTTTGGCCCGGTCAGGATTGTTATCCCCTCGTCCTTGAGTTTAATGTCATAGTCAAAAGAACCGAATAACCCTTTTATTTTTATCGCTTTTAACATGATAGACTCCGTTTAAGAGTATGTTCATTGATTATGAATTAAAGCCTTACAGAAATACCTCTGGAGGCCATATATTCTTTTGTCTGACGTATCGTTATTTCTCCGTAGTGGAACACAGACGCAGCAAGCACAGCATCGGCCTTGCCTACAAGGATTGCGTCAGCGAAGGTTTCCAGGCTTCCCGCCCCGCCCGAAGCAATAACCGGAATCGAGACAGCCTCGGCAACTTTTCTGGTTATATCACAGTCGAAACCGTCCTTTGTTCCGTCGGCGTCCATGGAAGTAAGCAGAATCTCGCCGGCGCCGAGCTCTTCGGCCCGCTGAGCCCATTCTACTGTATCAAGCTCTGTTGCCTCTGTGCCGCCCTTGAGATATACAAAGTTCTTTGACGGGTCGTTTTTGTCTCTTCTCGTATCTATCGCCTGGACAACGCATTGAGCGCCAAAGCGGTCTGCAGACTCCTTTAATATGTCCGGCTTAAGTACAGAGGCGGTATTTATGGAGACTTTTTCGGCACCGTTTCTAAGCAGTATGTCGATATCGTCGGCACTGCGTACACCGCCGCCGACAGTAAAGGGTATGAAAACATGTTCTGCGACATTACGAACCATATCAACAATGGTCTTATTATTGCGTATTGTGGCAGTTATGTCAAGAAACACCAGCTCATCAGCGCCTTCGCTGCTGTATCTTGCTCCAAGCTCGACCGGATCGCCGGCATCGCGGAGGTTTACGAAATTCACGCCCTTTACAACACGGTTATCTTTGACATCTAGGCACGGTATAATTCGTTTTGTAAGCATTGTATAAGTCCTTTAAATATAGTAAATTAAATTCTGTTCATACATATCTTTTCGAAATTCCGAAGGATTTCCAGCCCAGTATCTGAGCTTTTTTCAGGGTGAAACTGAACTCCGTAGATATTATCTTTTTGAATCGAGGCCACTACCGCTCCGCCGTAGTCAGTATAGGCGACCGCGGCAGATTTATTCTGCACCTCTGCATGGAATGAATGGGCAAAATACATGTATTCCTTATCCCGCATACCGTCAAAAATATGCATCTCGGGCGATACGGCAACCTCATTCCAGCCCATGTGCGGCACAGTGAGACCCTTATCTGCCGGCAGAGGAACAACCCTGCCCTCAATAAGCCCCAGACCTTTATGTTCTCCAAGCTCAGAGCTTGAGTCAAAGAGCATTTGGTAGCCGACGCATATCCCAAGCAGCGGCTTGCCCGAGTTTGCGGCCTCGATAACAAGCTCGGCAGATTTGCCCAGAGCATTGACGGCAAAGCCAAACGCCGCCACCCCCGGCAGGATAATCCCGTCGGCTTGCTCTATATCCTTTTGCTCGGCAGAGAGCCTGTTCTCGCATCCGATATAATCAAGCGCGTTGCAGACACTCCTGACATTTCCAACACAGTAGTCGATAACTACGATCATTTCAGTATTTTACCTTATATTCTTGTTTTGTATCTGTTTGTAATCGGCATCCGCCTGTCGCGGCCAAATGCCTTTGGCGTTATCTTAACCCCCGGCGGGCATTGGCGGCGTTTATATTCGTTCATATCAACCAGCCTTATCACACGCTGCACCAGCTCAGCGTCAAATCCGGCATTTACCAGCTCGGCAGCACTCATGTCTTTTTCTACGTATCCTTCTATAATCCCGTCAAGCAGGTCATAGTCAGGCAGTGAATCACTGTCCTTCTGGTCTGTCCGAAGCTCCGCACTGGGCGGGCGGGTAATTGTGGATTCGGGTATTATCTCGCGGCCTTTTAGCTCGTTAAACCGGCGTGCAATCTTGTAAACGAGTGTCTTGGGCACATCTTTTATTACCGCAAAACCGCCGGCGGTGTCGCCGTAGAGTGTAGAATACCCCACAGCGGTTTCACTCTTGTTGCCGGTTGTAAGTACAAGCCAGCCAAACTGATTGCTAAGCGACATCAAAAGCGTGCCGCGTATCCTGGCCTGAAGGTTTTCATAAGCCGTCGTTTTGTCATTCCAGCCGTCTATTTGCAGCAGCTCGGTGTGAAACGAATTCAGCGTATCACCTATAGGTATTGTATGAAACGCAATTCCGAGATTATCCGCAAGCACCTTCGCATCGCTTCGGGTCTGGGCAGAGTTAAACTGCGAGGGCATCGTAACTCCGATAACATTCTCCGGCCCCAGTGCCTCGGCGGCTACTGCCGCGACAACCGCCGAATCTATGCCGCCGCTTAACCCGACCACAGCTTTCTTGAACCCGTTTTTGCGGATATAGTCACGTGTGCCGGTTGTAACCGCGTGAAACACCTCTAAAGACACATCCTCCGGCTGTGCGGCACGCGGCGTAACTGCCGTCAAACCGTCTCTGGTTAAATCCGCAATACAGATATCTTCGTCGAACGCCGCGGCTTTGGTGACCACTTTGCCGTCAGTATCTACAAACATGCTCCTGCCGTCGAAGACCAGCTCATCCTGTCCGCCGACAAGATTGCAGTAGGCTAAGGGCGAGCCTAAAGTGCGGGCGGCATTTGCCAGAATCTGTTTTCGCTGCTCAATCTTGCCCTTATGGAAGGGTGAGGCAGAAATATTTAAAATCAAATCAGGATGCGGAAGAGCTTCAAGGTGGCCGGCAATCTCGTCGAGCTGCCAGATGTCTTCGCAAATGGTGAAAGCTACACTGAAACCGTTTATTTCTGCGGAAACCGCTTTAGAGCCGCTCTTAAAATAGCGTCTTTCATCAAAAACACCGTAATTAGGCAGGACATGCTTGTCGTAAACCTCGGCAATATCGCCATGAGCCAGTAATGCGAGAGAATTGTAGCAGCCGCCCTCCTTTTTAGAAGGAAATCCGACAACCGCAGGCACCTGGATTACTGACGCGGCCAACTTCCGCAGCGCTGCGTAAGCGGAGTCTGTGAAATGAGGTTTGAGCAGCAGATCTTCCGGAGGGTAGCCGCTCAAAGCCAGCTCGGGAAAAACCGTCAGTTCCGCCCCCAGCTCAACAGCTTTTGAGTATGCAGAAGAGATTTTATCCAGATTATATTCAAAATCTCCCACAATGGGATTTATCTGTATTAGTGCAATCTTCACTTAAAAATTCCGTTATATTGAGATTTATGTTTTTCGTTCTTCAAGTATAAACAGCTCGCGGCGTTTTTCAAAGCAAAACTTGATTCTCGGAGTGCTCTGATTAGAGACTCTCAAGTTTTTTGATTATCTTAGCCGCGGAGGCACGTTTTTTCTCGAGCCTTTCCAGGATCGCCCTTGTAAACGGATGCGTTTCAGCTGTGCCGCGGGTAGCTTCGAAGTCCTTTTTCTGGACTTCCCTGTCCCCGTCTATGCCGTAGCCTATACTCATCGTCTCGGAAAATTCTTTTGCCGCGTCACTGCACCGCATGTAATCAAGCGAGGCAACTGATTCTATCCACGTATTAACAAAGGTGATAAAATCATTTTTCGTAAAATCATGCCATTTTTTGGAATAGAGCCTTTCTATGGCAGCCCTGATCCATGATGCTTCGAGATCAGCAAAAGATTCATGCAGTTTTTTCAGCCTTTCATGTATCTGTTCAAGTCCGTTAATCTTCCCCGACTCTATCTCGTCGAGCAGCTCTTCAGCCATGGCTTTTGGAACCAGCAGCCCTGCCAGATCAATCCACTCGCCTCTGGCCCTGCCGTCCTCTCTTTCGAGCAGTTTGTATATATCATCCAATGACTTAAAGCCTGATTTACGCATAAAGTGAACCAATATGTTGCCCAGATACCTGTTTATTGCGAGCATATAGAGCTTTTTGCCCTTGGTAAGTGAACTTCTTTTTACCCACATCCCGTTGTATGCCACTATCGCCGAATCACTGTCATCCTCAAGCAGGCGATCAATTATCTCAAGAGCGTTAAACATTTTTTCGGCGGTATAAGGAGTAAGCAGGTTAAAAGATATAAAATCCAGTATATCTTTGGTCTTTCGATTATCCCTCTCGGGCCATTTGCGGCTGTCTCGAATAGTACCGATGCTTCGCAGGTTGACCCCGGGAAACAGCATGGATTTGTCATCACTCTCAATCAGATACGAAAACGGCATATTCCTTGTATCTCCGTGAGAATAATGCCTGCCCATTACAAGTGAAAACGCGCCCACACGAGCAGGCCAGAGAATATATGAATCAGAGGTGGTTTTGGAACCTCGTTCTATCACACCCTGATGCAGAGCTCCGAGTTTATACATGTGATTGCTCTGGTTGGAGCCGCTGCCGGCGTTAAAAAAAGAATATGTACCGGAAATCAGCAGTGTTGACTTGTGGTGCGAAACTGTGTAGGGTCCGGCAAAAACGGAACATGCCTCGCCGTGATGCAGGCCGCAGTTAGCAAAGAATGCGCAGTTTTCCGCTGAAAACTGATTTGACAGACGTGTGGCCTGGCCGACAAAGCATTTTTTCAGTATGGTCCTGTCCTCTACAGAGACGCCCTGGCAAAGAATAAAATTTTTCGCGGTAACCCCGACGCCTATATACACAGGATCATCCAGAGAGCTGTTTATAGAGCCGTTTTCCAGACAATCTGCATGTTCAACCCGCGTACCCGGCCCGAATTTTGTATTTCGAATCAGACGAGCCCCTCTGATGATGCATTTTTCCCCTACAACAGCTCTTTCCGAAGTAACTTTCTTCGAATATTTATCAACCATACCTAACAGTTTCTGCATCATCTGGGGTCTGTGCCTATACATTGCCATCATGTAGGCTGCGTGCGACGACATTCTGTCAAACATGGGAATCGCCCTTGAGCCGCTTTCGTTTGCAACCTCTATAAATACGCCGTTGCCGAAAGACGTTGGGCCTTCTACTGTCATGAGGTCTGTATTACAAATAACGGCGTCATTTTGTATGTCATAGTTTGCCAGTAGTGAAACATTCTCTATCAGTACATTATCCGCAAATGAGCAGTTATGGATCCGGCTTCGGTAGATACCCGAATGCAAAACTAATCCGCATTCCATTTCAACAGTCTCACCCGTTCTGCCGATTCTGACCGTTCCGGAAAAAAAAGATTCTTTAATAAAAGCCGGATCAAAACCCTTGCATACCGACACATCATCCCAGCGGCTGCAAACACACCCGTTTGATTCAAGAACCTTTATTTCAGCCTCAGTTAATTTTCTGTAACCTTTACTCACTTTGTATCTCCAAAATCATTTACTGCTGATTGTCTTTGGCGGTTTCAGGCATTTTGGCATCGGGGCCGAGAACCGGCAGGTCAAGAGAAAAAACAGCCCCTTGATTTAAAACGCTTTCTACTTTTATTTCAGCCCCAAGCAGTACCGAAAGCTCTTTTGAGATAGCCAGCCCCAGGCCGGTTCCTGTGCCGGTTCGTGTTATTGAGCCGTCGAGCTGGCGAAATTTGTCAAAAATTTTGTCCAGATTATTTTTCGATATGCCCGGCCCGTTATCTGCGATAGAGAGCCTTACGGTTTTCTCATTAAGCAGCCTGCCTATTACAGATACCTTGCCGGATTCTGGAACAAATTTAACCGCATTGCTCATGAAATTATAGAGTATTTGCTGGAGCTTATCCGGATCTGTTCTGATTATCGGTATTTCAGGGTCAAGATCAATATCTACATATATGCTTTTCTTCGTTGTCATAGGCAGAAAAAAGTTCACCAGCGATGAACATATCTCGGGGATGTTTACCTCGTGGATTTTTATCTCCACCTTGCCGGCTTCGACCTTTGCCATTTCAAGCAGGTCATTGATCATGGACAGAAGATTTCTGCCGCTCTTGCCTATGTTGTCAGCATATCTCTGTATTTTTTCTTTTTGGGCATCGGGTCTTTCCCGAATTATATCCGCAAAACCCATAATTGAATTGAGCGGCGTGCGGAACTCATGACTCATATTTGCAAGAAACTCACCCTTAAGTTTGTTTGCCTTGAAAAGCTCAACGTTGCGTTCTGAAAGCTCGAGTATTTTTTCATCAAGCTGGCGGTTTGCGTTTCTGAGTTTTTCCTGCGAACTCTGTAAACCGTCAAGCATGTGGTTAATCGCGTTCGAAAGCCGTTCGTATTCGTCATTGGTCTTAATAGATGTCCTGGTGTCGAGATTTCCCTCGGCCAGATTGTTGGCAAGGGCCCTTAACTGACGAAGCGGACTCAATATAACCTTCTGAACAGTTACGTAGAGGGCTATAATGGCTCCTGAACCGGCGAGAAGGCCTGCCATTAGTATGCATATAATATTAACAAGCCTGGCCCTGTCTGTATGGCCGACAAGTTTTGTTATTACGAATGCACCAATAGGCTGATTATTCTGAAACGGCGGCGCAGCTCCCTGTTCCGAATGACACTGTAGGCACCTGCTTTCACTCTTTATAAGGTGCACGTATTTTTTTGTGGCAAGAGCGCCGCTGCCTTCACCCCATACACGAAAAGGCTGCTTATCTTCTTCACGGATTTCCGTAATCGTTTTGAGCTCTTTTTTTGAAAAGACAGTCTCACTCTCCGGCTGATTCTCCAGCTCAAACCTTCGCCAGCGAATATTAACGGGGCTGTACTGCGATTTGTACTTGTCCCCAGTTTCTTCAAGAATAAAAGGTTCTGTATCAAGCTCAAACGAACTTCGGCTTTTCATGTGATTCTTAAGAACAGTTTCAACAGCGGAAAACCCCGAATCTATAACGCTTTTCTGGGCAAGTTTACCCATCCATAAATAAGGAAACAGCAGCGCCAGAATCAATACAAGTATAATCGTAAACCCAAAACGCAGACGGCACTTTGAGGCAATAGTATCCGGCTGGAAAAATTTCCGCAGGTTAAACTTATCCTGAATATCCATCGCCACAGTCTTCAGGAGATTTCGGCCTTTGAGCTCATCCGTGCGAACTCGTTTATTTTCTGCGGTTTTATTTTTTCCTTTTATGCTTCCTCCTCAATGGCATGAAGATGTTTCTGTGTTCTTATATTGAGCTCATCAAGCTGTTTTTGATCAACGCTGCTGGGAGCGTCCGTGAGAAGGCACTGACCCCGCTGTGTTTTCGGGAATGCTATAACGTCGCGGATATTATCTGTCTCTGTCAATATCATTGTGAGCCTGTCAAGGCCGAAGGCGATTCCGCCGTGCGGAGGTGCGCCGTATTCAAGCGCCTTGAGGAAAAATCCAAATCTATCCTCGGCCTGATCGCGGGAAATGTTGAGAATATCGAAGACCTTCTGCTGGGTTTGCATATTGTGAATACGAACACTGCCGCCGCCGACTTCTGAACCGTTGACAACCAGATCATACGCCTGGCTGATGATATTGCCCGGGTCTGTATCTAATTTAGAAAGGTCTTCTTCAACCGGGGCAGTAAATGGGTGGTGAAGCGAATCAAAGCGGCCGCTTTCCTCATTCCACTCAAAAAGCGGAAAATCAACAACCCATACAAACGCCAGTGACTTTTCGTCGTAGAGCTTAAGGTCCCTGCCGAGTTTCACCCGAAGCGGGGCAAGAGCCTTGTTCGCGACATTCTCAGAATCAGCGATAAAGAGAAGCAGATCACCGTCCTTGGCATCAAAACGGCGTATAATTTCCTGCTGCTGATCAGCGGTAAAGAATTTAGCTATGTTAGACTTAAGTTCCAGAGCATCTCCGCCTTCCGCGGCGGAAACCTTGAACCATGCCAGTCCCCTGGCGCCGTAATCGCCGACAAAACCTGTCAGGCCCTTCTCGATGTCACTTCGCGAATAGCTGCCGGCACCTGGAGCGCAAAGCCCCTTGACGACATTGCCGTTGGCAACCACGGAGTTAAACACCTTAAACTCGCACTCGCCGGCAATATCCGATATATCATGCAGCTTCATATCAAACCTCAGATCCGGCCGGTCAATACCGTAGCTGTCCATACATTCCCTGTAGCTCATTCGCCGTATAGGAAGCTGAACATCGTAGCCGGCGATCTCTTTCCATATTCCGGCTATCATCTCCTCCATGGTGGTTATGACAATATCAGAATCAACAAAGCTCATTTCAATGTCAATCTGCGTGAACTCCGCCTGGCGGTCTGCCCTGGGGTCTTCATCACGGAAACAGCGTACAATCTGGAAGTAACGGTCCATGCCCGAAACCATCAGAATCTGTTTGAAAAGCTGAGGAGACTGCGGCAGGGCATAAAAACTGCCCTGATAAAGCCTGCTCGGCACAAGATAGTCCCTTGCACCCTCCGGCGTGCTTTTACCCAGCATCGGAGTTTCTATTTCAAGAAAATCGCGGCTGTCGAGATAGTCCCGTACAAGTTTGGCTATTTTATGCCGCACAATCATTTTCTGCTGCATAACAGGCCTTCGCAAATCCACATAGCGGTATTTCAGACGCGTATCCTCGCCGACCTGGTCGGCACCGTCGATTTCAAACGGCGGCGTCTTTGCCCTTGCCATAACTTCAAGCTCACCGGTTATTATCTCTATCTGGCCAGTTGCAAGACGCGGATTCTCGAGGCCTTCGCCCCTTGCCCGAACCTTACCCTTTACAGCTATGACCCACTCAGAACGCAGATGGCGGGCGGTTTCATGTATATCAGGATTTTCATCAGGATTGAAAACCACCTGCACAAGGCCGCTGATATCCCGCAGGTCAACAAAAACGAGGTTTCCATGGTCTCTATACGAATTGACCCAGCCGCAGACAACGACTTCCTGACCAATATTTTCTGCTCTGAACTCGCCGCACTTATGTGTTCTTTTCAGCATATATATAATTTCCTAAATATTGCAAGCATAACCGCTTATCAAAAAAAATTCTACAGAACGCCAATAATTGATTTTCACGCAAAACAAATCTGGACGCTCGTTTTTCATAATTCTATTAAAAAACGTAAGATAGCCTAAAAAGACCCCTTAGTCAATCGAAAATAGTGTGTGATGTATGTAAATCCGCAGATTACGCCTATTACCGCAGGTTATACATGAGGTTTAAGACTGCACAGCAAATACGCCTTGAATGCGTATCTAAAGCCTTTTCAGCAGCGGGTTTCAGAGTCGCAGCAGAATCATATATCCTGGTGCGTATCAACTCTTCTATTCTCAAGCTCGATACGGATTTGTCTGCACTTATCGTCAGTTAACTTGTAGCGGCTGACAATTCCGATCACTAAGATATGCCCTATCGCCGGTATTAGTGTAAAGATCAGCACTATACCTCGGATTGCCTCCTCTGTCTGCATGTCCGCCTTTTCCTGATAGCCAAAATAGGCAAGCAGCCAGCCGAGGATTGCACCTCCAAGAGCCATTCCCAGCTTGAGAGTAAACAAAGCGCCGGAAAATACCAGCCCTGTTACCCGCCTGCCGGTTTTTAATTCTCCATATTCTACACAGTCGGCCATCATTGCCCAGAGAATGGGGCTGCCCATCTGGACAAAAAACTGCACTATAAAAAAGAGAATGAAGATAAGGGCTAAATTTGCCGGCCCGACAAAAAACATACACGCCGAAACCAACGCGATAGATATTTGTATCAATATGTAAACTTTAGACTTAGGCATTCGCCTGGTCAAAGACGCCGCAAATGCCGCCCCTATCATTGAAGCAACCATTCCCGTCGTCAGAAACGCAGTAATCAAGTCCGGCCTGCCGGCATACCACTTGATGTAGTAAGCAGCGCAACTCCCGCGTAATACAAGAGATATCAAAAGCATAAAAGTCAAGACCGCTATCAGCAGCCACTGGTCATTGCTGAAAATGAGCCGAATATCAGTCAAAATACCGGTCTTTTTCTCTGAGACGGCAAACACCCTTTCTTTGGTCAGGAAGAAACAAGCAAGAAACATGACAACAGCAAAGACCCCAAATACAGTCATTGCAAGCTGATAGCCCTTCTGCTCGTTTCCCTGGCCAAGAAGCCTGACCAGAGGCAGGGTGCATGAGGCGACAATAACTCCGCCGGCGGTGGCAAGCACAAACCGGTAGCTGTTGAGCGAGACACGCTCCTGGCTGTCAGAGGTAATTACCCCGCCCAGAGCGCAGTACGGTATATTTATGGCGGTATATATTATCATAAGCAGGGAATAGGTTATGTAGGCATAGATGAGTTTGCCCGCGGGGGAAAACTGCGGAGTTGTGAATGTAACCACGCATATAACTGCAAAGGGCACACTTAGCAGGAAGATGTAGGGCCTGAATTTGCCCCATCTGGTGTTTGTCCGGTCACAGACTGCCCCCATCAACGGATCTGTCACGGCATCAAGAATTCGCACAGAAAGAAACAGCGTCCCCATTGCCGCGGCACTTATGCCAAAAATATCGGTATAAAAATACGCCAGCAGAAGCATAACAGTCTGAAATACTATGTTACTCGCGGTATCGCCCAGGCCGTAACCTATTTTCTCTATGACGGAGACTTTGTCGTTTTTATTTCCGGAAATCATATTTTAAACCCCAGTTTCTTTACATTTATCAGCCGGTCAAGATACCTTTCCGCGGCCGCATGGTTCCAAAATCTATGCTTTTAATCACTCCGGCTCAAATCAATATTCGCCGGAGCGGACTGATTGTACGCTGAGTTCAGCCGTCAATCTGTATTGTGAGCCATTATATCGATTATAGCAATCGTTTTCTATACATTTTAAGAAAAACAATTTCACATACATCAAAAAACTGATAAAACAGCCAAAAAAGACTTCATGATTATATAAATATTGATTCACAGCGGCAGATAAGTATAATCATATCAGAGTTAATCCTGTAAAATAACATTAAGCAATCGTTTACTAAATAAAAAGGCATAACCGTTCGTTTGTGTCAGCAAACACGAGCTCTTTAAATAATGAAAAAAAATGTTTACAATTTGAGCGATGTTGCCAAAGAGGCAGGGGTCAGCAAATCCACAGTTAGCCGAATACTGAACAACAGGTTCGGCCATAATTTTTCTGTCAAAAAGGAAGTGCACGAGAGAGTTCTGGAAGTGGCTCAAAGGCTGAACTATCAGCCCAGCCTGATCGCAAAAAGCCTATCGATGAAAAGCACACGAATGATACATGTTTTTGGCGGCAATCCGGCACTTGCCGAGCTGGGAAACATCTATCAAACCATTCTGAATAACTTTACAGACGAGATTGACTCCCTGAACGAGGGTTTTGACGTTACGATGGATATGTCCAGGCATCTCAAAGGAGAAAGCGAGATGCCCGCCTGGCGAATCGACGGTGCGGCAATACTTGCCAGATACAGCCAACACACGATGGATACGATAAAGCAGATGGGAATCCCCTACGTCATGATCAACGGGATGTGTGACGAAGGAGGTTTTGCCGTTGTTCCCGATGATATTGGCGGCACCAGACTGGCGGTAGAGCATCTTGTCGGGCTCGGGCACCGAAAAATCGCTTACAGCGGGCCAATTCCGCCGGGCAGCTCTGAATTAGAAGAAAAAACCAATGAACAAAACGGAACTCAGGAATACAAAAGCCTGGGCCTTGAAGTGAACGTCCTGACAACACACCCGAGTTTAACCGACCGCTACAATACCTATCTCTCAGAATTGGAAAAATACGGCCTTGAGCCGATTATAAGATCCCATTACGAAGTTGATTCGCCGCAGGAGTATCTGGAAGAAACGATAAACAAACACGGAGCAACCGCAATCCTTGCCTATGGCCACATGGGCGCCCTGAACATAATGCAGACAGCCCATGCAATGGGTTTGGCAATCCCGGAAGATTTCAGCCTGATGTGTTTCTGCGATGCATACGCCAATCGGGTAATGAGCCCCAGAATTACCTTTATAGACCTCCAGACTGCCCAGATGGGCAGAATCGCAGCCAAGCTGCTGGTTGAGCAGATTCACAGTCACCGGCAAACCAAACCGGAAAAAATTGTGCTGCCCGAACAGCTTGTAGTAAACGAAACTACCGCGCCGCCGGCATAGCATTTTTTCTACACAATGAACCCGCTGCGGGCAGATTCTGCCGGAGGGGGTCACCAGAAAAAATATATTTAGCTTAAAAACCGGTTGCTATATACTTATATTTGAAGTATCATGTTTGATGCTATGAGCGAAATCCGTGTTTTGTTCTTCCGCTTGTAATTTAACTCTGAAACAATTGAGGTGACAATGAGCCAGAAACAACACCATACAACGCCCGCTGCAGACCGAATACCTCTTATGCAGAAATCGGCATATTCAGTGGGCATGTTCGTAAACAACCTTCAGGCCGCCGCCCTGCCGGCAATGATGATAATACTCAATCTCGGCCTGGGTATTGATCCGTTTCTGGTTGGGATCCTCGGCTTTATCCCCCGGATTTTTGACGCCCTGAGTGACCCGATGCTGGGTTACATCTCTGACAATACCCGCTCGAGATGGGGCCGGCGCAGACCCTATATCTTTGCCGGAGCGATTCTGTCGGGGCTTATTTTCGCTCTGATGTGGCAGCTGCCGGAGGGCCACAGCGAAACGTTTTATTTCTGGAGCTTCCTTATCGCACTGATTCTGTTTTTTCTGGCGTACACTATTTACGCAACCCCCTTTGTGGCATTTGGTTACGAGATGACGGCGGACTACCACGAAAGAACCCGGCTTCATGCTTTCGCAAACACTGTCGGCCAGCTGGCCTGGATTGGCGTGCCGTGGTTTTATATGCTTATGTCAAATGAGAACCTGTTCAGAGATACGGTTCACGGCGCAAGGACGCTGGCAATCTGGGTCGGTGCGGTAGTGGCGGTACTGGGTATTATGCCGGCAATTCTTTGCAGAGAACGCCGGTTCGATGCTCCCAAAAAGCAGAGCGAAGGTGTGCTCAAAAACACAAAAGAATTTATCAGCGGGATTACGGTTACTTTTAAGTGCAAACCGTTCGTAAAACTTTGTGCTTCGACGTTTCTGGTCTTTAACGGTTTTCAGCTCGGTATCTCCTTTTCGCTGTATATAATGATATATTATCTTTTTAACGGCAATAATTATCTCGCCGGAAAACTTAACGGCTGGTTCGGGATGCTAACGTCCATAGCCACACTCGGCGTTATCCCGCTGACAGGCTGGATTGCCACCCGCTTGGGCAAACGCAATACATTCCTGCTCACAATTTCCCTGTCATTGGCAGGTTATGCTCTTAAATGGTTTGGCTACAACCCAGATATGCCCTACCTGCTGCTGGCCGCGGCACCATTTGTCGCTTTTGGAACCGGCTCGCTGTTTACTCTGATGGGCTCGATGATATCGGATGTCTGCGACTATGACGAGCTTACGACCCATGAAAGACGCGAGGGTGTCTTTGGAGCGATTTACTGGTGGATGGTCAAGGTCGGAATGGCTCTGGCCGGCCTGCTAACCGGCATACTTCTAAAGGTTTCAGGCTTTGACGAAGCTCTCGCACAACAAACCCCTGAGACACTTCTCCAGTTGAGAATTTTTGATGTAGGAATCCCCCTGATAACATCAGCTATAGCTCTATACATTATTTACAGCTACCCGATTACAGAAGAGCGGGCGTACGAAATCAGGGCTGAGCTTGAAAGCAGACGCGGCAAAATCGGATAAACAACTATACAACATAAACCCCTTAAAACAAAAGGTCTGCATTAAATAGACCCGGTAAATTCGCGTACATCCGGGCACATTCGCGCACATCTGAGTACATCTATGCAACGTTGTCCGCGCGGGGCGGTAACAGCAGTATTTGCCAAGACCAAAATCTAATCTTGAAATTCATAAATGAAACCTGTCTCAGAGCTAATCAGCGAATGAGGCAGCCGTGCATCTATTATTCTTTCATGTTTTCTGAATCGAAGAAGTAGAACGGGTCTGCCGCGCCGGCGTATCTTAATAATCCCATAATGGCGTAAGTTGCCGTACGGGTATTGGCGAAACCGCTGATCTGATAGTTGTGGTCAAAGCCTCTAAATGCGCCGCGGGCCGGACTTTGAGGGTCTGTTATCTGAAGATCCAGGATATAATCGAGGGCCCTGTCAAGATTGTCAGATGAGCCCACTGTGAGCCCGAGCTCCCTGGCCGCCATGAGTTCGAGCAGCACTGAACCGCCCGCACTGGGGACAGAATAATCTTTGGGCCCAAAGCCGCCGTCTTCTCTCTGTGATGAAATCATTTTCTTAAGAAAACGCTCTGCGTTATTCAAGTAATCCTGATTACGGGTTTGCCTGTAGGCGGCGAGATTTGCCAAAGCACCGAAATCGTCATTATATTCGTGCATAACCTCCCAGCCTAACGGACTATACTGGGGAGCCTCGATATGCCCTTTAAGCTGTTTTCGGGTTTCTATATCCACTACAATAGTAACATCGCCTGTCTCACTTAGATGATACTTATTGTAGAAATCCATTATCTGCAAGCCGGCCTGTTTATATTCTTCACGGCCGGTTACGTCAAAAAGCCTGAAAAAGTAAAACGCCCCGCCGCTCTGAAAAGAACCAAACCATTGAGGCAGCCACGGCTCATCGTCTAAACGAACTGTCCAGTACGGATATCCCTTTTCAAGGCCGACATTTATAAACCAGTCTGCATATAAGAGAGACTTCTCGAGATATTTTTCATCGGAGGCATACTGCGAATAATCGAGCATTGCCCACGCTGCCGTCAAGGCATCGCGGGGATGCGCTGCCTGGGTCTGCGGGGTTGATTCACGGATAACGCCGCGCATTCTCCCCGGGGCGAGATACTGGAGGCTGGCGATGTATTTTACCGCCCTTTCTGCCGCGTCCAGGTACTTTTGATCGCCGGTCAGTTTGTGGCCGATAAGCATCACTTCTGTTGAGACTCCGGTTGTCCAGTTTGTGGTATATGATACAGCTTCATTCTTTAATGTGTCATACACGTTCACAAACCTGCCGTGATCAGCACTTCGGTGATTGGTTATCTGATGCCGCACCAGAAAATCAAGACCGTTTATGGCCGCCTCAACTGCCCTCTGTTTTTTGGAATCCTTATCTTCTGTCATGTTATGTCCTTTGATATTTAATTCCTTAATTAAGATGTCGCGAAACTCGACCACTGACCCATGACCGAGAAAAGCAATATGGCCTGATTTATTATTCAAACCCGGGTGTTCCCTGCCGTCAGCAGTCTTCTCTAAGTCTATCTTGCCAAGATCAGCATCGACAATAGTTTCACCGTTTAAAACAACCTTTATATTGTCCCCGTCAGCGGTAACAATCTGTCTGTTCCACTCACCGGGCTGATTTAGAATAGAGGTTTTTGTCGGCTCGCCGTTATAATCTGCGGCCGCAACACCATAAATCGAACCGTGGTACTGCCAGGGTTTCAGATTGTTATATTTTTCGGCAAAGTTGTCTATAATTTGAAGTTCCATTCCATGGTACGCGGCATTTACATTCATTGGCGTACGGATGCCAAGGCCGTTATTGGCACCGGGAGTCAACTTAAACTCAAATTTGAGGACAAAATCAGAATACTGTTTCTCTGTATATAGAACTCCGCCGGGTTTGCATATAATGTTGCCGTTTTCGACCGCATAGCCCTGCGTATCGCCCGTCCAACCGGCAAGATCGCGGCCGTTGAACAGCGGCACAAATTCATCCTCACGCGGCAGCTCACGTATGTATATGTTCTTGAAACATACAGGGTTACCGTGGCATTGCAGTTCAATCTGTTCAGATTCAAATATCGGCCGGCTCCGGTCCCAGTAATTTTCAAGTGTAACATTATCTACAACCAGCTGTCCGTTTAAATGGACAGTTACCTTCTCCCCAATCATCTTAATGCGAAACCTGTTCCACTGCCCAATCGGGTTATCTGCCGTTACAAGCGGCTTACTCGGGTTTTTCTGATTATTATACAGGCCGCCTGAACCAATATTCTCATGATAAGCCGGATCCCATATCTGAACCTGAGGAGAACCTCGCAGGTAAATGCCGCTGTCGCCGTTATCGTGAAGAAGTTTCCAGTCAACAAGCATTTCAAAGTCGCCGTAATCCCGGGCTGTAGCAAGACTGTGGCCGCCGCCGTCGAAATAGAGCATTCCGTCAACAACATGCCAGTGCTTACGCATTAAATCATCGGCGGATGCCTGATGAGAAGCGTGCTCATCGCTATTGAGTTCCGAACGTTTCGCCGGATTGTCATACGGTCTGGCAAGCAGGCCTTTCCAGCCGGTTAAGTCTTTGCCGTTGAAAAGCTCAACAAAACCTGCCGGCGGGTCAGACTTGTCCCCTGCACTCTCAGAAACACCGGCTTTTGCTATCGCTTTTACATGAGCATCAATGCTGTGGCGGACTTTTTCATCTGAAATTCCGGGGTAGGCCTCCAGAAGAAGTTTACCAACTCCCGGCTGGATCAAACCTTTATCCTTTTCGCTGCCCGGCAGGGCTATCGACGTGACAGCAGCGGTTGCTTCGTTGATTAGTTCGCTGTCATTAAGTCTTTTTACAGCAAAACGCAGAGCGTCAACTGTGCCGACCTTGGAGACTTTAGAAAGGATATTTTTCCTGACAGCTGTATGTTCGGTGACAGATTCAGCCTTCACATAATGCGCCAGTTTGTCTGACGGCTTCATATCAGAGCGGTCTATCAGATTGATATAAGCAGATACAGCTATAAGATGCTCTGACAAATCCTGCGCCTCAGATGCCACTTTATACAGTGGATCGGCAGCTTCAGTCCCGTTCCATTTTGCAAGGCTTCTAACAGCCGATTCCCGCAGTTTTTTATCCGGACTGTCTAAACAGCTGACAACCGCAGCCAGGGCTGCCTTTCCGCCTATTGATGGCAATATCGCCAGTATCTGGGCTTTCTGGCTGTCTCCCGTATCGTTCATTGCCTCTAACAACGGTTCCGCTCTCTTATCTGCGTCTTCTATCTCATTTGAAAGTTTGATTATAGTGCGTGACGCTTCAGAGCATTTCTGAGCAGAATCGTCCGTCAGCATAACGTCAATCAGTTTTTCAAGTTCATTCTCTCCGCCGACATAGGCAAGAGCCTTAATTGCAGCGATGCAGACCTTTTCATCTTCTGAGGATACATATTGATAGATATTGTCTTTCTCACCGTAAGCCCGCCTTCTGGCAAGAAAATCCAAAAAAGCCGCCTTGCCTGCGTTTGAAGATTCACCTAAAACCGCGCTGACCCGCGAAACAGCTGTTTCCGAGGGCGACTGAAGCAGCAGTTCAAAAGCATACTCAATATCGTCAGGGGAGCCTTGTTTAATAACGTTAACGATATCAGCTGCGGCTGTCTCAGGAGAGATATCAGCTACTGATTGCAAAGCTGCCTTTCGCACGGCCTTATCGCCGGCGGAAGTGAAGCCGCGTAAATCAGTTAAGACATCCTTACCTCCCCTTCTGCCCAGCATTTCAATAATTTTCACCTGAAGCTGCGACGAGGCTTGTTCGAGAAGATTGAGCCAGCGATTACCGGCGTCTTTACTTTTCAGCTTTACCGCTAAATCAAGAGCCGCCGATTGAAACTGATAATTCTCACTCTGAACCGCATCTACAAGATAATCAAGCGAATCACTGCCTGATATCTCAACCAGAAGACTCAAGGCCGATGCTTTATGATTCGGATCATATTCACCATTGATTATATTTTCGCATATTTGGACGCTGCCGGCGTTATTACCGTTTTGAGCGAGCCTTCGAGCGAGAAGAGTATAATCTGCCAGTGCCTGTGATTGAGCGTAAAGGTTACCCGTCTCGAGCCTCTTCTTAATTAACGGAATAGACGATTCATCGCCAATCTCAGCTAAAGCCCGTGCCGCAACTCTGCTTACAAGCTCATTTCCACTTTGTGCATGTTTCGTAATCAGGCTGACGGCAGCCTTGCTGTGAAGTTTTCCAAGAGCCTGTATGACCGGCGCTGCCGCCGCGTCGGGTGACGTCTCCAAAGCGTTAAGCAGAGCTTTTTCGGCGGCTGGAGTTCCTATTGCCGTCAACGCCATCGCGGCATCTTCGCTAAGCCTTTCATCACCAAGGTATCTGGCCAAATCAACAACGCTGCCATCATCTCCAACGTATTGGAGCTGGCTGATAAAAAAGGCCTTTACTTCCTTGTTATCAGTCGCATTAAGAGACCTCAGAAGAACACTTGCATACATTTTTCGCTGGGCGGGGGCAGCCTGTGGACGGTTTACGTACGAAGTAAGTCCGGCAATAGTGTAACGTGCCTTTGAGTCGTCAATTTCGCCCGGTGCCTCGACAAGACCACAGAGCTGCAAGACTGTTTTCGGGCCGCCTTCTACGAGCTCTTGGCAAAGCATCCTCTCAGTCTTTGCATCTGGTGCAGGCATCTGTTCAATAATATTTTCTACTTGTACTGCTGCGGCAGATGAAACTGCAAAAAAAGAGAAAGCCAGTACGAAAACGCTGAGAAACCTTTTAATTTCTATCATTTTATCCTCAAATCTTATGTAATTCTTAAACGCTCCACTTGGCACGCCCGGGCGGATCAATCAAGCGGTCGGCCTGCTGATCATCAATAAACCGGAGATTTACCGAATCAAACCGCAAAGGCCTTCTGGTTATTAACGCTATCTTTGCCAGATTTACAAGCGTACAGGAACGAAAAGCGTTTGCTTCGTTTAAAGCAAATTTTTTGCGTTCTCTAACCGATTGCGAGAAATCTGTAATCTGCTCTCTGGGGTCGGGGAAAGCCGCCAGCTTATTTTCGAGATCCGGAATATCCGATTTAAAGCCGGGATACAGTTTGCCGTTGGGCCCTTCTAAAAATGCCGCGTCCTTATCCACGTTTTCTCCGTCAAGAATTATCTCGCAGCCGTCCTGATACCGCATATATATCCTTCGCCACGGCCCTACCGCGTCAGGATGCTGAACGGGAGTGTCGGCCTCAACATAAACAGGGCTCGTGTCGTCCTTACCCAGAATATACTGCACCGGATCGAGATAGTGCTGGCCCATGTCACCAAGTCCGCCGCCGTCATAATCCCAATAACCACGGAATGTGCCGTGGGTTCTGTGACGGTGATACGGCTTGTATGGAGCGGGTCCGAGCCACATGTCGTAATCCAGCTCCGAAGGAACAGGCTGAGGCGGCAGATGCGTAAGACCGCTCCACTGAAACTTCCAGGTAAAACCAGTAGTTTCACTGATTGTGACTTTCAAAGGCCAGCCGAGCAGACCGCTGTCCACAAGTTTTTTTATGGGAGCCACAGGCGTTTTCATTCCGTAAAAACGGCTTCCAAAACGGAACCATGTGTTAACTCTGAAAATACGTGAGTTTCGCTGGACAGCGTCCACCACTCTGCGCCCTTCACCGATTGTGCGGGTCATAGGTTTTTCACACCATATATCTTTGCCGGATCTGGCCGCGGCTATTGATATACTTTCGTGCCAGTGAGGCGGGGTTGGAATATGAACAATGTCAATATCCGGCCGGGCAAGAACCTCACGGTAATCGGTATAGCCTTTGACGTCTTTGTCAACCTTTGCAAGTGTTGATTGTAAACGGTTTCTGTCAACATCGCATACCGCGAGCAGTTTTGCTCCGGGGTAAACCAGATGCGCCTGTCCCATGCCGCCAACGCCGATTACGGCTCTGGTCAGCTGTTCGCTCGGAGCAATGTAGCCTTTGCCGCCGAGAACATGCCTGGGAACTATTGTAAAAGCTGATACGCCTGCTAAAACTGATTTGGTAAAGGTTCGCCTTGTAATATTATTTGAATTCATTAGCTGCTCCCGTGGGCTGATTTTGGACTCTTTTTGCCGAAATCTCATCCTTAAACAATATTCCAAAGAGAATGGCCACAACACCTGCCATTATACAGGGAATCAGCCATATCATCTTCCAGTTGTGCCCTATATCGCCGGCCGTCTCATAATATCTCGTAACTTTGCCGTTTATCAGGCTTCCGATAATCATACCAAGGCCAAGCGTAATCAACGCCAGGAAACCCTGAGCACTTGAGCGGATTTCTTTGGGGGCCTTTTTATCAACATAAATCTGTCCGGTAACAAAGAAGAAGTCATAACATATACCGTGAAGCATGATACCGATGTAGAGCATAAACACGAGGCTTCCGCTGTTGCCGAATGCGAACATGAGATACCTGGCAACCCAGGCCAGCATACCGACCAGCAGCATCTTCTTGACACCGAGCCGTACGAAGAAAAACGGCATGACTAACATGAAGAAGAACTCTGAAGCCTGTCCAAGAGTCATCTTGCCTGCGGCATTTTCAACACCAACTTCGCCAAGGAAACCATTGGCGGATTGATAATAGAATGCCAAGGGAATGCATATCAGAAATGAACATATTAGAAAAATGGCAAACTGGGGATCTCTGAGCATTTTCAGAGCGTCAAGCCCGAGAACGTCTCTAACAGAGACTTTTTTGCCCGCAGACGGCGGAGGGGTATGGGGCAGTGTTAAACAGTAAAAACCCATAATCAAAGAAGCCCCCGCGGCAATTTTCATCGGAATAGATGTGTTTTCTATGGTAGAAAGTCCGCTGATTGATTCGGGCATAAACCCGATTATCAAACCTGCTATGATCCAGCCAATCGTGCCGAGAACCCTGATCGGCGGAAATTCTTTCTCCGGATCAGACATCTGGCATAATGAAATTGAGTTCGTAAGGGCAAGCGTAGGCATATAGCAAACAGCATACCCAAGAAGAACCCAGAAAAATACAGTTGAATTGCTAATTTCTGAGACCGCAAACATCAAAACAGCGCCGGCAATATGCAGTATGGCCAAAACTTTCTCAGTTGCAAAAAACCTGTCTGCAATCATACCGATGAACAGCGGGCTTATTATCGCCGCGATTCCGGTTGTACTGTAGGCCAGGCCTATTATATTGTCAAAATTAACAGCAGTCAGATATTTCCACATGGTGACATACCATGCCCCCCAGATAAAGAATTCAAGAAACATCATTGCCGACAATTGTGCTTTTACTTTGCTTTGCATGGGACAATTCCTTCTAATCTCATAAATATTGTTTCAGTCTGTTTACAGCCAGTTTCACATCACCGCATCTATCTTCGCCGCCTTCTCTCTCAACGGCAAGCGTGCCTTCATAGCCAATCGCACTTAAAGCCTTAAGAAACTCCACTGTTTCCACCTGGCCCTGCCCCCAGGGAACTTCTGTGCCCCACTGGCCGGGGGTCTTGGCCCGGACAGCGTCTTTGATATGCACGTGACGTATCCATTGGTCAAGGATTTTTACGCCCTCAACGGGATCGCCCTTTGCGTACAGTATCATGTTAGCCGGATCAATGTTGACACCTGTTGAGGGGTGTTTAATCTCATCCATGAAATCCTTGAGCTCCTGGGCAGTTTCCTGGCCTGTCTCAAGAAGCAATATTGTTCCATTATCAGCCGCGATATCTGCCAATTCGGTTACGCGATTACACATTACTCTGTATTTGGCAGAGTCATTGTGGTCGATAAACCCCGCATGCATGGAGATATAGCTTACATTAAGGTCTTTAGTTATTTCAGCGGCACGAATAAATCTGTCTTTATTCACATCCCAGCAGCCATCTGGTGTTATCCCTCCGGTCTCCTTAATGGTGTCCAAAGTTGAATAATCTTCCTGTGGAAAATTTATCATTGTAGAGCTGATTTTCCAATCCTGCTTCTTTGCTGCGGACAGGTATGAACTGCCGTCATCTCCCAGAGCAGGCCCCACAGCGAGATGAACATGATTTATGCCGGCTTCTTTCATAAAAGATGCTGCACCGGATATGTCCATCTGAAGCGACCAGTTGCAGACGCCAATATTCATTTTCGTGTTATTCATGCTATATCCTTTCATTTAATGATTACTTTGTTTGCGGTTTTTGCAGATTCAAGCTCGGCTTTGATGATTTGAACCGACCTGGCCGACTGCTCGTCCGTGATGATGTCCTCTGTCGGCTTGCCGTTTACTTTATCAATAAAATATTTAAGCTCTCTGGAATATCCGTCACCCTCTGCAACCTCCGGAGAGTAAGCCTCACCGTCGGCGGGACATAACCTCAACGCAGGGTCACGGGTGCAGTCGAAAACTAAAACAGCCGTTTCCATGGCAATATTAAAACTCATCTGGAACCCAAACGAGGCCGTCATTGCCCAGCTCCCGTCGGCAATTACCAGCTTGCCGTCTTCATACTCGTACCGGGTGGAAATATAAGTCATTAGACCGTTGCTGTTTGCGGCAGATGAGCTCAAAACGCTTTTGGGCAAACCAAAGAGATACTGAATGTAGTCAGTATCGTGAATGTGCAAATCCAATGCCATGCCGCCGCTCTGTTTTTCATTTTTAAACCAGCTGTCTCCCCAGTTTGGCGGCGAGCCGAGCCGCTGAAATACAGCTGAAATGACTTTGCCGTATTTGCCGCTGTCAATTATTTCTTTGGCCTTGACGTATTCAGGCCAAAACCTGATACAGTGGCCTACCATCAGTTCTTTACCGCTTTTTCGTGCCGCGGAAATCATTTCACTGCACTCATCAACGTCCAATGCCATTGGTTTTTCACAAAAAACGTTAATGCCATGCTCTAAGGCTTTTACGGTAAACGCCTTGTGTAGATAAGTCGGGAGGGTTATTGAAATGATGTCAAGATCCGCTTTTTCAAGCATAGTGTCAAAATCCTGAAAAAGTTCGAATTCTGAAAAATCGACGGCCCCCTGGTTGCCCTCGATATTACCCTTGACCGATCCAGCAATTTTGTCTATATCAGGATTTGAGTCACATACGGCGGCAACCTGCACTCCTTCAAGATTTCGAAGACAACGATAATGCATTTGCCCCATGAACCCAAAACCTACAATACCAGCTTTTAACATAAAAATGTCTCCAGTAACTGCGATTAGTCTTCATTTACGATTATCAGCCATGACGCTGATTACAAATTCGCAATTTTAAATGAAACTTAAACTGTTATGCTACTAACAACTTAAATCGTACATTATTATGAAAATAAAGCAAGTGTCCGACGAAGATTTATTTCAAAACTGACCGGTCATATTAAAAACCGGTTTTAAGGTTGATTCACAGGTTCATTCTGCGGTTTGTCATCCATTGTTCATTCACTAAAATTATCGTACAGTGCAGCCTAAGACACTGCCGATTAAGGACTAAAATATTTTACACGGAAAACCATTTTCGGGTTTTCAGGCATATCTTCACAAGCCAGAGCATCACCGGAACCTCTATCAATACGCCTACCACTGTCGCCAGCGCGGCTCCTGAAGAAAGGCCAAAAAGCATAGTTGCGGTGGCTATCGCCACTTCAAAATGGTTGCTGGCACCTATCATCGCCGTCGGCGCGGCATCCTCGTATGAAAACTTCAAAGCCTTTGCCAAAGCATAGGTTATGGCAAAAATCAAAATAGTCTGAATAAACAAAGGTATTGCGATCCAGAGGATTGTAAGGGGGTTGTTTAAAATTGTCTCGCCCTTGAACGAAAACAGCAGCACCAGTGTTCCAAGCAGAGCAATTATAGAAACTGGCGTAAGAATATGCAGGAATTTATCTTCGAACCACTGCCGCCCTTTGGCACCAATAATCCACTTACGCGAAAAATAGCCTGCAATCAGCGGCAAAGCCACATAAATGCCGATTGAGAGCAGAAGAGCCTGCCACGGTACGGGCATCTCGTTTATTCCAAGCAGCCAGCCGCCAAGAACGCCGTAAAGGACAAGCATTGTCAATGAGTTTATAGCGACCATCACCAGGGTATGGCCCTGATTGCCTTTTGCCAGATAACCCCACATCAACACCATTGCCGTGCACGGAGCGATTCCCAGCAGGATTGCACCGGAGATATAAGAGCGGAACAGCTCTACCTCTGTGCCGTCCTTGATGATTTCTGTTCCGGGAATAAAACCCTTGAATACATATCCTAAAAAGAAAGTCGCGATAGCAAACATTGTGAACGGTTTTATGCCCCAGTTGACTATCAGCGTCAGCAGAACGGGCTTGGGACTTTTGCCGGCTTTGACAACTTCGGCAAAATCTATTTTCACCATTATCGGGTACATCATAAAGAACAGAGCAATTGCAATTGGAATCGATACGACAGGCGCCCCATTGACGTATATTGCCATTTTATCAAGTGACTCCGCCGCACCGGGGGCGATTTTGCCTAAGGCTATGCCGGCAATTATGCAAATCCCGACCCATATAGTAAGGTACCTTTCAAAAACATTCAGCCTTTTAGTTTTCAATTCTGCTGCCGTTTCAGACATGTTATATCCCTCTAAATTATTTCCTTTTCGAGCAATTCATCCATCTGGCCCGCTGCGCCTTTGCGAACCATTTTTCCCACATCAAGAGCCTGTTTTACAAGCTCCTGATCTATATTCATTTTTCGAGCCTTGTCTGTGTGGAATTTTACACACGGGTGGCAGTTGCAGGCAACTGCGGCTCCAATTGCTATTAGTTCTTTGACTTTTTCATCCATTTTTCAGATCCTCACTTATTTAAATTCTCTGGTAATTTTTCGATAAACTTTTTTATCTCATCACGAACCCGCCGGTAAGAGTCTAAGGCCTGCTGCTCTGTTTTGGCTTCTTTTGCCAGCCGCGGCGGGTCATCAAAACCGACATGAACAATTTTTGTTCTCCCTGGAAACAACGGGCAGCTTTCGTGGGCATTATCACAGACTGTCACAACATAATCGAATCTCACATCTTTTAAATCATCGAGATGTTTTGACTTATGGCCGGAAATATCTACACCCGCCTCTGCCATTACCTTGACTGCGTTTGGATTTAGCCCGTGGGTTTCAACGCCGGCAGAGTAAGACTCTATGGCCTCGCCCTTCAAATGCCTTGCCCAGCCCTCTGCCATCTGGCTGCGGCAGGAATTACCGGTACAGAGAAACAATACTTTTAATTTTTCAGCCATAATCAATCTTCCTTTACGATTTTTAAAGTTACGTCTTTAGGCAGAGCCAGCCCCGCAGCAACCTGCATCGCCTTAAAAAGGCCCAAAGGAACAATACAGCCCTTGCAGCAGCCGCTGACAGCGGTATCAGCCGCCGAAAGTATAACGCCGTCCTGTCCCGGGCTCATTTCCGCATAAGCGTCAATCGGGCTTTTTTCCTGCAAAACTCTGCTGAATTCTTCTATCTTTTGGCAGCCGGATTCTATCTCAAATGTAACATTCTGCCCATTGTCACTTTGGGCGCAAACGGTTGTACAAAAACCGCAAACGCCGGCATCTATTTCCACTTTTGATTTCATTCTGTTGGGTCCTCTTACATCAATTTATCTTTTGTGTTCTTAGTGCCGCTTCGGCAACACGGACACCTAAGAGTTTTGCTGTGTTTAGGCCGAATTCGTCTTTTGTTATGTCATCATTGTAGTTGTTCCACAGGGTTGCTCCCTGGTGAGCGCTAGGCTTGCCGCCGACAATAAACGGCTCATAACAGCACATGGCGGTGGTAATCTGCTCAATAACCAGCTCCTGTCCGCCGTTCCTGAACGAGCCGACAGCCAATGCGCCGACAGGCTTATCCGCCAGCCGCATTGTCGGGGTGCGCATCACGTAAAGACGCTCTAAAAAGGACTTACACAAGGCACTCATACTGCGAAAGTAAACCGGAGAACCGATTATCAATCCGCCCAGATTTGGAGCCATAAGATAAGGCTCTACTTCAACTTCAAAGTCATCACCGACAATTTGGGGAGAATCGGGTTTTGCCCCTCCGACCCAGCCGGAAATGTTAAAGCCGCCCAGATCAATTAACTGCACCTCTATGCGGCTGTCAACTTCCTTTGCCGCGTCCAGGGCTGTCTGAACCGCCGCGGCAGTGGTCTTGCCTCTCCGCGGGCTGCAGCTGATGCCGATTATCCTGGTTTTTTCAAAAGATCCGGTTTCTGCCGGTACAGCTGAGCCAAAAGCCGCGGCACTGCCGGCAACAATAGTTTGTGTTAAAAAATTTCTTCTGTCCATAATCACCTCACTAATCAAAATAAAATCTTTTACGGAGCAGTATATATCATCCAAAGGCCGCCGAGTATAACCAGCAGTCCGCAGATTTTCTTTAAGATTACAGCGCCTTTTGACTTTTCGTTCCAGTTCATATACCGCTGAACAACCTCTGTAAAGGTGCCGGCAAAAACGATTACTCCACAATGGCCGATTCCATAAGCCAGTATCAGCAAAACCCCGTACATCATGCTCTCCGAGGCTTCCCTGAAAGCGATAGCCAGCATCGGCGCCATATACGCGAAAGTACACGGCCCGAGGGCTACGCCGAAAATCAGCCCGAGTATAAACGCGGCAAGCATCCCTTTACGCTTCATACCCACCTGTCCGGGGCCGGAAAAGGGATTTGGTATCACATCAAGCAAATGCAGCCCGACCACAAAGAATATCACTGCCACAAAATAATTGCCGTATCTGCCGACATCACCCATCATCCGGCCGGCGGCAGCGGTAACAGCGCCAATCAGGCCGATTGTTATCAGGATACCGACAGAAAACACGGTTGATATCCAGAATGCCCGTTTGGTAGAAATCCTGCCCTGCCCGTCAATAAAACCTATGATCAGGGGAATACTGGCAAGGTGGCACGGGCTCAGGATTATGCTCAGAATGCCCCAGATAAATGACGCGGCAACAGCAAGATACCACGCGCCCTCTACCGCCTGTGTTAATTGTGTGAAAATCTCCTGCATTGCATTAAACCTTGTATGACTTTAATTGCTTTCACTGGCGATATTAACCGCAATATCAATGCCTAATTCTTTCCATTTAGCAAGAATATCCTCTTTGGAGTAGAAGCCTTCATGCCTGAACAGCTCTTCGCCGGCGGCAGAATAAAAAATCTGGGTAGGAATAAGGTTTATGTTATATTTTTTGGACTCGTCTGGGTTTTTCCAGACATCGATAAATATCACCTCAAACTGCTGCTTGTAATCCTGTTTCAGCTCATCGAGTATCGGCTTCATCATTTTGCATGGAATGCACTTGTCTGCACCTAAATCAACCATTCTGGGCAAATTCTGCACAGGAGTCTCTGCGGTGATATTTGATTCAGAAACGGTTTCAGTTTCAGAACTATTTGTATTGCCCGCATCTTCGGCAGCGGGTTTATCCGGCCCCTTCTTCAGTGCTATAACTACAGCAGCAGCAGCGATCAGGGCGATTACAATTACTGCTTTTTTCGTGTTATTCATGGTAATTCCTCAGCATTGGGGTTTAATATCAGACAAGCATTGCTTTTATATCATCCGGCGGTGCGACTTTGCCGGAGGTTTTGACTTCGCCGTCAATAACCAGTGCGGGAGTTATCATTACACCCATCTTCATTATATCGTTTATCTGGGTAACCTTTTCGATTTCATATTCTATGCCGGCTTCTTTGGCGGCGGCCTCCGCGTTTTCGGCTAATTTTTTGCATTTTGGGCATCCGGTTCCAAGTATCTGTATCTTTATCATTTAAGAATCTCCTGTAGTTATGTTGGTTAATTTTGTTAAATTCCGATTTTGAGTATTTTCGAGTTTCACTAATTAGAAAAAGGCTCCGAAGAAAACCCCTGAAATTGTCGCCATGACAATAACCAGCAGCACGAAAACAACTGTCTTTTGCGTGCCCATCACCGAGCGTATCACAAGCATATTAGGCAAACTAAGCGCCGGCCCCGCCAGCAGCAGCGCAAGCGCAGGGCCCTTGCCCATTCCTGCACCTATAAGGCCCTGCAGAATGGGAACTTCAGTTAATGTCGCGAAATACATAAACGCTCCGGCTACCGAAGCAAACAGATTCGCCCACAGGGAATTGCCGCCGACTGCACGTGCCACCCACTGCGACGGGATCAGGCCTTCATTCCCCGGCCTGCCCAGCAGAGCGCCGGCGATAATCACGCCGAAAAACAGCAAAGGCAGAATCTGTTTGGCGAAAGTCCAGGTTGAGCTGAACCACTCCTCTGCTTCGCCTTTTGTTGTGCTCGTTGCCCAGGAGAGGCCGATTACCGCCGCGGTGAACGGTATCATAACCATCATCCCATCTATCGGCAAAGCAAAGGCAAGAACCGCGGCAGGTACTGCGGCTGTAAGCACTTTCCACAAGGGTATTGAAAACCACAGCACAAGAACCAAAGCCAGAGCTATCGCGAAAACTGATGTGATTATCCACTTACTTTCCCAGATGCTCGTCCAGAATCCCGGTACAGCTTCTTTGCTTACTATATCCGCAACGGGAATCTCTGCCTGTTGACCGGCTTTGTCGCCGCCGGCAATCTTGACAACATAAAAACCTTCTTCGCTGCCGTGCTGGGGAGCCTGCATGACTGCGGCTCTGAACGTATTGCCTTCAGCGGTTTCAAAATAGAAATCATTGGGAGCTCCCCAGTTAGCAAATACGAGAACGCCAATCATGACGGCAAAAAACACCGCGTTTTTCCACAGCGGCCGGCTAACCTCCGGCTCGGGCATAGCCATCTGGCCGTTGGCTTTGTCTAACTCTTCTTTGCGGTATATAAAATGCATGATAAGCCCGATAACAACACTGAACAGGACCGCACCGACGGCACGGGCGATACCCAGCTCTAAACCCAGAATCCGGGCGGTGAGGATAATTGCAAGTACATTTATAGCAGGGCCTGAATACAAAAACGCCGTAGCCGGTCCCAGGCCGGCGCCCATGCGGTATATGCCGGCAAAAAGCGGCAGGATTGTGCAGGAGCAGACAGCCAGTATTGTCCCTGAAACCGAAGCCACGCCGTAGGCGAGGATTTTATTCGCCTTGGCACCGAGATATTTCATCACGGATGCCTGGCTGACAAACACGGAAATCGCTCCGGCTATAAAAAACGCCGGAATCAGGCACAACAGAACATGCTCCTGTGCGTACCATTTGACCAGGTGCAGCGATTCCATAATTGCATTATCAAATCTTTTGATGCCCACCGGCAGATAAAAACATGCCAGAAAAACCGCAGCAATAGCCGCTAACTTTTTCCACTCATTTTTCCAGTTCATTAGTTGTGTTTCTCCCAAAAAATGAATTTCAGTTTTTTGACTGCAATACTATACAATCATATACTCACATATATCTTTAAAAAAATTATTCCATTTTACTCAAAATAGCAGCCTGCCCTTCAATCCGCTCTTTCAATGCCTGCTCTACGCAGCTGAGGAACTTGACAATACACGGTGTCTTGAGCGAATACATCATTTTGAGCCCATCTTTACGGCAGTCTAAAACGCCGGCACGGAGCATGACAGATAAATGCCTTGACACGTTGGACCTTTGAGCGCCGACATAGTCCACGATATCACATACGCACTGCTCCCCGTCGGCAAGGTATTCAATGACAGCCAGCCTGATAGGATGCGCCGCGGCCTGAATAATCTGGGCCTTCAACTGATATATCTGCATTTTTGCTGTGTCCATAGTATTTTCCTTTATGTTAATATAACACATAATACTCACATAGCGTTACTCAGTCAATATATTTATTATTTTTGGTGAAAAATTTTGCATGTTTTTTTTAACTTCTTATCTTACAGTGACTAATAATATAAAAAAATCTGATTACCGGTCTGCGGCTGTTTATGCATTACAATGCTGACGCAGAAAATCAAGAACATGAGACGTTATTTCAGCCTTTTTTGACGAACGAAGCAGTTCATGCGGCCAGAAATCTGGATATTGAAAAACCATGTTCACTTTTTCGCCGCGATTTTTCTGGACTTTTTTGCCGAAGTCAGCCGCCTCCTGCCCATTGACAAGTTTATCGTCGAGTGCCGCGAAGAGTGCGATATCCCTTGGATAAGAATCCGAGTATTTTCGAAAATCCTGCATCAATTCATATATTGCCAATAGATACGCCGCCGGCAGGTCTTTACGCAGCAGAGGGTCTGCCGCCTGAACATCGGGCTCAAACTCCAGATCGCTTAAATGACTGAAAGACCAGCGGATATCCATTTTTACACGTGAAAGTCTGGTCAGCACGGTTAGAAACCGGCACATGCCGCGGCACGGCTTCATTTTCCACGCGGCATTTTCAATAAACCTGGTGAAGCCGGAACTGTGCGGCGGGTTTACAGCCCGAATCGCCGGGCTAAGCAGGAGAACCCCCTTCAAAGCATCGTCGCCCTGAATTGCTATCCGACGTGCGGTCTCTGCCGCGAGCAGCCCTCCCATGCTGTGGCCGGCGATAAAATACGGCTGATCTGCGCCGCCCTGCCGGTGAGACTCAATGATATTGCGGACAAACTGAAGGTTATCCTCCATGCTCAGCCGCTTGAGTTTCTGATAGTTCTGCCGCATTACTGACTCTGCCGCGGCGCGGTACTGCGCCGCGTAAATCTTGAGGAAAACCGCCAGATCCTGCGGCTCATCAACAGCGATGCAGCCCTGCGCCAGCCATAGCAGGTCACGGGCGTCTCCGCTGTCCCAGCCGTGGCCGGGCAGATCGAACAATACAGCTTGATACCCGTTTTTCGCGAGCTCTACCGCGAATTGTATATGCCGGCAGCAGTTCTCAGCAAGCCCGTGTATAAAAAACACGCTTGCTTTGGCGGCGGCTCCCTCCGGCTCGATAACCAGTGTGTCCGCTGCACAGCTGCGGAGTGTGCCTGTGATGCCGTTCATACGGTAAAAGACAATGTCATTTTTTATATCAGATGTCATGATTCGATAATTTTAACCTGCGAGCCTGCCTTTTGCAAGCGGCATTACACCTGCCGACGATTTTGGAGAGAGCCGACAACATCGACGCGGTGTTTAAGCTTTTGTAGAGCAAATTCACGAATTTGCTCCAGACGCTTATGCCCATCTGTACGCAGAATAAAACCCAATAACGGTTTATGACCGGTTCTGGTTATTTTAATGTTGTTTCGGACATTACCTTTTTGAGAGAATTCGTGAATTCTCTCTACAGGGGGCACCGCTTTTTCCCGTTTAAGCAGCGTTTTGGGCTACATCGGTTTTATAAGCGGTGTCGCGCCGGCGCTTGCCGCCATACTTTAGAACGGCAAACGCACTGTTACTCGCGATGCACTGATAATCTCTTTGTGAATAAAGAGTTGAGAGTAAACCCCTTCGATTTATACAAAATATATCAAAAGCGTCATATTTAGGCAATATTCTGCTGTTTTGCGATTTATATTGATTTTTCCGCTGTTTTAGGCTATTTTTTTGGTTTTAAACTTAACAGAAGCGTATTATTCAAAGTTTTTCGCTTCTATCAATGATCCTGTAGAATATGGAGTTTACAGATGAGCGGCAAGAGACTTAGCCAGGCACTCAAAACGAGAGATAAGTTTGTTATTGTCACTGAGTTATGCAGCGGCCCCAACTGCAATCTCGCACCTATAAACAAATTCATGGAGGCATTCAGAAACTCCAACGGGCTTGATATCCCGGACGAATTCGACTATGTCGGCATCACCAACCCTCAAAGCCCCGGCGGCGTTGCGAACATCGACCCCGATGTTATCCTGGCACATCTTCGCCAGAACGATTTGCTGGGGGAGCTGGATTTCATTCCGCACCTGAGCTGTAAAGACTACAACTCCGATGCCCTGGTCAGCCGGCTCTACGGCTACCGTGCCAGCGGCATTGAGAGCATACTGGCCCTTACCGGCGACAAACCGACCGTCGCTCAGGGCGTTTTTGACCTGGAATCTATCGGCCTGCTGAACAAGATGCGTGAGCTGAACAACGAATCATACATCAAAGCCAAACCCGACGGCCTGGAGAAGGTTAACACGTTTTTTGCCGGCGCGGCAGTCTCTCCGTTTAAATACACAGAAGCCTCACAGATGCAGCAGTATTTCAAGATGGAAAAGAAAATCCGCGCAGGGGCAGAATTCCTGATTACGCAGGTCGGCTGGGACTGGCGAAAATCCGCCGAGCTTATGCGGTATCTCAAAGACGAAAACCTCGATACCCCGGTGCTGGGCAACGTGTATTTCCTGAGCACTCTTACTCCTGCGCCGCGTCTTATGCACGATAGAAAACTGCCGGGCTGTTTTGTCAGCGACGAATTCTTCAAGAAAATCATCAGTGAATCAGTCGAAGACCACATTGAACGCGCTGCCCAGCAGGTTGCCATGTACAAATCAATCGGAGCCGCGGGAATTGATCTTGGCGGAGTAGAAGACTATCAGACGTTCATCAAGATACTAAAACGTGCGGCGGAGATTGGCGAGAGCTGGGAGGCTTACAAAGATAACCTCTGCTGGCCGGCCAAGAAAAGCTGGTACCTCTACTACGAAACAGGCGAGAAAGTCCAGCTGTCAAAGCCCAAACGTAAATTCCGCCAGAAAAACTTTGATTTCATGCACGAGCATATAATCAACCCCGAATCTACAGTTGGAAAGTGCCTCAAATCAACCATGCAAGTCTGCGGAATGGACAAGGCCAAGGGCTTCTGTTATTCCGCTTTCAACGGAATTGAAAAGCCGATAAAGTACTGGCTTTTTGAATGCGAGGAATGCGGCGACTGCTACCTGCCCGAGAACTTCAGCTACTGCACCATCGGCGGCTGCGAAAAAGGTCTCGACAACGCACCCTGCGGCGACAGCACAGAAGACGGATACTGCTGCAATAACCTTGACAGAATTTGTATTGGCGAATATATTTACAAAGCCGCGGCTGCCACCGAGGGCGGACTGGAAAAACTCAGGGCCAGGTCAAACAAGCCGCGAATGCCCGAGCTGGAACACAGCGCTTCAATTGTTAATTATATTTTGTCAAAGGATCATACAGTGAAATGCCCGATAATAAACATAGGCGAAATGGTGCACGCTTCTATCCCCAATACCGGCGAGGTAATGAAAGCCCTTCACAAGCTGGATAACTGGGATACCGCCAACAGCCGCGAGCTTGAGTACATTCATTCTCTGATTGACCAGCAGGCACGAGACGGCGCCGACTACATCGCGATCAACCTTGACGCTTTCGGGGAAGATGACCCGCAGCTGACAGCCGAGCTTATGAAAAAGTACGTCCGTCTCGTTCGCAAATGGAGCCACGGAGTGCCGGCATGTATCGACAGCAGCGATGATAATGTTCTAAAGGCGGGGCTGGCTGAATGGTACAACACGAAGCAGAAAGTGGGCGTGCCGCTGATCAACTCAATAAAGGAACACACTATTGACGAGATTATGCCGCTGAAAAAGGATTACAAATTCAAGTTTATCGGCCTGCTGGTTGCGGATGAGAAACAGGTGACCAGTGATGACCCGATCGGAGAGCTCTTCAAGATAGCAGAAAAGATTTTCGATGCCGCCGTGAACCGCTACGGATTCAAGCCGGATGATATTTTCTTCGATACAACAGTATTCCCGCTGGCGATAGATATGCCGATGATGCCGGGCCAAAGCGGCTTTACATACAGGGCATTCGAGACCATCAAGCGGATTAAAACGCATCCGCAGATGAAAGACTGCCACTGCTCTCTGGGAGTTACCAACTCTGTGCGAGACCTGCCGGGCAGAAAAATCGGTGTTGCCCGTGCTTATGTTGAAGTGGCTATGCGGTACGGACTGGACGCGGGCATAGTGAACCCGTCTCACAAATTTGGGCTTAAGCCCGCTGATCCTGAGCTGGTGAAACTCGTAGAGGCATTCGCGAAAATTGACGGAGACTCTGAAAACCTCAACGAAGCGATGAAACTGATGGGCGAGTTCTGCTCTAATAATAGAAAGGCGGTTAAATAAGCCGCATAGATGTCCGTGAATGTCAAAATTAAAACCTGGAATTCAAATACAGCAAACAAACACCGAATGATAAAAACAAAAGCTATACTGACAGCGATAATTGTGTTTATGAGCGTATTTCCCGCCGCAGGGGAATCACTCAACCTTTATCTCCAGAATGACAGCAAAATCCTAAAGCCCAACCACAATACCGACCGGCATTATACCAATGGTTTCAAACTGGCATGGGTAACGAAAACGCCTGACTGGCAATTGCTGGATTACTTCGGCGGCTGGGCATTCGCCTCTGGAGCCGAGCCTCTCAGAGAGTCGGGAGTTTATATTGCCCAAGACCTATATACCCCCGACTATATTGACATGCCGAACATGCGGCCTACGCCTGATATGAAGTATAATGCCTGGCTCTACGGCGGTTTTTTTAATGTCCGCTCAAACTCAGAAAAACTCGAATATATCGAGCTGAATATGGGTGTAATAGGCCCGTCAGCTCTGGGCGAATCCATACAGAAACCTGTTCATGAAATCACCGGCTCCCCGAAGCCGATAGGCTGGGACGAGCAGCTTTCAGATGAATTCGCTATAAATCTCGACTATTATATCCGGCAAAAGCTCACAGATGCTTATGAACTCTTTGGTTACGACTTTGATATTCTCGCTGATTACGGGCTTACCGTCGGCTCTGTGTTCAGACATGCCGAGGCGGGAATGCTTATGCGGCTTGGAATCATCAAACCGGGCGAGCTGGGGCCGGGCAGGTATCGGCTGCCGATAGACGGCACGGCCGCGACATCTAAGAGCTCGTCATATCTATTCGGCAGAATTTCCGGCAGAGGTGTCGAGCATAACAGGTTTCTAACCGGCCTCAAAGAAGAACCCCTCACTGCCCAGGCCCAGTTGGGTATCGTCATAAACATAAAGGACTTCGACATTAAATACTCCCAGACATTCTTCACAGACCAGTACGAGAATCAGCACGCAAAAGACAGTATCGCCAGTCTGACTGTTTCCTGGAATTTCTGAAACGGCATCTCATTGCCGGCGATTCACGGCGTATAGGGCAAATACCGCTTGTATTCAGAAATCAAAACCATATAATTATTTCTTAGAATTATAACAATACCATTCTATACAGGTGAATTTATGCGCAAAACTATATATATACTTGCCGCAGCGGTGGTTATAACGGCAGGGTGCCGCGGGCCCAAATCCGCAGGTGAATCAGCCGAAACCGCGTTTATACACAACTGCACTGTCGAAGAGGCTATGCAGCTTAGCCGCGATGTCCTGAACCGGATGTATTTTAATATTGACAAATACGATGTTGACAAGGGCGTTATAATCACTGAGCCGCTGAGAGGCGGTCAGTTTTTTGAATTATGGCGAAGTGACAACGCCGACGGGTCAGCGAAACTGGACTCCAACATCCATAATCTCGTCAGAACGGTCTCACTGGATCTGGCCAAAGAGCAGAAAGGTGTCAGGATTTCCTGCATAAGCAATGTAAAACGCCTTTCTATGCCGGGGCGCGAGGCCTACAGCGTATCGCAGACGGGAATGCTTTACAGCAAACGAGGCAAAGGCACGAATACCCTTGTCCCTAAAGACGAATACAGCTGGATAGACTTGGGCCGCGACAAGGCACTCGAAACGAGAATCACAGAACAGATAAATAACGCAGAAAAAACTGAAAAATAAGATTTAAGGACACGGATACCCATGAATGTACTTGTATGCGGCGGGGCCGGATATATCGGCAGTAATATGACTGCAATGCTCGAAGCTGCGGGCCACACACCGGTTGTGTACGACAATCTGAGCAAAGGACACAGAGAGCCGGTAAAAGAAGCGAAATTCGTTTATGGTGACCTGTCGGACTATGACTGCCTGCTGAGAACCTTCAAGAATTTTGAAATTGAAGCTGTAATGCATTTCGCGGCGTTTATCGAAGTTGGAGAATCTGTCAATGATCCCCTGAGATATTACGAAAACAACTTCTCCAACACCAGAACTCTGCTTCGCGCCATGGAAACAGCAGGCATCAAGAAATTCGTATTCAGCTCTACAGCCGCGGTGTTCGGTACGCCTGAAAACACACCAATAACAGAGAATGAATCAAAAACACCAATAAACCCTTATGGTGAGAGCAAACTTGCCGTCGAGAAGATGTGCGGATTTCTCAGCCAGACCGGCCGACTCAACTACGCGGCACTCCGCTATTTCAACGCGGCAGGCGCGGGCCGCGGCTCAACACTTGGCGAGGACCACTGCCCCGAATCGCATCTGATACCATTGATAATACAGGCGGCTATGGGCAAACGAGATGACATCAAGATATTCGGCACTGATTATGAAACTAAGGACGGAACGTGTATCCGTGATTACATACATGTTGAGGACCTCTGCTCAGCGCATCTGCTGGCTCTTAACAGACTTGATGAGACCCCCGAGCAGATATACAATCTCGGCAACGGAACCGGCTACAGTGTGCGGCAGGTAATAGATGCTGTCAAAAGGGTCTCCGGCAGAGATTTCAGAGTTACAGAGACTTCCCGCCGGCCGGGCGATCCTCCTGTTTTGACATCTGATTCAACAAAAGCACGAGAAATACTTGGCTGGAAACCGAAGACGCCTCAGCTTGAAAAAATCGTGGAATCCGCCTGGAAATGGCATACCAGCCGGCCTGACGGGTACAAAGGCTGAGTTTAGAGTTTACATATATATTATTTTCAATATAATCCACATTCCAATTACTTCATTTTTGGATTTTATTGTGTAAGAATGCCCTTATGACACAAGATGTTCGTTTGGGTACAGACTTTATGAACCGCTAAACTGCATTAAGCATTTCGCGAGTATGTAATAATGAAACAAAAAGTATTATATCTTGGTGACACGGAACTTCACATGCAGGCGAGTTACCTTGCAGGCGTGATGAGTCATTGCGGGATAGATTATGACTATATACCCTCCGCTTCTCCGATATCCATTTCGGAAGTGGACGGCTATTCGGCGTATATTTTAAGTGACTATCCAGCCTGCAGCGAATACGCCGGTGCTTTTGAGGCAATTCGGCACAGCGTTGAGGCCGGAGCGGGTCTGCTGATGATTGGCGGCTGGGAATCTTTCAATTCCCTTTTCGGTTCATACGTGAACACCCCAATAGAGGATGTTCTGCCTGTAGTTATGGCCCGGCAGGATGACAGGCTCAACAGCGCGTTTCCGTGGTTTCTCAAGTGTATATCGCATAGCTCTGTTACGGCGGGACTTGATTTCAACAGTGAGATGCCGGCAGTAGCGGGCCTGAACCGGTTTACATCGAAAAAAGATGCCGAGATTCTTCTCGAGGCGGTTCAATACAGGGCCCATCTCGAAGATAATGAGGTGATTTTCAGCGAGTCTGATACAACCCCTGCTCTTGTTTTGGGCAGCTTTGGTAAGGGCCGTACATCTGCTCTGGCGTTTGATCTTGCGCCGCACTGGGCGGGCGGCTTTGTAGATTGGGGACAGAAGCGTATTGACGCCTGTGCGCCCGGCGGAGACGAAATTCAGGTTGGTGAAAAATACGTGAATTTTGTTAAAAATCTACTCAACTGGATAATAAAATAGAAGAAATATTTTTACAAAGGATTTAATTATGCTTAAAGGTAATGCGATTATTGGTCAGTCAGGCGGACCTACCTCCGTCATAAATTCATCCCTGGCCGGTGTGATTGACGCTGCGATAGAATGCCCGAATATTGATAAGGTGCTGGGCATGCGTTATGGAATAGAAGGCTTTATGCAGGAAAATATTGTCGATTTAGCTGCGCAGGACCGAAAGATTATAGACGGACTTCGCTCAACTCCATCAAGCGCTCTTGGTTCGTGCCGGCATAAGCTGCAAGAGGAAGATTTGCCGGTAATTATTGAATTATTGAAAAAGTACAATATACGTTACGTTTTTCTTATAGGCGGTAATGATACGATGGACACAATTCACCGCTTAGAAGAATATTCCAGAAAACAAAACTATGAGCTCTGCGGCATTGGTATTCCAAAGACAGTTGATAACGACCTCTTCGGCACCGATCACACCCCTGGCTTTCCAAGCGCTGCCAGGTATATGACACTCTCCGTTCAGCAGGCCGGTGTTCTTGCTCGTGACATGAAACGTGTGGATCAGTTTGTCGTCTTTCAGTGTATCGGCCGTGAAGCCGGCTGGCTGCCGGCCGCGACGGCGCTTGCCAAGAAATCAGAAGAGGATGCCCCGCATATTCTTTGTCTGCCGGAACGGCCGTTTATTCGTGAAAAGTTTTTCGCTGACGTTGAAGCGGCTTACAAGAAATACGGTTTTGTCTCTATCGTCTGCGGCGAGGGCATAATGACTCCGGAGGGAAGGCCAGTCTCGGCTTCCGAAACACGTGACAAGTTCAGTAATGTAGAGTTCGGAGCCATGGGCGGGGCAAGTGCCGCGATTGGAATTCATTCCATGATAAGCAGTGAATTCGGTTTTCGCGGTGAGTTCCAGATAACCGAATCTCTGCCGATGTGCGGTGCAGACAGAGGTGTTCAGCTTGATTTCGATGAGGCGTATCTTTGCGGACGCACCGCGGTCAAATACGCCGAAGACGGAAAAACCGGCGTAATGGTTACGCTTGAACGCGGAGCCGGACAGGGCTACAGCTGTGTCACAGGCGAAGCAAGCCTCTCTGATGTTGCCGTTCGCGCAAAGCCTATGCCGGATAACTTCATCAGCGAAGATGGCAATTTCGTAACGGACGAATTCATTGACTACGTAAAGCCGCTTGTAGGTGAGCTGCCTGATTATGTTAAACTTTCAGACATCAGTTACAAATAGGATATCACAGGAATAACGTAAAAAACTGATTCAGGCCGATACTAAGATTATGCGGCAGACGACTGAGATCTGCCGCCTTGAGTTTTGTATCAGCGAAACAGAGAACTGACAGCAGAAAGCAGGAAACTGAAAATGCAATATTATTTTGGAATTGATTTTGGCGGAACGAAGGTTAAATTAGGTCTTTTTGATCAGGATGTCAACCTTCTTGAGGCAAGCTCTATCCCCTCGGGCGCGGAACGAGAACCGGATCTGATACTGCAGGACGTAGCAAACGCCTGCCAAGATCTCGCCGCGAAAAAAGGTCTTAAGCTCTCTGAGATAAAGGCGGCGGGCATGGGTTTGCCCGGGCCTGTTAATCTCAAAGAGGGCATGATCCTTAACCCGCCGAATCTGCCGACGCTTAGATACTATCCGGTACGCGACAAATTCTCGCAGATGCTGGGTATGCCGGTAACTCTGGAAAATGATGCCAACGCCGCCGCGTGGAGTGAACATGTAGCCGGAACAGCAAAAGACACTCCCGACTACGTCTTTCTCACACTGGGCACCGGAATCGGCGGCGGGGTTATCTGCAACAGCAAGCTGGTTCACGGCAGCCGCGACACCGGCGGCGAGCTGGGGCATATCGTGGTCTATCCCGGCGGCCGCAAATGCGCCTGCGGTCAATACGGCTGCATTGAGGCTTACGCGTCAGTAATAAACTCCACCAAATGGGCAAATGAGCTGCTCTCCGAGGGCAAAGATTCGTCTCTGCAAGCTATATTCAAAGAGAAAGGCGAGGTTTCCAGCATTGACATCTTCGATCATTGTGAAAACGGAGATTCATTCGCAACATACGTCGTAAACAGTATTTGTGAAGCGCTGGGCATATTATGCGTAACAATCCAGAACTTCACAAACCCTTCTAAAATAATCTTTGCCGGCGGCATGATCGGCTCGGGTGATACCCTCCTTGACAGGATCAAGTATTATTTCAGGTTACATGTATGGCCGGGCAGGGAAGACGAATGTGAGCTTTGTTTTGCTGCCGTTGGTAAACATGCAGGCATAATCGGAGCGGCCGCACTTGCAATTGAAGCGGAAAACAACTGATAATAAAATGGGCCTTTTTTCAAAGGCCCCTGCTCAGCTCAAGTCGGCCCGGGCGATTTTAGCCGCCAGAATTCCGGCAAGCATGTTCCCGACAGAAAGTCCTGCTGCAAGCCCGACAAATCCATAAATACGACCTCCGAGCCAGCTTAGCGGAATCAACAGCAGTGTAACCTTAAAGAAGTTTATCATGAGAACTTTACGTGTTTTGCCGATAGTGTTCAGCATCTGGCAGTTCCACATAACTGCGTGTACTCCCGCATGGCCAAACACACAAATCAGCAGATAAGCCTTTGTAAGGCGAATCACCTCAGTGTCGTCACTGAAAATTCCTGCCAGCGTCCTGGCAGTAAAAAAAAGAAATATGCAGCTTGCGATACAGTAATAGAACGCAAACCTGTTGCTCAGCTGTCTTGTTTCTTTTACGCGGCCGAGAAGCCTTGCACCGTAATTGTGTCCGGTGAATGGGCCCAGAGCGATTGAATACGCGATTGAAACAAGAAACATAACTCCTTCGATCCTTGTGCTCGAAGCCATAGCCGCCACAGCTTTGACCCCGCCAACTGAAGAAGCCAATCTTGTCAACACTCCAAAAAGCAGCGGGTTTATAGCCTGATTGATAGATGCCGGCACCCCCAGCTGGAGGATACGGTTCCACGACTTTAAAAGCTCACGTATGTGAGGTCTGCTCCAGTCTATCATTCGGGCGTGAAAGTGGAGAAAACTAAAGGTCAGAGAAGTCCCGATCAGCCTGGCGGCCAGTGTCGCCCAGACTGCCCCCCTTATTCCCATTGCCGGAATACCCAAAGGCTCAAACCCGAATATCAAAACGGGATCCAGGGCAATGTTAAACGCCGCGACAGTACTCATAACAATAAAGGGCCTGAACATATCACCTGTTGCGCGGAGGCAGCCGTCTATAACTGCGGGGAGAACCGCCAGTAAAGAGCCCAAAAACCATATCCGCATGTACTGGCAAACTAACTCAAGCTCCTCACCCTCTGCTCCGAGAACAATAAAAAGTTTTCGTGTAAACACAAAACCGATAAACCCTATCAGCAGCGTGCCCAGAACAGTGATAAAAAGACAATCAGCAACAGTACGCCGGGCAAGAGCACGGTCGCCCGCACCCAAGGCCCTTGTAACGATTGATGATGCGCCAACTGAAAACCCGATTGACAGCGCCCCGACAGCCATTACCACCGGAAACGTAAACCCCATCGCCGCCAGGGCACTTGTTCCAAGTCTGGAAACAAAATAGGTGTCAGTAAGGTTGAATGCCATTATGGCAAACATGCCTCCGATACTGGGAAAAGTGAGCCTTAAAAGATGCCCTTTGATATCGCCTTCTAAGAACCTGCTCATATCTCAGCAGTTCCGGGCAAAAAGGACGGTTGCAAATCCTTCAAAAACCAAAGCGGCTTCTTTATCTTGTGTGTCAGTCTGGCCGGCATGATATTTTATTCTTCAGCTTCAATTTCGGCATCATCAACCCCGCCATAGATAAATTTCATTTCGCTGACATTAGGCAGTATTGCGAATTTGCCCAACTTGCTGAATTTAGGGTTTAGATTATATTTGAAGCTGCCGGGCCAGTAAACGAAAAACGCTTTTCCTATCAGGTAGTCTCTGGGAACCACACCGGCCGGATATGTCTTGGCGTTATTGCCGATACCGGGGGCATCCCAATAGCGTGAATCAGAACTGGCGGGGCTGTTATCGCCGCATGCAAAAAATTCGTCTTCTCCAAGCGTATAAGGCCGGCCTTCCCCTGCTCGCAGTGTTTCATCATCAAAACCGGTGCCGTAATAATAGATATCCCGCATTATTCGAAGATTCTCAACCCGGAGCCTGCCGCTGCCGGCGACCTTGATCTGAGGCCTCAGCCTGCCGGGCTCTCCCATGGCGTGAGCCTCCCTGCCAAAATCGTATTCGAGTGTTTCAGGCCCAAAGCTGAATCGAAGAACGTGATCTAAATTCTCAAAACAGAAACGTACCGGCCTGTCGGTATCAAGTGGTTTGATAGTCTTTTCGGCTATAACATTTCGCTTTCCTGACGGTTCTTTTGCCGAAACAGTCATCGTGCCTGAAACATCGAGAGATGCAGTATATTCAGTGCCGTACTTGCTAAGCACAGCCTCGAACTCACCGCTCTGATCCGGAAAAGCCACATAAGCCTCAAGCATCATATCGGAAAAGAACGGAGCAACGTTGATCATATCATATCTGTTATATGAATAAAAAGCCCGCAGGTCACGTCCCTGCTTATAGTTATAATATAATTCATGCTTTTTTCCCTCTGTTTCATCAAGAGAAAATGAGCGGCCGTTTTCAATGTATCTCCAGTTTGAGCCTTCAGAATTCATCATAGGCGAGACCGGCTCACGGTTTTGGCTATAGGCGACAACCTCTGTCAGCCTGCTGTCGAAAACCGGCATCCAGAGCTCGTTTTGAACCTTAGCAGGTTTGCGGGTTATTTTGTCGTTAATATAGATATCACCGTCAATTATCTCGATTTTTTCCCCGGGCAGCCCTACAAGCCTCTTTATATAATTCAGATGCGGTTCAGTAGGATTCTTAAAGACAAAAACATCCCATCTGTCCGGGTCGTGAAAATAATAACTGCCTTTGAATACAAGGATTCTGTCACCATTGATTTTAGAGGCTACCGGCCTGGATGTTGTGCCGCAATTGGGGCAGATCGTTCCCGGGTCAAGCTGATAAAAACCCTCACGGTTAGCCCCTCTGCGATACCGCTCAGGTATAAAACCGTAGTCGAACTTCTCGCCGCAGCTCTGGCAGGCAACAGCAAACCTGTCGCCCCGAAGTGTCGGCGCCATACTGCCGGTAGGTATTTTGTAGGCTTCCAGCAGAAACGCCCTGTATGTAAAGGCCAGCGCCAAAGCGATAAGAAGCCATTCAAATGTTGAGCAGAGCGATTTCTCTTTGCTGGGACTCTGTTTATCGGACATTAGAAACTTTCCTCGTCTTCGTTGTCTTCCCAATCGTCGTTTTCATTGAATTCTATGTCGTAATTCTCGTCGGTTCCGTACTTCCAGCTGTCAGTTTCCTCAATGTCGTCGATCTCCCGCTCCATAAACTTAATGAGTTTGTCCTGGATCGGGGCAAGTTTCTGCTGGCTTCGCAGGAGCATGTTCATATTGGCTATAAGATGGTCTGTTTTCATCAGTTGCCACTTTGTCAGACACTCCGGTTCTTTAATGTTGACGAACGGGTTGCAGCGGAATACTATGCCCTTGCCCTCTTTGAAATCACAGAGCTCGCAATCTTTGCATTGTATCATTTTAGTATGTCCTGTTATTAAAAAACTTTTTTATATACTTGATTTATGCGTATAATAACATATAGTTCAAGTCTTTTAAAGTATAAATGATAGTTTCTTAATTATTCGGAGAAAATAAATGGCTAAACCAAGACGCAGAAGGAAAGTCGGAAGCAAAAAGAGAAAAGCCCGCTGGAAAGTACGGCATAAGATAGGCTAATTCCAGTACTTATATAATCTGCAAGGCAAAACCGCTCACCGGAATACCATTTTCTGGTGCGCGGTTTTTTTCTGTCCAGTGCATCTGTCTTTATTTTTGCGGCTGCAAATCTGTGCAGTTCCACATCTTCAAAAACTGTTGACTTACATATCTCTTTTCTAAATAATTACTTACAGAAGCAGCCTAAAGAGTTTAATCAAGGGGTGCCAGCATCATTTCTTTATACCTTTGCCAGAGCTGCCCGTCACTGAGCTTTGAATCAGCTTCGCTGAATTCAACGCAAATAATCGGTATTCCAAGCGTCTCCCCTGCCCATGCGCCGAGAGAGCCCGGGCGGGCTCCAAGTTTCTTAACTTCCAGCGGGCAGACCGCAGCCATCTGTTCTGCGAGCTGTTTCCCCGGCCCGTCATAATCAATACAATCAAGAGCTTCATGGAGAACTATAATCTTTTCCGGTTTTTCATCGAGTATAAGCTCATATATAAACCGTGACTCTGGCTGATTTACAGGCTCCAAACCGTTTACCTTGCTGACCTGCCGGTTCTCTGCGGGATAGTTTCGATTCAGGTCAACTCCGTTGATGTTGTATCTGGTATTCGCGGCGGTACCATCGGGATTGAACACAGGGATTATTATAACCCTTTTTCCGCTGATATCGATAGAAGAATCAGCAATACCTTCTGCCAGATCCCAGCAAAGGCTGATACCGGTCTTTTCATTGCCGTGTATCCCGCCGATATACAGAACCAGCGGAGCCGACGGATCACCGGCATCGAGCCTGCAAATCTGACGTTCTTCCACAGAACAGGCGGGAAAACTGTAGCCGGGCAGGCTGACAGGGCATCTCTTAGGCACTGTATTCGAAGGAGTATTACAGCCGGAGCAGAAGAATGCACAAGCTGTGACAATACAAATTATAAATGTAAAAAATCGTTTCAATTTTATGTATCCTGTTGTTCTTTGAATATTTTTTTCAGCTCAAGAGCAGCTTGTTTTGGCTGTCCTTCAAAATCAATCAATGACGTGTTGGCCGAACATGGCCAGGAATCATGGCCCATCCATATTATAATGCCGCCGCACTCGGGGAACCGGCGTTTACATTCAGATACGGCGATAGAGAGCAGCTTGGCCTGCCTGCTCTGTCCCCATGCTGCGTACTCTTCAAGTTTTGCGGGTTTTCTGCCCATTTCACGTTCGAAAATATCGCCCTCAAACCACCAGTCATAATCGCCCCATAGCGGATTTTCAACTGAAAACGGCTCGGGCTTCTGCTCGCCGAGGTACCTGCGTATCAAAGACGCATCACTCGGGCCCGGGCATCCCGTTTCTGACCTGAAAAGTGAATCATCATGGCTCCAGTAGCTTTTCCATTTTTCCAGGTCCATTTCATTAGCCTTCCACGGGCCGTGTACGTCCCAGTGAAGTCCCTGGCCAAATTCGCTCTCAAGAGCAAAAAATCTCGGCCCCAGCGAAGATGTCGCGATAAACCTGCGGATTGGATCCATATCTCTGCAAACTCGTCCCATCCTGCCAAGCATCCTGTCCGATTCGTCAAGCGGTATTCCGTTAATCGTGCCGTGCGGGCCCTTTTTCTGCAGCTCATTGCCGCCGCACCACATAAGAAGGCTGACATAACTGCTTCGGCGGCGAACATACGAACGCACGGTCCGGCACATCAGTTCTATTGTTTCATCGTCATCGGGTGTTTTGTTGTCCACACCTGAGGAAGAGAGCGGAAACTCCTGCCAGACCATAATCCCGTATTCATCACACAGCTCGTAGAAATCGCGTGACTCGAGGAATCCGCCGCCCCACACTCTAAATATATTGAAACCCAGGTCGGCATAGAGCTTTATACGCTGCTGATAATCTTTTCTTTCAAGGTCGGCGAAGTTGGGCCGTATCGGCGTCCAGTTGGCACCCTGGAGAAAAATATCTTTGCCGTTTACGCAGCACAGCCAGGGATCAGAATCTTTTGGTGCGTCCCGGCACTGTTTCCACTGAATATTCTTAAAGCCGATTTTCTGTGATGCCTGCCACAGCAGCTTTCCATCAGGAGCGAGAGCTTTTATTTCCAGCTGGTAGAGCTTCTGGTCTCCGCAGCCGTTAGGATGCCAGGGCTCAACTTCGAGCTCGTCAATTATGTATTCATCACAGCCGAAGTCTATCTCGATTGTGGAGGAATGAACACCTCCGTCGATTTCAACCTCAACGACGGCCGAATAAAGCCCGCTCAGCTCAGGGCAGATAAAAAGGCTGCCCTCTCTTGTCTCAAGGTCATAGTCGGTATAAAAAAACGCGTCGAAGCGTCCTTCATCCGGGCGGCTTTCAAGCCAGGCACCGCCGTAAACGCCTATCTGCATCAGCCGTTTGCTCCAGTCCCAGCCGTAGTTGAAACGCGCCTTCAGGTCTCGTATCTGCGAAGTCCTTCCGAACTGCCCCAGCCACCTCGGACTGCATTCAAAAACCATTGCAAGCTGATTGTCGCCATCTTCCAAAGCGTCTGTAATATCAATACTGTGCCGGACGAAACCGTTTGCAAAGTGATGCACGCACTTGCCGTTGACAAATATGCGGCCCTGGCCGTCAAGGCCTTCAAAAACAAGACTGTGCCGCAAGCCCCCGGGAGTTTTATCTGCCGGCAGTGTCGCGTTATAAACCCAGTGTCTGTTTTCTATCCACTCTATATTGCGGCAATTGTGCCCAACTTCCCAGTTCTCTATCAGACCTGCATCGTGAAGGCTTCGCTGCACAGAACCTGGGATTTTGGCAGGCACAGGTCCAATCTCAGGCTGAAGAGCTATACCGATTTCAGCACTTTTCTCAAGTTCCCACTCAAACGGCTCAAAACCGCTCAAATGCCATCCTAAATCTGAAATGTCGTATCGCATATTATCTTCCTTTAAAAACCGCAATTCTAAAAGTATCTCAAATAGCACTATCGGGCTGGATACTTGTATCTCTCACTGAAAACTATGTTTTCATAGAGTCATACATAAAAGCCGCAACAGGCAAAAATACCACCACCGGCAGCCATGCCCACAAGTTCGGCCTTACCTTTTCAAAAACCTGCTCGGTTCCGAACATTTTACATACAAACGTAAATATAAGACAGCCCACCGTTATGCCAAAGCTGACCATAATAGCAGACTTCATTTGCTTGTTATCACGGCAGGTAAGAACCGTCAGCGAAATGACAAGCATAATCAGATTGATTATCGGGTCTGTCATCCGTGTATTCCGCTCCAGCAGCATCCTTGCCCGGTCATGGCTTCGGGGAGTGGTTTTGGAAAACTCTCGAAGCTGAGAAAAACTAAGCAAAGTAACTGACTGCTGTTTCCTCCGAACCGGTATGATTTCGGGTGTCAGATCGGTCTTATACGAAAGCACAACCCTGTGAGCGGGGATATCTTCAGTGCTGGCATAAGGAATTATATTCTGTAGGTCGCCGCCGGGCGTTGTATCAACAGTTCCGTCTGGATTTTCTGTTTCTGTGTAAAGCTCCCAGACATCTTTTACAGGGTTATATACCGCCCTGTCAGCCCTGATCCAGCCTATCGTCTGCCACAACCCCTCATCAGTCGGCTTTCGCAGAATGATAGACGCTCCTGTCATCGTCTGGGCGCCTTCGCTATATTGAGACGCATTGATTATTGAGCCGTTCTTGTCAATCAGACATGAAACACTGTAGTTCTGCTGTCCGGGCAACTCATCATGGTCACGAACAATACTGCCGGCAAGCGAAGGAATGATATATTCCTGGTCAACTATCAACAGACCTGAAAGTAATGCCGAGAAAAAGATTATCGGCATGATAACCCGCTTGAGGCTGATACCCGATGCCATCATCGCTACAAGCTCATTCTTTTTGGTCATTCGGCCAAGAGCGAAAACTGCCGCGACAACATTGATCGGACCGGCAAAATCGCGGAAATAGACACTGCTCTGAATCATGTAAAAATTACAGATGTTAGCCATAACCTGAACAACGCCGAGCTCTGAGTGTTTGCTGAACTCGTCAAGATTGATAAACATATCAATTATGATTCGCAGCCCCATAAGCACGAAAAACGCTATAAGGTACCCCGTGAGGAAGTTTCTAACTATGTATCTATCTAATGTCCGCATATAATCTACAGAAATATTTTACTAACTTCTATGCATGATTTATTCTTCTATAAACCAGCCCCGATATAAGCATCAATACACCGAGACCTGCCCACATCAGGTAAATTCCGTTGTATGAGAAACTCTCGGCACCGCTGGGTACATTTTTAGTTATATTTTCTCCCGCGGCTATAACTACGATAAGGAATCCTGCCGGTATTGAGCTCAAACCAAACGCTGTTAATACGTGGCCGCCCTTGTATATTATACCAAGTGCCATACCGGTAATCACAAGGCTGATACAGCCAATCGCAAATACAATGCGAAAATGTATTTCAGCGTGGATATTGGCATAAACATCCACTATTTTGTCCTTTACCCTTGTATGCAGGGTTTTAAGCTCCTCGGTTGGCTCATCGGGATGTTCGTTCATAACTGTATGGAGAATGTTTTCTTCACTGAACAGATCTTCCAGCTCGGCCGGCATGGAAATCCCGCGCATATTGTGGTCTGCTGCGAGACCTTCTATGCCGTCGGGACTCTTCCAGACAGCACTGGGCATACTCAAAACCCAGCTTCTATCAGCATCAAGACGTAGAAAAGCCTCCCGGCCGGCCCAGGTCTTTATCATCCTCTCGGCCAGCAGTTTATCGTATTCGACAGTCTTGACCTCGCCCAGAAGTCTGATTGTACTCTTGTTTTGAGCTTCTGCGCCGCCGCAATGAACCACAAGCCTGCGGGCGGGAGTAAAGAGCTCGAATCTGCCGTTATCGGATAATGAACGGGAAATGTATTCTGAAAAAAGCTCCGCAGAAAGCTGGTCAGACACTTCAAGCACTTTCTCGCGGACAGGGTTAAAAAGGTAAGGATTGTCTTTCACTTCCGTGAGCTCATCATATTTAAGAAATTTCACTTTCTCGCCTAATAAAGAGCCAAATCTGCCCATAACGGGCAATCTTCTGGAATAACCCTGGGTTTTGCCGTCAATGTAATAGGCATCATGAGCAACAGCGACTATATTGTTGTAATGGCGGTGCGTATCAATCTCAACCTGGGCCTCGGGTGTTGTTACAAGCCAGCCGCTCTTATTTTTACGCTGTTCCAGGATATTCACCCCAAGAAGACGGTTTTCCTCCGGCAGTACAACATCTGACATAATCTTGAATCTGCCGTTTTTGTTCTCGTAATAACCGTTTCTTTCAAGGCTTCGAAAGATTATCTCCCTGGCGTTAGCCTGTATGCTTCTCTCGGCTTTGTCTATATAAACAGGAGAGATATAAAAATTAAGCAGCAGATTGCATACAGCAACAAAGACCGCCAGCACCAGACCGGGCATTGCCAGAGAATGAGGGCTGATACCCGATGCACGGCATGCGTCAAACTCGTTGTCACTGGCAAAGCGGCCGTAGGTTATACTCGCGGCGAATACCGCCGCGATAGGCATTACAAAAGAGAGCATCACCGGCGAAAAATACCAAAGCAGTTTGAAAACCTGTTCAGGGGCGACGCCGTATTTTTGGATTGGGCGCAACATCTGGCTGATACTGAAGATAAGTGTCATCGACAGTGTCGTAAGTATAAAGACCTTAAAGAGGTCCCTGAAAATATACCTGTGTATAATCCGCGTCATGCAGGCATTTTAGCAGAAAGGCACAAAATCTCAAATCTCAAATTTCAAAGTATGTCAAATACTCCCCCGGTACCGGCAAAACAAAGTAGAGGGTTTAACTGTACTTTAATAATAGTATTTGACAATTCCTATTAGTATTGTATAATAAATTTTAAATATCAGTAAAAAAATATAAAGGATTTGCTTATGAAAAATACCCTGTCTGCTGGAAAATCAGCGTTTTTAGCCGTTCTTCTATTGTGCGTTTGCGGTTTATCATTTGCCGCTGACTGGCCGCACTGGCGCGGGCCCGATTACAACGGAATATCACATGAATCCGAGTGGAGCCCAGAAAAAATAAAAGAAGACGCCGCCCCCCTTTGGAAAGCAAACATCGGCACAGGTTTTTCCACTATATCGGTCTCCCGGGGAAAAGCCTACACTTTCGGAAACACCGGCTCAAAAGATATTGACGAATCCGAGCATAAAGACGTTGTGTTCTGTTTTGACGCGGCTACAGGCAAACAGATATGGACATACAGCTACCCCGAACCCCTGGATCCCAAATATTACGAAGGCGGCACATCTGCTACTCCAACAGTATCTGATGACAGGGTTTACACACTGAGTAAAACCGGAGATGCCCTTTGTCTTGAAGCCGACACCGGAAAACTTATCTGGCAAACTAATATTCTTGAAGTAACCGGTGCCGAAAATACAACCTGGGGCCTGGCAGGCTCACCATTGATTGTTGGCAGCATGGCCGTTTATAATGTCGGCTACCAGGCAACTGCTCTGGATAAAGCAAACGGCAAACTGCTCTGGTCGCCCAGTGACAAACCCGGCGGATATGCAACCGCTGTTATGAGTAAACTCAACGGAAAAGAGCAGTTAGTAAACTTTGGTTTCGACAACGTTGCGGGCCTTGAAACTGCTTACGGCGAGATAATCTGGACATATCCGTGGAAAACCAGACATGATGTGAACGCGGCAGACCCGATAATCACGGGCGATAGAGTTTTTATTTCTTCCGGCTACGGAACTGGCTGTGCCCTGCTGAAAGTAGAGGGCGAAAAAGCATCTAAACTTTGGCAAAATAGAAACATGCGTAACAAAATGAACCCTTCGGTTTTATATGAGGGGCATATTTACGGTGTTGACGAAGGCGGCGAGCTCCGCTGTATCAACCTGGAAACAGGGGAAATTATCTGGGCCCAGGGCGGCTTCGGCATGGGCAGCCTGATGATTGCTGACGGCAAACTTATTGTACTGGGAGAAAAAGGCAACCTCGTTATCGCCGAGGCTTCTGCTGACGGTTTCAAACAGATATCTGGAGCTCAAATTCTCTCCGGCAGCCGATGCTGGAGTGTTCCGGTTCTGGCAAACGGAAGGATATACGCCCGCAACGCCGGCGGCGAGATGGTCTGCCTGGACGTGGCGGCAGATGAAAAAGACTCCCCCGCTGCTTCGTCAGCGGCTGAAACTACAGATAAACCCGACTGGCCGCAATGGAGAGGCCATAACCGCGACGGTATATCCAAAGAAACGGGCCTGATGAAAAAATGGCCCGAAAGCGGCCCCGAAATAATCTGGTCGGCTAAAGGTCTGGGCAAGGGCTATTCTACGGTATCAATTGCTGAAGGATTGATATACACAACCGGAATGATAGGCAAAAGAGGCGTGCTCTTCGCCTTTGATATGGACGGAAAACTCGCCTGGAAAAGAAATTACGGGCCCGAATGGGACAGGTCATACGAGAGCAGCCGCTCAACCCCAACAGTCAATGACGGCAATGTTTATGTTATAAGCGGCAAGGGTTCTATTGCATGTTTTGAAGCAGCCAAAGGAGAACCTCTCTGGGCAAAGAATGTATTTCAGGATTTCGAAGGAGAATACGGCAACTGGGGCATTGCAGAGTCGCCGCTGATCGTTGACGATAAGGTTATTGTTACCCCCGGCGGCAAAAAGGCTTCCGTTGTAGCGCTGGACAAAAAGACCGGCAGAGTAATCTGGGCAAGCAAATCAATTGATGAGAAAAGCGCTTACTGCTCGCCTATACTTGTGGAACGCGGCGGCAGAAAAGTCATCATTACAATGCTTGAGTCACTTGTCGGTATTGATGCATCTAACGGCGAAATTCTCTGGAAACATAAACACGGGAAGAAAGATATAAACCCCATTACGCCCGTATATTCAGATTCAATGGTCTATGCCACCAGCGGCTATGATGACGGCGGAGTAATGGTTGAACTTAATGATGACGGCAGCAGCATAAAGGTCAAATGGGAAGACGAAACGCTCGACACTCATCACGGCGGAGTTGTTCTCGTAGATGGCTACATTTACGGTTCAAGCTGGCGCGGCAATTCAAACGGCAACTGGGTATGCCTCGAATGGGACAGCGGCAAGGTAATGTATGACCATTCATGGATCGGCAAAGGCTGTTTGACATATGCTGACGGAATGCTATACTGCTACGAAGAAAAAGAAGGAACAGTAGCTCTTGTAAAAGCAGGCCCGGATAAATTTGAAGTCGTCAGCTCATTTAAGGTAACTATGGGCGAAGATCACCATTGGGCACATCCGGTCATCTGCGGCGGCAGACTTTACATACGCCACGGCGATGTTCTTATGGTATATAACATTAGCGAAGGCCTATAGATGCCCACAAGCGGCAATCCGAATGCTATAAAATAACATCTATTGTTTCGCCCTTTTTAACGGTTATCTCAATTATACCGTTTTTATAAGAGAAACCTTCAGAGGCAGACACAGAAGCCGGCTTATTATCGCTGCGAACAAAAACAATTGGTTTAATGCCTGGATAACACTCTTCTATTTTTACTTTCAGGTTTTTGCTGCCCCTGTCAACCGGGTAAATCCTGGCTTTTGTTATTCCGCGGAGCCTGCTCACAAACGGTTCGTCAGTAGCCGCCATTGGAGCAAATAAAATTTCTTTTTCATGACTCCACTGATTTCTCAGTCCGTCAATCTGTATATACTCTCCCATATCTGCCGCGGCTGCGTTACGCAGCTGCCAGTCAAGATGGTCATACTTAATAAGCCAGCTTAGCCGTCTGTTGCCGCCGGCACTGAGCTGATATGTCTGCTGTGATTTATTCTTGAGCAATGGAATATCAAACTCGGCCAACTCACCCTGCTTCAAAGTTCCTTTACGGGAATATCTTCTGCCGTCAATAATAACTGCCGGATCGACGGTAGCCCCATGAGCACCTTTAAAACGAAGTTCAAAAGACTTAACTTTCACTTCGCTTGTCATATCGGTAAAAATACACTGCACTATGAAGTTGAGTATATTATGCTCATCCGGATCATCATATATAGTAACAGCCTTTGTCGGTTTAGAGGCTATGCCGCTGTAAACCACTTTCTGCTTACCGGCCTTTATATCGTAAAGCGGAGCGTGTTTTGATTCCAGATATTTTCCCGTTCGGTCAAAATACATAAACTCTATGTCAAGTTTTGGCCCTTGCCCGCTTCCTTCAAGCTCAAGCGTAACCTCGTATTCCTGATCGGGTGGACAGCGGTAGTAACTGCACATGCCTGCACCGTAATGAGGAGCAGTAACACGTATATCCTTACCGTCACTGCGTTTAAAAAGCGTAATGCCCGGATCGTCCCATCGCCACAGCTTTTGAGGGTCCCGAACGATAAAACCAAACAGCTGCATGTGAGTATTACTGGGCCGACACTGATAATAACTCAGCGTTGTATCTTCATTTATTATTTCGTCGTCGGCTCCGGTAATGTACAGTTTGGCCGACTCAGATTTCGAGGTATAGTGATTAACCATCGGGATACGCTCGGTATCTCTTGCGCCGCCGGTACCAAAACTGTATGCCATCGGTTTTGCCGGATCCAGAGATGTCTTTGCCTTCATCCTGCCTGCGAGCTGAGGCCCGTCGTCCGGCCCAAGGAAGCGTTTAAACTGTGCACTGTAACATTTTACATCAAGGAGGTTGTTTGATAGCTCAAAATAGATCCCTCCGATTCCATATTGGCCATTGCTGGGGTCAAAACCGCCAATCCGGCCGTTGGAAACATACATACAGTTGTCCTTTTGAACAATCTGATAATTATGGTTATGACCGTGCATCCAGGCTATAATATTCGGGTTGGCCTTTATAATATCATACAGCTCTGCGCTGTTGACAAGACCGCGATAGCCCTCTTCGTCAGGAGTCGTGGTTCCGCTTATATTATTGTGCGAGAGCAAAATAACCGTCTTGTCACGATTCACCTCAAGGTCGAGCTTAAGCCACTCAATAGTTTCCTTGTTGACATAGACAGCCATCATAAGCTCTGGTACAGAAACAAAATGTATGCCCTTTATATCAAAGCTGTAATACGGGCGGCACGGAAGGCTTCCAAGCCGATTGCACCTCCACTCAGGGTCCCCTTCTCTCCAGCCCATAATTTCATGATTGCCCGGCACATAAAGCATCGGCAACGAACCAGTCTCACCTGATATGATATCAGTCCAGTCTCCTGCGGATTTACCCCTGACATCTCCTTTTAGATTGCCGTGGTAGGCATCGCCGGTGTCAATCATCAAGTCCAGTTTCCCAAATGTGGAGACGATATTCCTCATTGCCTCCCGCTGCTCGCTGATTCGCGGCTGATCACCACCGTCCCAGCCAAAATGAGCGTCTGAAACAATAAAACCCCGCAAAACGTCACTTTGTTTGCCTGCCATGGCCCAGGCTCCTGACGGCAGTAATGCCGCGGCCATACCGGCCCCATAGACTTTCATAAAGCAGCGTCTGTCCATATTGACCTTCCTTAATTTAATATTTGACTTAAGGTTTATTTTGTACTTCTATTACGCCCAACTCCTCAAGCACCTTTTTGGCGGCGGCCTGTTCGGCTATCTTTTTGCTGATACCCCATGCACTTGAATAATGCACATTGCCGATTGAAACCTCAACCTCGAAACATTTATTATGCTCGGGCCCCTGCTCATCTATTACCTCATAAATGGGCAATTCCGATAAATTTTGTTGTGAATACTGTTGAAGCAATGATTTATAGTTATCCTGGTGTTCATCGGCGTCGGCACTGTCAACAAGCTCACCAAAGAGTTTGTTTATGAATTCCGCAGCGGGCTTTAGTCCGCCGTCAATATAAATACCTGCTATCAGCGCCTCGAGGGTGCCGGCAACGATTGAACCCTTTAAACCTCGGCTGCCCGTACCGCGGCCTACGTAAAGATAGTCAACAAGATTTATTTTCTCAGCGACCTCCGCACAGGTCTCACGAGAGACAAGGCGGCTTTTTATTTTGGTCAAATCGCCCTCCGAATAGTCGGGGTATTTCTCAAAAAGCTCCTGGCAGATAACCAGGTCTAAAACTGCATCCCCAAAAAATTCATGGCGTTCGTTACTTTCAATTCGGTCTGAAACTGACGATGTGTGTGTCAAGGTCAGAGACAGCAACTGCTGATCCTTAAAGCGGTATCCAATCAGCTCTTGCAATTCATCTAATTTTGCCTGTTCCATATTAAAACTGTGACTTATTATTATCTAAATAGTACTACAGGGTTTCAGGGTTTTGAGTCCGATTATAAATTTTAAATATAACCAAGACTCTAAATACCTTTTCCCAAATTATTTATGAGTATTTCAACAATTTTCGAATGTATTGACTCCGGGGTATCGTCTGCGTTGATCAATTTAAATAAAGCTGATACGTCCCCGGTTTCATTTTCCATTTTGTCCGCCAGCTCAAGATATCCCTGCCGCACCATTTTGTGGTAGCCGCATCCTTTGAGTTCCATGCGGTCAAGTTCACGCCGGATTCTTTTCGCCGCGAGGCTGCTGTCGATATCAAGTATAATGGTTATGTCCGGCCAGAGTCTTTCGAGGCTGTCCCGGGCAATATTTATCACCTTGTCAATACCAAAACCGCCGGCTTTGCCCTGATAAGCGCAGGTACTGGAGAGCCACCTGTCCATTATGACACACTTGCCATTTTCAAGGTCAGAGGATATTTTCTCCCGCCAAAGCTGAGCCCGTGCCGCCATATACAAAAGCACCTCAACATTATCGCCCATGCCGGCGTATTCTGTTGCGAGAAGTATCTCCCGTATGGCTTCACCGATCCTGGTAGTACCTGGGTCTCTGTAGCTCACCACTTCGAGGCCTGTTGAAATGAGTTTTTCTCTCAATAGTGCTGCCTGTGTGCTTTTGCCGCATCCGTCAGGCCCATCCAATACTATAAACTTGCCTGTAAAAAAAATTTTTTGCAAACTAAAACCCTAATGAAACAAAGTTTACAAATAACTGAAGCGTGGTACTCAATAAACCGTATCTAAATCTAAGCAGACTGCCAAATTCAAAATATAAAAACGGCCGCCAAAGGCCAGTTATATGCTGTAATTACATAATCTCTAATTATATCTGCTAAAAATCTTTATTCAATAAGAATTCAGGCTATTTCATTTGAGATTTAGATAAAACTTTGCAGGAACAGAACCTTTGTACGGCATTTCCAGGTAAATATCATGGGAGGCATATACTCTGCAATAAGCGTGAAAGACGATTATTCCAAAAAAGAAAGGAAAGCTGCCCAGTGCGAGCAACTTTCCTTAATTTAAGGGTTTTGGGGACATATAGTCTGTTTTATGGAGGTTTGTAGTAGTAATTAGTAGTTAAAAGGAGTTAGTGTTATTTCTTTGGAGGATCACCAGGATTACATTTCTTTTCGTCGTCGCCGCAGCGTGCCTTGCATCCCATATTATGGGAGTCGTCTTGGCCGCTATCACAAAGCTGCATCTCCGATCCGATATAGTCTGACACGTCATAATCAGCTACGGAAGGTGCTGATATTACAAACATTGCTATTGCCGCTGCGAACATCATCTTTACATATACTGAAGCATTCATTTTAATGTCCTTTCATATTCAATTTGAGCACAAGCGGATTTTTAAAACGCTGCCGCACTCATCTATTACGTCTATCCGGCATTTCATCACCCTCAGTTCAAGCCGGTACTGAGACGGTAATAGATTAAGTGCAGCAAACACTCCTTAAGCATATTCAAAAGATGTTATCCGCGATGTGCTGTGTTATTAACTTTTTAATTTGATTGTATTTTACTATCATTACGCGGCGATGCAAGCATTGTTTTAAAAAAAATTAAAAACCAGTAATTTTACGAGGTGCGTTTTTGCGGAAGAATTACTTAAAACTGTCTTTAACTATCTCTACCGTAAAGAGATATACTTTTGTATCTGGATCTTTCCATGAATAATAATCAAGTCCTGCCTTGCCCGTGCAGCAATTTCCAAGAAACTCCTCTACGCTCCATCCGGTCTCTTCTGCAACTTGCGGCAGAAAACAGCCGCTCCTCATGCCGCGTCGGATATATATTCCTTCCTGCCCTATCCTCAGTGAAGCGGGGTCGTCAGTTTGCCTCAAAGGTGAGAGCACTGAAATCTCGATATCAAGCTCTTCCAGCTCCTCGGGTGTTATTGGGTCGTTGTAGAATCTCGGGTCGTTTGTTGCCGATGATGCCGCCATTTCAGTAACCATATCAATCAATGGTTTTGATGCAGTAAAAACACCAAGACACCCCCGTAAACGTCCTTTATTCTTAATAGTTACAAAACAACCGCATTTTTCAAGCAGCTCGGGCTCGTTCGTCTCAATCCGGTTGAATTTATCGCCGTTTACAGCAGAAATGACAGCTTCTTTGGCCGCTTTGAGAAGAATACGCTTACTGTTTTCTGTTAGCATGGCAGCTCTCCTGATAAATAGTAACTACATATTATCAACCGCCGCGAAAATGTTTAATGACAGCCGCGGCAAGTATCAGAAGTATTATAACAAAAACAGTTACTGTGTTAAAGTGTTTCTCTATGAACCCTCTTGCCTTTTCTCCAAAGAGATAAATCAGAACCCCCTCTGTGCCGAAACGCAGAGTTCGAAAGACTACGCTTATGAGTATAAACTTTACCACCGACACCCCTGCAAAACCTCCAAGCCAGCTGAAGAGCATGTAAGGTACCGGCGTCAAAGCTGAGATCGCTATCGCCCAAAAGTCATATTCCTGATAAAGTTCGAGTGCCTTTTGAGCTTTTTCCGCCAGGTGCAGAGGCCCCCAAGAGTATTGTTGAATAAAAGCGGTAATCCTTTCACCCCCGATCCATATTCCAAGCAGCAGAGCGGTAGTACCGCCCAGCACTGAAAAAAACGAGCAGATAAGCGAATAGCGTATTGCTTTTCTGGGCTTACCGAAGCCCATACCCAGTACCATCACATCTGCGGGTATAGGTACGCATATCGGCTCGGTAAAGGCGATTAAAACAAGTGCCAGGACTCCATACTTTGTCTGCGCCCAGCTCAGTACCCAGTTATAAAGCCTTTTGTGCAGCTGCCAGGGTTTTATTTGGCCGGGAAGGCTTTGTTTTTGTGAGGTTAACTCAGCTTCACTCATATCATTCATAAATTTCTCGACACAGACAATGTTTAATGGTTAAATACTGTAATTATGGATCACTAATTAAATTACCAGAGACGAAAGCAGGAAAGCTGCCCCGTATTCTGGGCGTTAATTCTAAATCATATAGTATTTTAGTCAACGAAAGTCTGCTGATAATGGATTTTTTAACAACTTCCGGTCACAAACCTCAATTTGAAGAGGACGGCAAGAAACTGATTGTAAACGCCCCTGCAAAAATAAACATATTTCTTTTGATTACACCCCGCCGCCCCGATGGTTTCCACGGTGTCGAAACCTTAATGACCAAGATTTCATGGTATGATCAGATAATTATTGAGAAGACCAATAAAAACGATATCGAGTTGATATGCGCCGGCGACTGCTGGGCTCCGGATGATGACACAAACCTTGTCTATCGTGCAGCTGAACTGCTCCGGGAACAAGGCAAATTGCGTCATGGTGTAAAACTTACTCTTGTTAAGAACATTCCTGCCGGAACCGGCCTGGGAAGTGCCAGCAGTGACTGCGCTTCTACTTTTTTAGGGATCAACAGGATGTTTGAACTGGGCATGAGTGATTCTGAAATGCAGGATTACTGCTCACAGCTCGGCAGCGATATTGCGTTTTTTATTGGAGAGCCTTCTTCAATTTGCGGGGGCAGAGGCGAAATAATAATCAGAAATATAGATATTTCCGGGTTTAAAACATTGCTGGCAATTCCAGATGTAAAAGTTTCCACCAAAGAGGCTTACAAGAATTTTGTTTTTGACAAAACAAGATACGAGACGCTAAGAAAGCGAATAATTCCTGAAATTTCTGAAAAATTTCTTGATTTGCGGCCCAGTATGTGCGCAAATATGCTTGAGAATGTGTGTTTCATGATTGAGCCGCAATTGAAACATTTAAAAGAATGCATTGAGCAGAAAACCGGCTTTGAGATGATGGTGACAGGCAGCGGCTCTGCAATGTTCTCTTTGCCTGGTAAAAAAGCAGTGTTTGATAACGAAATAATTACGAATGTCTTTGAGCACTGCAAATGCAAAGGCGTAATAGTGAATAACAACAAATGGTAAATTCTACTTTGGAGTGGATTCTATGGAGATTACCGAGGTTCGGGTGAAATTAGTAACGAATAAGGATGACCGTCTGAAGGCTTTTTGCTCTATGACTTTCGACAACTGCTTTGTTGTCAGAGACATAAAGATTATAGAAGGAGCTAACGGTCTGTTCGTGGCAATGCCGTCCAGGAAGATGAGCGACCACTGCGATAATTGCGGCGGTAAAAACTATCTTCGAGCGAGATTCTGTTCAAATTGCGGAACAAAACTTGACGAAAACCGCAATCCAAGAGGAGATCATGGGCGGGTTAAGCTCCATGCAGACATTGCCCATCCCATTGATTCTGATTGTAGAGATATGATCCACCATGCCATAATCAAAGCCTTCAACGAAGAAGTCATGCGATCCGGCGAACCCGGCTACAAGCCGCAAGATTTCGACACGCCGGATTATTGATTTTTAGCAGCTGCCGCTTTATTCAGGCTTTCACGCAGGTAAAAGCACCTGCGACGGAAATAAAATAAGCCCTGCTAATCTTTCTTTGGTTACATGCGGTGAACTACATCTCTTTTCGGTCAGACAGGGTCTCTTTATCATATTGGCCTGGCGGTGAGTCTGCCTATTGTCCAGCCGCAGAGGTTTCGTTTGCCTGCATGACAGTAACCGCCGCTTTGTACAAGCAGCGGCTATTGCCGTCATGTTCGCTTATACTTATTCACTCATCATAATTTCGGGATTAAGGTATTTAAAGTATTCACTCTCAGTAGATAGAATGACAGTACTTTTAGCACCTAAGTTTTCTTTATAGCTGTCGAGTGTTTTCAGAAAACTGTAGAATTCAGGGTCATTTGAGTAAGCATCGGCATAAATATTGATAGCCTCTGCGTCGGCCTTACCCTTTATCTCTTGAGATGTTCGGTAGGCTTCAGATAGAATTCGTTTCTCATCGTTTTCTCGTTCGCCCTGGATTCGCATCATCTCACCCTCGCCTTCAGAGCGGTACTTTTCCGCCACGCGGAGACGCTCTTCAATCATACGGTCATAAACCCTTGTACGGACTTGTTCTACGTAGTTAAGACGTTTTATACGGATATCGACAATCTCGATTCCGAATTTAGTTGCTGATGTACTTGCCTCTTCTATAATTCTCTGCTGCAGTTTTGCCCTGCCAAGTTCAACGGCGGTAAGCTCCTGGCTGCGTTCACCCTCAATATCAATCTTCATCAACATCTCTCTGTTGGTGTTACGAACCGTCTCTATAAGTTTCTGGTTACTAATCTTATTACGTACGGCAGAGTTGATGACATCATCCAGCTTGCCGTGCGCCAGAGTCTCGTTTCCAAGGGTCTGATAAAACATCAGAGGGTCCTCAATACGCCAGCGGGCAAAGGCATCAACCCAAATATACCGCTTCTCAAGAGTAGGAACCTGTGTCGGATTGCCGTCCCATTCAAGAATTCGTTTATCAAAGAATCTGATATCCTCGATTATTGGAACTTTAAAGTGCAGACCGGCTGTAGTAGCCGCTCTTTTGAACTCGCCAAACTTAGTCACAACAGCCTGTTCGCGCTCATTGACAACATAAAAGAAAGATTTGGCAAGCAGTGCCGCGGCGAAAATTATTACTGCTATGGTTATTAATAGTTTATTCTGCATGATTATTTACCTCCCAGCTGCATAAGTGGAAGAACACTCTGCACTTCATTATCTATTATATATTTCTTTTCTATACCGGGCAGCACTTCATTCATAGCCTCAAGATAGAGCCTGCGACGAGTCACATCCGGACTCAACTTGTACTCCTGCCATGTTGCTACAAAACGCGAAGCATTACCTTCTGCTTCATTAACCCGTTCTACCGCATAGGCCTCGGCCTGTTTTATCATCTGCTGAGCCTGGCCTTTGACTTTTGGAATAATCTGGTTGTACTCCTTGGCGGCCTGGTTGATCATTTTTTCTTTATCCTGCTGGGCGGCATTAACCTCATTAAAAGCCGAGCGAACTTCTTCAGGGGGATTTACATCCTGAAGCCTTACCGCTTCAACACTTATGCCGGATTCGTACGAGTCCAACACTGTCTGCATCATCTGGTGCACCTCATCGTTGATTTCAATCCTGCGTTCTGTAAGCACTTCGTCCACAGAAGAATCACCAACAATCATTCGCATTACCGATTCGGATGTGTCACGAATTATTTTTTGCGGGTCTCTTATGTTAAATAAATATTTCTTTGGATCTTTTACTCTGTACTGGACAATCCATTGAACCTCTGCGACACTAAGGTCACCGCAAAGCATAAGAGATGTATCAAATTGTTTTTGCTCGTCAAACGTGCTTTGAACTCCGGGCTTAATGGTCTTGTAACCAAATTCCTCTTTGAAAATTGTTGTTACCTTAACCTTTTCGGCCCTCTCAATGCCAAAAGGCAGCTTAAAATGGAGGCCCGGGCCTGTAACACGGTTGAACTTGCCTAAAAATGTAACTACGGCGTTTTCGTCTGTATTGACAGTGTAATATACCGTCGATATTGAACTTAACACCAAAATGATGACGAATATAAATATGATTAAGCTCGCCATTTTCTGTGGAGTCATAGGATATTTATTTCCTGACATGATAATTCCTTCTTGTTTTTATCTAAATTACTTGCTTAAATTCATGCTAATTAATTTTCTTTTTTCACAGAACTCTTCTTAACAGCCGGCTTTCTTTTAACTAAAGGCTTTATAAGATAGTTAATCTGCTTTTTTGTTAAAGGCTTAAAATTTCCCGGCCCTACGCCTTTGAGTGTCAAAGAACCTATCTGGGTTCTTTTGAGCCGTTTGACTTTCAGGCCAAAACGGGAAAAAATCCGCCGCACCTGTCGGTTCATACCCTGAGTTATTGTTACCTCTAAAACGTTCTCGTCTGGGCCGCGTTTGATAAACCGTATCTTAGCCGGCTCTGTCTTGCCGTCTGAGAGCCAAACGCCTTTCTGGATTTTCTCTATGGCTTTGGTATCCAGCCGCCCCTTCAAGACAACTTCGTAAGTCTTTGCTATTTTATACTTTGGGTGTGTAAGACGATTGACAAGCTCACTGTCATTGGTAAGGATTATCGCTCCTGTGGTGTCGGCATCTAACCGGCCGACACAAAAAATGCGTTGGGAACACGGCACAAAATCAACAGCTTTCTTTCTGCCGTGAGGGTCTTTATTTGTGCATATTACCCCCCGCGGCTTATTAAGAAGAAAATAAACCTTAGCCGTGGACTCTATACGTTTGCCATGAACGGTGATGACGTCAGTGTCCGGGTCAGCAAATGCCGGAAGCTCATGTACCACCCTGCGGTTGACTCTTACCTTGCCGTCACGAATGAGCTCTTCGCAGTTCCGTCTCGAATCAATCCCGGAGTTTGCTAATATCTTTTGTAATCTTAACTTAGCCAATGTGTTTATCCTAAGGCTTTTATTCGCCAATGCAAGCTTGTTATCATAAATAATCTTAAAAATACGTTTAAAAATATTATAACACATAATTTATTCTTATGAAAGACATTTAGCACGGCAGAATCCAATGTTAGTCATTTTTCTTGTTTTGATACGCAGGCACAACCCGCCTGCTGCCGGACAGGTATATTATTTACAGGGTATTTTAGTCAAAGCAACACCGGGCTATGGCTGGTTACCCCTTTACAATCAAAGACTTGTCACGCAAAAGCTCAGTTTAATGTACGCGGCTCAATTATATTAACCGGCAGATTTGAAGCACCTTCCCTTCTGCCGTTTACAAAATAAATCCGGCGTTGAAAGATAAAATAAGTTAGTTTGAAATCGGTATTAAAGGTTGACGATTTACATTCAGGTGACTAAAATGCTTTTCTTTGATTTTTAAACGAGGTAACAAAAGTACATGATTAGAAAAAAGCGGGCAAGAAAACGCGATAAAATACTGAAAACATTTGAGGCGATGGTTATCAAATACCGCACTCTTTTTATTATCGCTGCCCACATATTTGTATTTGCGGCTTCTTTAGTGCTGGCTTTTCTGCTGAAGAATGACATGCGGTTTCAGCTTTACTGGATGACTACAGATTTTCCTGTTCTGCTTGCTTTTTCGCTGGTCATAAAAATGATCGTATTTGCCGCCTTTAAGCAATTTCAGGGCTGGTGGCGGTACGTTGGAATACTTGACCTCCAAACCCTTTCTACTGCGGCTTTTATCAGCACAGTAATCATATATCTAAGCTGGATGGGGTGCAATACCCTTGTAAGCTACTTCCCTGGAATGGAATCAACGCTTAACCCAATCCTCTCCTTTGACCAGGGCATCATAATTCTTGATCTGTTCACCACGATAATGCTGCTTTCCGGATTACGGCTTGTAGTAAGGCTTTATTATGAGGAAATGCGGTCAGAGAAAGCAATAAAAATAACCAATCTGCTTATTGTCGGAGCTGGTGATGCGGGCGAGACACTCCTTCGCGAGGTACTCCGTATGCGTGTCCAAAAGTACAACGTAATAGGCCTGATAGATGATGACCCGGCCAAGAGAAAGGTCAGCATACACGGCATACCGGTTATTGGAACTATTGACGACCTTGACCTGATTTGTGAGGAATACGATGTTGAAGAAATAGCTGTGGCAATGCCAAGTGCCCCTCAAACTCAGCTCAGACGCATTATCCAGGTTTCAGAAGGACATAAAATAAAATTCTCTACAGTTCCTTCCCTTACCGATATAACGTCCGGCAAACTCAGCGTCTCGCAAACAAGAGAGGTGGACATAGCCGACCTTCTCGGCAGAGAAGAGGTTCAGCTTGAACTGGATAAGATCGAAGAATTCCTCACCGGAAAAACCATTCTGGTTACCGGTGCCGGCGGCTCCATTGGCTCGGAAATGTGCCGGCAGATTTGCCCTTTCAAACCCAAACTTCTGCTTTTGCTTGAGCAGGCGGAAAACCCGTTATTCTTTATAGACAGAGAACTTAAGCACAAACATCCTCATGTCCAAACACGTGCTTTAATCTGTAACATTACTGACAGAGAGCGTGTAAGTTATTTATTTGCCAACTACAGGCCCGATGTAGTGATACACGCTGCCGCCCACAAGCATGTGCCGCTGATGGAAACCAATCCCGGAGAGCCTATAAAGAACAATGTCTTAGGCACCGTTAATATCGCCAACGCTTCGGACGAATACGGCGCAAAATCATTCGTCATGATCAGCACTGACAAAGCGGTTAACCCAACGAGCCTGATGGGAACGTCAAAGAGAATCGCGGAAATGTATATCCAGAGTCTGAATAAAAACAGTAAAACTCATTTTGTTACTGTCCGATTTGGAAATGTATTGGGCTCAAACGGCTCTGTAATACCGATTTTCAAGAAACAAATCGAAGAAGGAGGCCCTGTCACAGTAACCCATCCTGATATGAGACGCTATTTTATGACAATTCCTGAAGCGAGCAAACTTGTTCTCCAGGCCGCCACAATGGGCAACGGCGGGGAGATATTCGTTCTGGATATGGGTGAACCTGTCAAGATAGTTGATTTGGCAAGAGAGCTGATAACGCTTAGCGGCTATCGGCCCGGCGAGGATATAGACGTGATTTTCACAGGCCTTCGTCCCGGAGAAAAGCTGTTTGAAGAACTATCTATTGAGGGCGAAGACATGAAAGCTACACGGCATCCAAAAATCAGTATATGGCAGAATAAAGCCGTTGACAGAGAGGTGCTCTTGGAAGGTATTGAGAAAATCGCCGATATAGCCAAAAGGCAAAATCACGACGAGATAGTCAAGGGGATAAAAATCCTGGTTCCAGAATATATCGGCGAAACGGTTTACAACTAAGCAACTTTACGGCTGAAAAGATGCAAAAAGACGGCTCATCAGTATTATCCATAAGAGATCTTGGCATAACAGATTATGGAAAAGCACTTGAGCTTCAGAAAACAATGCTTTCGCGCAGGATTTTAGGTGAAATACCCAACACCGTTATGATAACTGAACATAATCCGGTTATAACGCTTGGTGCCCGTGAATCTGAAAATAAACTTGTTGCAGCCCCTGAACGGATAGAAGAAGCCGGAATAAGTATTTACCCTGTGAGGCGAGGCGGTGGAACGACGGCACACAATCCCGGCCAGCTTGTGATTTATCCGATTATAGATCTCAGGAGTATCAAACTTGGAATAAATGAATATATCAGGGCCCTTGAGCAGACAGGCATAGAACTTCTTGAAACTATGGGCATTCATGCCGGCAGAAAAAAAGGGTTCCCCGGAATATGGACTAACAGCGGTAAAATTGCTTCGATAGGCGTAAAGGTGTCTCAGGGAACAACTTACCATGGGATGGCCATAAATATTTGCAACGATCTAAGCATTTTTGAAATGATAATCCCATGCGGGATAGATAATGTAAAAATGGTCTCAGCTCAAAGCCTGGGCTCTGATGCAGCAATTGAAACTGCAAAAAATGCAATAAGCAAAATATTAAAAAGAACATTCTTGTAACCGCAATTTTCTGTAATCGTATAAGGAATCCTGAAAGGAGTTAAACAGGATGGAAGAGCAAAACTCAAAAGAAAACGCACGAGCAGCACACACGACTTTGGCTACCGGCAAATACGACCCGAAACTATCACTCAAAGAGCTTTCATCAGCTATATCCAAACTTGGTATTAAAAAGGCTAACACACGTACCTGGCAGCTTCTGCTTCTGGGAGTTCTTGCAGGCCTTTATATAAGTCTGGGCAGCCAGCTCTTTATCGCGGCACTCGCCCAGGGACACAGCAAGGTTGTTGGAGGTGCTTTATTTAGCTTAGGGTTGGTATTTGTACTTATAGCCGGCGCAGAGCTGTTTACCGGCAATATAATCATGCTGGTCGGGACACTGACGCATCTGTTTGCCGTAAAAAAACTTATCAGAAACTGGATAGGTGTTTACGCCGGCAACTTCATAGGCTCTGTCTTAACAGCTGTTTTGATATGGCAGTCCGGTTTGATGGGTAATTCTGCCCAACTTACCCAGGCAGGTGAAATAGCCGTAAAGATAGCTGAAGCCAAAATCAGTCTGCCCTTCATGGAATGCCTGATTCGAGGTTTTTTCTGTAATATGCTGGTAATTCTTGCGATAATAATGGCTACCATGTCTCGTGATATTATCTCAAAAATCGTCTGCTGCATATTCCCGATCATGGCATTTGTCGCCTGCGGATTTGAACACTGTGTGGCAAATATGTACCTGATACCAATAGGTCTGCTGGCAAAAGGTACTCCGATACTTGAACAGGGGATAATGTTCAAAAATATTCTTCCGGTTACAATAGGCAATATTCTGGGTGGTATCTTTATACTTATGATACACCCGAACAGAATCCGACAGTTCAAATTCTTAATAACAGAATTCAAACAGAGACATAAATCTAATTCAAGTTCTTGATTTTATTTGATTTAGAAAAAATGGACTAATTCTAATCCCAAGCCATTTTTCGTTTTTCATCCATTATGTCATATTCATTACGAGGAACTGGATAAAGATCTCTGACGATACAATACGCCGTAGATCTACAGATACGTGAGACACTCTGCTGGAGCCCTTTTTCAAGTTCTATTTCAATCTCGGCTGTTTTGCTCTGCTTTTCAAGCGGCATAAGCCTTTTGTTTTCATTAACTCCGTGAAAAGAAAAGATTGTCTTTGCGGTTGCAGCGTAATACTCTTTTTCAGGCAGAGGATGAAGATCGTAATGAACAATTGAAGCAAATATAACATAATCACAGCCCAGGCGTTTGCCGGCTTCGACTGGAGAAAACCGTGAAAAATCCGGTTCGGAGTTTCTTATCATGGCGATTTCCTTGTAATCTATGAGCTGTTGATCATCCAACTTTAACTTCGCAGTCAACAACGCATTTACAGCATTCGTCAGATTATAGCGGAGGTTAAGCTCGGAACGAATGTAAGAGGCCTGGTCAACAACTACTGCTACCCGAAGGATGTCCTGGGATTCCTTGTTGGCAGCCATCAGATCAAAGTCGGGTTCTACCCTGGCATCACTTGAGCCGGGAGAAAGGATTACACTTAGAAGCTGACAGCCGGATAATGGAAGCAAAACGCAGCCAATTAAAATTGTTACTATAACTTTATGATTCATTTATATCTCCGTTAAATTGATAAGATAATTTGAATTTAAATCCGATACTTTCTTAAGTCAAGACAAATCAACCTTTGAAAATTAATTCAAAAAGCGGCAATATAAAAAATGCCCATTTGTATAGCACTGATAACACTTATTTTACAACGATAATCAGGTTGAAAATCAGTTAAAAGCCCTTTTGTGTTTGAAATAATAAGCAGTAATGTTATAATAATATACGGTATTAACTGCGGTGTTCGTGATAGCAGACTATATGGCAGAACCGATGAGAGAACACAGGGAAGCCAAATCCCAAAGGCTCGTACATGCCCGCAAGACGGGACTTATGGACTCTGGTAATGGCTGCCCACCTAAAATTTAGGGTTCTCGCAAATTCTCTCCTACACGGCACAGGCGGTATACCTTCTAAGGGCTTGATTTCATCAAGCCCTTTTTATTTGCGTTAAGAATATATTTCTAAAAGATTTATGTTTAAAACAAATGAAATAAACTACATCGACTGTCACATGCACTTGCAGCTTCCAGAGTTTGACGGCTGCCGCGATGAGATTGTATCTATGGCGGCTGAAAACGGCGTTACACACATGCTGTGCAACTCAACCGGTCCGTTAGACTGGGAAACCGTGTATAACTATTCGCTGAAGTATGACACGGTAGTTCCATGTTTCGGCTTCCATCCGTGGTCCACAAGTTCACACCTCGAAGACTGGCAGAATAAACTACGCCAATACCTCACAATGACCGCTTCCGGTGTCGGAGAGATAGGTCTTGACAGGTGGAAAAAACCATTTGACGCGGACGTTCAGCAATATCTTCTAGACACACAGCTAAAACTGGCGGCGGAGCTTGAACGGCCGGTTTTCATTCACTGCATAAAGGCGTGGGGCCGGCTTGTTAATATCATTAAATCACAAAAGAAGTTACCGCCGTTTATTGTAATCCATGCCTATAACGGATCTTTAGAGCTAACCCGACAGCTTCTGGATATTGGATGCGTTTTTTCATTCGCGGGCAATTGCCTTTCTCCGAAAAAATTAAAAGCCCGCCGGCTGATACGATTTATCCCATCTGACAAATTTTATATAGAAACAGATTCACCGGAGCTAATCCCCCCTGCCGAATATCTTAGCCGCAAAGTCCTGCGTAAAAACGGACTTCCAAGAAATGAACCCTGTAATCTGCCGGCTATTTTAGCCGGTATTGCAGAGATAAGAGGAATATGTGCAGAAAAATTAAAGGCACAGATCGCAAAAAACGCTTCTGAGCTCCTTAAAGCAATGAAAAACAATCTTGCCGAGACATCTAAACACTCTCTTTGACAGTTTTTCTGTTTTTGCTATGATATCAGCCCCATGAACAATGAGCAAAACTACATAAACCGCCCTCAGTTCAGGCGGACACGGCTTCTGATTGGAGACGAAAACTTTAAGGAACTCAACAATTCATTTGTTGTAGTTGTAGGCCTTGGCGCAGTAGGCGGATATGCGGCAGAAGCACTGGCTCGCAGCGGCGTGGGTAGAATTAGAGTGGTAGATTTTGACACTGTCTGCGAAACGAATATAAACCGCCAGATATACGCACTTCACTCTACGATCGGCAGGCACAAAGCCGAAGTCGCGGCCGAGCGAATAAGTCAGATAAACCCTTGCTGCCGCGTTGAGCCGCTCACCCTGTTTACAGAGCCGCAGACTATACCAAAAATACTTGATGGTCATCCGGATATCATTATTGATGCGATAGATTCACTCAACCCAAAAGTCGAACTGTTAGCTCAGGGGCGTGCAGCCGGCCTGACAATTCTCTCGAGCATGGGAGCGGCACTGCGTTTAGATGTCTCTGAAATTCAAATCGCTTCACTTAATGATACAAAATACTGTCCGCTGGCAAGACTGGTGCGAAAAAGGCTCAGACGTCGAGGCGCTGACACCAATATCACATGTGTATATTCGAAGGAACCCACATATAAGACTTCGATAAAGAAAAACAAGCAGCAAAACCCGCTCACAGTTGGCGGCAAAAAAGGCAGGCCAAGAGATATAATGGGAAGCCTGCCAACCGTACCGGGTATTTTCGGCCTTATTCTGGCAAACGAGGCTATCAAAATACTCAGCGGGCTTAACACGATGACAAAATGAGACTTTTATGATTAAGTGTATGCAAAAATGTGCCAGCCGTTATAATGCTGGGATTGAACTCGAATTAAATCATATAGATGAATTGCTGTCATAGCAGATAAATTATTTTAAGAGGTTATTAAATGCACAGGCTGATTGTTATAGCAGGTATAATTATGGCTGGACAAATAAATATTAGTGAGGCAACGCGGCTCGTAACCGACAGAGAGCTCGAGCTTACAGGCTTCCAGGAGGCTGCCGCCTTCAAGCCGGTTTGTGATTTCAGAAACGATTTTGTCATGGTTTACGGCACGGGCGATGACCGTCCTGACTACATAAAATCCTGGGTGGAAAAAGGCTATGTGCCTCATTTTATGACAGGGATAGCCTGGGGCGGCTACCAGGATTTCAAAGATTTAAATGGGAACAACATAATGTCACTCGCGCAGACCAGAGCTGACGGAACGCAATGGCTGCACGGAAAAATGACTCCTTATATTGTGCCGTCAGTCGAGTTCGCTGATTATATTTGCGATAAACTCGAGCCTATAATCGACTCCGGAGTTAAGGCAATCTACCTTGAAGAACCGGAATTCTGGGCAAACGCAGGCTTTTCTGATGCGTTCAAGAGGGAGTGGCGGCTTTTCTACGATGAACCCTACGAAAGACCTGGCAGCTCGGTTGATGCTCAATACAAGACCAACCGCCTGAAGTACTATTTGTATCAGCGGGCTATACGCAGAGTTGCAGAAAAATCAAAAGAATACGCTCTGCATAAATATGGGCGAGAACTAAAGATATACGTGCCGACGCACAGCCTTATCAACTATACACAGTGGGGAATCGTCTCGCCTCAATCTTCACTGATTGACTCAAATGTGGTTGACGGATGCATCGCTCAGATATGGACGGGAACTGCCCGTACCCCTAACGTTTATCAAGGCAGGCTTGCGGAGAGGACATTCGAAACGGCTTTTCTCGAATACGGAGTTATGCAGGAACTCGTGAGAGGTACGGGGCGCAAAATGTGGTTTCTGCACGACCCTATCGAAGATAACCCAAAACATGACTGGCAAGATTATCGTTTTAACTACAAAGAAACTCTCATAGCTTCCCTGCTTCACCCGCATATCTGGCGATACGAAATATGCCCATGGCCATCCCGAATACTAACCCGAAAATACCCAAGCAACTCCCAAAACGCTTCATACATACCCGATGATTACCTTACGACGCTTTGCATAGTTTTCAACCAGCTTCGCGATATGAACCAGCAGGAGATTACCTGGACAAACGCCACTAAGGGCATAGGAGTGTTTATTGCCGATTCAAGCATGTTTCAACGTGCAGAACCGGCTGAAAGCCTGGCCCAAATAAATGAAAAAGACCCTTCCAAGGCCGGCAGAAAAGACATTGAACACTTTTCAGGATTTTACGGCCTGACAGTGCCGCTTGTTAAACTCGGAATACCAGTTATGCCGGTACAGCTTGACAATGCAGCCAGATTTGCAGGATATCTAAATGATTACAAAGTTCTTGTTTTAAGCTACGAGTTTTTCAAGCCGCAAAATCCAGCTTTGAATCAGGCTGTTGCCCAATGGGTAGCCAATGGAGGCTCTCTTGTATATGTCGGCGGTGACACAGATCCATTCAATCAGGTTTCCAGCTGGTGGAATTCCGGAGAAAACAGTTATAAAGCCCCCTCCCAGCATCTGATGCAGCAGCTCGGACTTGACAAGGATGCGCCAACTGGTGAATATGAATACGGCAAAGGAACAGTGTTTATTGAACGTTGCCATCCGGCACATTTCACCCATTCTGCGGCAGCCGGCGAAAAATATATAAATATAATCAAGCCGGCTTGCAAGGCCGCAGGTCTTGAGTGGCATGAAAATAATTTCATACAGCTCCGCCGCGGCCCATACATTATAGCCGCCTGCCTTGACGAGTCTGTCAGCGACAAACCGCTTGAATTGGAAGGATTGTTTGTTGACATCTTCCACCACGAACTGCCGGTGCTGGAGAGGGTGAAAATAAAGCCAGGCAGCCACTCATGGCTGTTCGACATTAACAAAATCAAGAAAGACAAAGCCGAGCCAATAGCTTCTGCCGCGAGATTTGAGAGCTGGGAACAATCCGGCAGCAACGTTATTTTCAAACTTAGCTGTCCAGAAAATGCAAAAATTGTAACACGTATTTATCTGCCCGCAAAACCGGTTAAGATGAGCATCGACGATATGGCTTTTTCTGATTATAAGTGGGATGAAAAAAGCTCAACCCTCTTTTTTGAATCTCCGGACAAACCAAGACAATCAATAGAAATCAACTGGTAACCAATCTTATAGATAACATCATGGATTTTAATGCTTTTATAATAACAGGATCAATTCTTTTAGGCCTGATAATAGGTATTCTTACAGGAATTTTCGGCGTCGGCGGCGGGTTTATTTTGACCCCTGCTTTAATGATACTGCTCGGTGTCCCCGGCGGGGCAGCAGTAGGTACAGGCATCGCAACGATACTGGCTAACAGCACAATCGGCCTTATAAAGCGTAAGGGCTCGGGCTCAGTCGATGTAAAGGTCGCCGGCTTAATGTCAGGCGGCTGTATTGCCGGCGCTCTGATTGGCTCTGCAATCCTTGAAAACCTCAAGGGTGTAGCACCGGTAACCATAAACGGCCACCATATTCCGGCTGTGCAGCTTTTTCTTTTGCTGATGTTTATGGCTTTGCTGATATTCATAGGGGTTAATTTTCTGGTAAGCTATTTTCAAAATCCCGGACGGGAAGCAGTTCAACGCGGCCTGCTGGATAAAGTAAGAATCCCCCCTTACGCCCACTTTGAAACTCTGGATAACCGTATATTATCTGTTCCAGGATTGCTGGTACTCGGGTTGGCGGCAGGCCTAATGACAGGGCTTCTCGGAATTGGCGGCGGCGTAGTATTGCTGCCGATGCTAATATACTTAGTGGGCCAGGACGGCAAAGAAGCCGCCGGCACAAGCCTGCTTCTGGTGTGGATAGCATCGATCGTAAGTGTTGTCCCGAAAACGTTATGTGGAGATGTAAGCCTGGTCCTATTTGTCCTGCTGTTCGCAGGCGGCTTTTTCGGCACGGTATTGGGAACCAAGATAGGCCTTGCACTGCGTGAGGATAAAATAAGATTTTACTTCGTCTTTGTAATCGCGGCGGCGATAGCTATGGTGGGTTTCAAGCTCTATTCTCTCATCTGGCAGTAACACAAGCTGCCCTGCGGTATATAAAGCTAATAAAAGAAACAACATACGCTAAATGAATTGACAAATCTCTGCTTGCATTACTTCCACCGGCAGTTTCGAAGATTTTTCGGATTCTTTTATTTACTTTATCGCTGAAATATCTATAATCCAACCCCTTAAACAAAAAGCCATATGCTTACGCGCTCGTAGCTCAGCTGGATAGAGCGTCGGATTCCTAATCCGAAGGTCGCAGGTTCGAATCCTGCCGGGCGTATTTCTTTAAGTTCTTTATTTTTAAACGCTTAGGCTTGAAAACTGTTTTGCTTTCTATATTCAGGCTTACGTTCATTGTTAAAAAAAGGATTTATAATTGGCAAAAGCTCCAACAATAGTAGATATCGCCGGCAATTTAGGGGTATCACCTATATCTGTTTCCAGAGCCTTGAGCAATCCCGGAAGGGTGAGTGCCTCCCTTAGAGCTAAAGTTATAACTGAGGCTCGGAGAGTAGGGTACAGCCCCAATACGGCAGCACGTGCGCTCAGGACGAACGCCAGCTTCCTGCTGGGATTGATCGTCCCGAGCTTCTTTTCCTATCAAATCGACGAATTGGTCACCCATATTCAGGATTACGCACAATTACACGACCATGGGGTTATTCTTGGTTTAACTCAGTGGGACCCTGAAACAGAACTTAAGCAGCTTGAATTCATGCGGAACAAAAACGTAGACGGCATTATAATCAAGTCACAGGGGGCCCCAAAAGTCGTAAAGAAACTTCAGGAGCTTATTGATAATAATATCAAAGTTGTATGCCTGCTTGACAGGTACAAATGCCAGGCGTCTTCAGTAATGGTTAACAATATTCACGGCGGAGCGATAGCGGGCAGATATCTGGTTGAAAACGGGCATAAAAAAATATGCTATATCACATACAACCAGGCAAAAAGCAGTTCTTACAGCATGACCCACTTCTCGAACGAACGCTATAAAGGCATGAGAAATGAGCTGAAAATTCACGATACATATATCGATGAAGATTCTGTTATATACATTGATGCTCAACCATGCCGGCCATTCTCAGAAGAAAACTTTGAAGTTATTTTAGATAAGATACAAGACTATACCGCAATATTTGCCTATGATGACTATCTCGCTGCGGGTATTTTAAAGATTTTACAACAGAATAACTATCGTGTTCCGGAAGATTTATCTATTATCGGCTTTGATGATTCGCCCGCTGTGAGCCACTGGAGCAGCCCGCCTATAACAGTTATTAAACAGCCGGACAGACTGGTTGCTTTTGAAGCGGTAAATCTCTTATTAGGCGATGCAGAGGACAGCAACGCCATCTGCACCAGAAACAATTATATTGTTGAGCCGGAACTCGTTATCCGAAAATCAGTTTTAGATATTTCTAAAATGGATGACAAGAATTAAAATAAACTTTTTTCCATTGTCTGCTATTTCGCTTTTGCTGAGACTACCCAGCCATCACCCTCTCTGGTCATTAAAAGCTCTCCCCATGGAACCGAAATATGCCCAATTTCTTCATCGTCAATTTTAACCGGAGTGGGTGGTATATTCATGTCCGGTGAAAACCACTGCGGAGATTCTGCATAGGGAATACGGGTACCGTAGGCATAGCCATTCTTAAGTATTATTCCATTGGCCATTTCAATATTACTGGGATATATATGGTTAGTGCGTTTCTCTATGATAGCTTCCCTTAAAAATGGTAGATTTTCATCATTTTGATTAATATTGATTAATTGGCTTGTTGGAAAATGAAGAATAGTACCTTCAGATATGATTACTACTAATGGGTTTAAGCAACAAATAGTTTTAATATAAAAATAACCATCACTCCTTAAATAATTTTCGGTTTCCGTTTGGGATGTTGTATATGTTAACCCATCTTTTTCATATGTCTGAGTGTCAACGATGACTTCTCTCTGGTCAATAGCATTTCTGTAGCGTAACCAAGGATAGCTTTTGTTATTTGGCAGCTTGTCTTCAGGTATTTTAACCATATCAAATGAAGGTCTGCTGCTTGAATCGTCTTTTAGAAAAGTATCGGACTCTATTATAATATCATTTGAACTGTATCTTTTTATGTTATCAACCTTCCAAAGCAAGTCTACTTTTTTGTAACCAAGAGTGTATAGTTGCATTAGTGGACGGGAATGCTTTTCTTCAAGTATTCCGACAACTTCAAACGTCGGTTTACAGAGTGGCTGGTAATGATACATGTCACAAGTGGTAAAGGTTTCCTGCGGAATGGGGGTGTCGCCAAGGTGGCATCCCCAAAGCATGCCTAATAAAAGCGTAATGAATATTAATTTCATCTGCCAAAACAGGGGACAGTTACCTATTAAATTTGTATTTTTATTCTTTTTTTGCATCCTTGCCTTTCTTTTTAAATGTCTTTGGCCTGCCTGCTTTTCCATTTTACTATTAAACGAATCTGAGACAATCCTGCATTTGCGTCACAAACTCACCACTGCAATTCTAATACTTTATAAACCTATACTTAGAATACCACGCCCGCGGCCCGTGTCAATAAAAAACGCGGCAAATCGCTTCTAAAAGGTAACTGTCCCCTATTTAGCGGATGGTGTATTTCGTAGCAATCCGAGCCGCGAATGTGAATGAGCGGTAATGCCGGCAACCCGGCGCGGGGTTGGCAGCCGAATAACTGTATGTAGTTTTATCGTTTACAGTTGCCAGCGGTTATTCTGGTGTTTTGCGTGATGCAGAGTGTTTGCGTAACCGATCCATTACTGCCGCGGCTGTGATGGTGTATTTCGTAGCAATCCGAGCCGTGAATGTGAATGAGCGGTAATGTCGGCAACCCGGCGCGGGGTTGGCAGCCGAATAACTGTATGTAGTTTCTACCGTTTACAGTTGCCTGCGGTTATTCTGGTGTTTTGCGTGACACAGTGTGTTTGCGTAACCGCTCCATTACTGCCGCGGCTCTGGTGGTTTTGCGGGTCTGGGCAGTTGTCGGCGGTTTGTATGTGTCTTTGCAAGAAAAAAGCCCCGTAAACTACTAATTTAAGGGGCTTTAGGAGAATGGGCGGTACAGGACTTGAACCTGTGACCCCCTGCTTGTAAGGCAGGTGCTCTAGCCAACTGAGCTAACCGCCCTGAATGGAGAGAACAAATTTAGCGAATATCGGAGAGATGTCAACATTTTAAGAAAAAGTTTTTTATAAAAGATTAAAAAAATTTAATCATGTCTGATTTTTTCAATTTAAATCGCAGGAAATGAGCCGGCAACTGTAATTTTCACTTGTTATATCGTTAATAACAAATACAATACGTAGAGTTAAACGAAAAATTTCCCGGAGAATTATATTTATATGGCAAAGAAAAAGACTGAAAAATGCAGTTTTTGCGGAGTGAACTCGTCCAAGGAGAGCCCCATAGTTCAGGGCCCCGACGGTATATGCATCTGCGCTGACTGTGTTGACATATGCAAAGATATCATCAACCAGACACGCAAAAGACAGCAGAAATCCGGTTTGGGCCTGGACACTATCCCTAAACCCCGTGAAATAAAGGAATATCTGGATCAGTACATTATCGGCCAGGACAACGCTAAAAAGTATCTCTCTGTTGCGGTTCACAACCATTACAAACGGTTGATACATTTCGATGACAGCAAACGTGAGATAGAAATTGACAAGTCAAACGTCCTGCTGATCGGGCCGACCGGTTCGGGTAAAACCCTGCTGGCCAAGACCCTGGCGAGTGAATTGAACGTACCGTTTGCGATATGTGATGCAACTACTGTAACAGAAGCCGGTTACGTTGGCGAAGACGTTGAGAACTTTCTGCTGCGGCTCGTCCAGTCTGCCGACTATGACATATCGGCGGCCGAACGCGGGATTGTCTATATCGATGAGATAGACAAGGTCGGCAAGACCAGCCAGAATGTATCCATTACCCGCGACGTTTCAGGCGAAGGTGTACAGCAGGCACTGCTCAAAATGCTCGAGGGCACAACCGCCAATATCCCGCCCCAGGGAGGCCGCAAGCACCCCGAACAGGCATATATTCAATTAGATACATCCCAGATACTTTTTATCTGCGGCGGCACATTTGTCGGGCTTGAGACTATAATCAAGCAGCGTATCGGCAGGCAGACAATTGGTTTTGACTCAGAAAACGCATCCTCAGACAACAAACAGTCTGAATACAGTGAAATAATAAGCAAGGTTACCGCTGAAGATATCATCCACTTCGGCATGATACCCGAGCTTGTCGGCAGGCTTCCGGTTATAGCAACTCTCGAATCACTTGATATAAATGCCCTTGTCAACATTTTAACACAGCCTAAAAACGCCCTGATTAAGCAATATCAGAAATTCTTCGAAATGGAAGAGGCTACGCTTAGATTTGAAAACGCCGCCCTTCGCAAGCTGGCAGAGAAAGCACTTAAACGCGACACGGGTGCAAGGGCCCTGCGGGCTGTTACCGAAGAGCTGATGATCGACCTGATGTACAGGCTGCCCGACGAACCAAAGCCCGGGGATTATACGATAACCGCCGATGTGGTAGAGGGTAAAGACCTTTTCTCAAAACCGGCGAAAAAAAAGACTCAAAAGAAAAATCCTAAAACATCTACCGCAAAATCAGCTTAACAAAATTGTTCTTGAGGACACCAGATAATGTTTGACGCCGAGATACGACCGGAAGATACAGCTGACCTGACAATAGATGCATTTGGTCCGGCATTATACGACTCTAAAACCTTCACACTGCCTGACTTCTATATCAATGACGATGAAGGCGTCAGCTGTTTTAACCAGAAAACCGATATGCTTAAGTGTATAAGCAGAGGGGATCCGCTGCCTTTTTTTGAAAAGGCCGGCCCCAGAAAAAAACTCTTTTACAATCCGCCCGAGGTTACCTGCGGGATTGTGACCTGCGGCGGTCTCTGCCCGGGGCTTAACGATGTCATACGCAGTATCACCCTCGCGGCAATCTGGCAGTACGGGGTTAAGAAAGTTTTGGGGTTTCGCTACGGCTATAAAGGCGTCTCCTCAAAAATGACGCATGAACCGATTGAGCTTACGCCCGAGGTTGTCGATGAAATACACGAAAAAGGCGGCACTATCCTGGGAAGCTCGAGAGGCCCGCAGGATGTTAAGGATCAGATTGAAATCCTGAAAAAGTACAATGTGAATGTACTCTTTGTTGTTGGCGGCGACGGCACCCTCAGAGGCGGCCATGAACTGGCAGACGAGGCAATGCAGCAGGGACTTGACATTTCCGTTATAGGGCTGCCCAAAACCATTGACAATGACATATACTGCTGTGAAACTACATTTGGTTTTTCCACCGCTGTTGAAGTCGCCAGAGAGGTTATCGCCGCGGCACATGTAGAGGCCAAATCTGTTGAAAACGGAATCGGGCTTGTAAAACTGATGGGCAGGGATTCAGGATTCATAGCCGCCAGCGCAGCTCTGGCTAACAGTGATGTTAATTACTGCCTTATACCAGAGGTTGGATTCAAACTCTATGGCAAAAACGGCTTGCTCAAAAAGCTCGAAAAAAGACTGAGCTATAAAAAACATGCGGTGATTGTTGTCGCCGAGGGTGCCGGACAGTCAATGTTTAAAGGTGAAAAAGAAAAGGACAAATCCGGAAATGTCCGATTTAACGATATCGGTCTGTTTCTCAAAGACAAGATACAGGAACACTTTATAAAAATCGACAATCCGGTAATCCTGAAATATCTCGACCCGAGCTACTCAATACGCAGCTGCCCGGCAAACGCATTCGATTCTTCTTTCTGCGTGCTTCTGGGTCAGAATGCCGTCCACGCAGCCATGGCGGGCAAAACCAACTTGATGGTGGGACACTGGAACTCCCGTTTTACTCACGTCCCGCTTGATATTGTGTTTGGGAAGCGGAAAAAACTGACTCTCGGCAGCACGCTTCACAGCTCGCTTGCAAGTATAATTGAAACATTTACAGTGGAACATGACAACCACCTTCCGCCTTTTGCCTGAGAGCCTTAAATAAGCTAAAGCAGACAATATGGAAATAAATCTGGGAATAAAGATTCGCCGAAAACGCATCAAGGCCGGAATGAGCCTTGGTGAACTCGGCCGCAGAGCGGGATGCTCAAAACCGTATCTCTCGACTATTGAGAACGGCAAGGTAAAAAACCCGCCCAGCGCTGATCTTTTGAAAAAACTTGAGGCGATACTCAGATTTAATGATGGCGAGCTCATCGAGGCCGCGGCGATGTGCAGACTGCCAAATGATATCAGACTCAGTTTTGAGCGGGACAGACAGGAATCCGCCCTGCTCAAACATCTTATTGCCGGAGTTCTGAACAATACGATAAATACAGACGCGATCAGCGGAGTGCTGCAAAAAAACAATGTTTCCGTTGATAAATCTGTGAATGAATACAGAGACGCACGCCTGATTCCCGTGATAAACAGGGTCCCGGCGGGCAAACCGGCAGGCTTTGACGACATGGGATATCCGGTCGGTGTTGCCGAAGATTACATTAAATGCCCGGGCCTCAACGACCCGAATGCTTTTTGCTTCAGGGTATGGGGCGACTCTATGGAGCCGCGATTCTGTGAGAACGATCTGGTTATCGTTTCTCCGGCACGAGACGTGCATAACGGTGACGACTGTTTCATTCGGCTTAATAATCCGCATGAAACTACTTTTAAACGTGTTTTTTTTGAATCAGACAATATAATCAGGCTTCAGCCTCGTAATGAAACATACGCCCCTATAGTGGTTGAGGCCCAAAGAGTAACAGGAATTTACAAGGCAGTTGTGAAGTATCAACTTCTTTAAAATTAAAGTAAAACAGTACAATTAAGGACGAATTAACATGGCAATTACAAAACTCTATGAAAAAACAGGCGATGAAAAAGCCGTAGAAATCCAGAAGCAGATCGAAAAAGCATTCGGTTTTATCCCCGAGACATTTCAAGCTATGGGCAGGCATGGTGACTTTCTCGAGAGTGTGACCAAACTTTCCGAGGCAGCAGGAAAAGGCCTTGACCCGAAGACAAAAGAATTGATTTGTATAGCTGTCAGTGCTGCAAACGGATGCGCTTACTGCGTAGAAGCTCACAGGGCACTTGCGTTAAGATCGGGAGTAACCGAGGAAGAAATAACCGCCGCTGTTGAAGTTGCCTCTATGATGAGTATGTTTAACACATACAACAAGTCTATCGGGCTCAATCACGACATCAAGGCTGATAAAGGCTGACGCTTAGCCGAGAGATAAACACAGGCAGCCGCGGACAGGAAAGTTGCGGTTAAATAAGATTAGTTAATTTTTTACAGAAATTTAATGTATGGGTTTTGATATACAATCTGTCTTTATGACTATTGGCGGACTAAGTTTGTTTTTGTTCGGCATGAACATGATGACAACCAACTTGAAAGAGTACGCCGGACAAAAACTTCGTAAGATACTCAGATCCATTACAAGCAACCCGTTAGCTGCCTTTACCACAGGCGCAGTTGCAACTGCTATGGTTCAGAGCAGTTCGGCGACAACCGTTATGATAATTGGTCTGGTAAACGCCGGGCTGCTTAACCTGCGGCAGGCAATTTGTGTGATTTTCGGCACAAATGTTGGAACCACAGCGACTGCCTGGATAGTATCTTTCACGGGTTTTAAATTCAAACTATCGGCGTACAGCCTGCTGATTATTGCTATCGGGTTTTTCCTTCAGATTATCAGCAAAACCCAGAAAAAGAAGGCCTTGGGCGCCATTTTAATAGGTTTCGGCATACTCTTTATCGGCATTGATTTTATGAAAGATGCCTTCGAAGTTATCAGAGAGACTCCGCAAGTACAGGAGATCCTTATTGGCATCGGCAACAAGGCAATTCTTTCACTTCTGGCGGGAATGGTCATAACAATGCTTGTACAGAGCAGCTCCGCCGCTATCGCTATCATGCAGATAATGGCGCTCAAAGGCGCATTCGGCAATGACTGGTACCACGTAGTTGATATAGCAGTGCCGTACGTTATTGGTGCCTGTATAGGAACCACCATCACCGCGCAGCTTGCATCTCTGACAACGAATTTGTACGGCAAGAGAGCTGCCTGGTCACACTCACTTTTCAACATTGCAGGTGCGGTAATAACGCTTCCATTTATTTATATGGGAGTTATATCTAATATAGTAATATATGTCAGTGAGCTATGGTGGCAGATAGGGGAAAACACTATCATGCTTACTATAGCTGTAACTAACACTTTGTTTAACACATTCTTTGCCCTGCTGTTTTTGCCGTTTGCCGGCGTGATTGAAAGAATCGTCTGCAAAATTGTCCCAGCCGGAAAAGGAGATGTTGCAATTGTGCCTGTGGTGCTCGAAGAACACCTTCTCGGCACTCCCGCCCTGGCCCTTGACCAGTCAAGATGCGAAATAATCCGGATGGCAAAAGAAGCCAAACACGCGGTTCTAAACGCGGTTAATTTCATGTTCAGCGGCGATAAGAACCAGCGGAAACTCGCCCTCAAACTCGAAGACCTGATCGATGACTTTCAGCATCAAATTACAGCTTATCTGACAAAATTATCCGGCCAGCAGCTTAGTGACGAGGTCGCAAAGGAAACGCCGGTGCTTCTTCACACAGTAAATGACCTGGAAAGAATCGGTGATCACGCAATAAACATAACCGAACTGGCAGAAAGAAAACTTTCAGAAAAACTTGAATTCTCGGAACATGCAACCCAGGAAACCAGGGAGCTTATTGATGAGCTGGACTCAATGTTTGACGGCATAATAAAGTCGCTCAGGACCAACAACCCTGCCGACACTATCGAGCCTCTTGCAAGCGAGAAGATAATAAATAAAATGCAGGTTGATTACCGCCGCAAGCACGTAAAACGAATGACACGGGGAGAATGCTCACCCGTTACGGGCATCCTGTATATAGACATGATTGACAACCTTGAAAAAATCGGGGACCACCTGACTAATATTGCCCAGGCCGTTCAGGGTGGTCTGATGTGGGACAATATCGATGAACAGGAAAGAGAAAGGGGTTTAGAGCTAAACTCTATGCAAAAAGAATAAGGTGTGAAATGTCTGGAAAACCTTATATTGGAATCACAGGCGGGATAGGTTCGGGCAAAAGTTTTGTTGCCGCCCTTTTTGCCGAGCTTGGCTGCGGTGTAATAGATGCAGACCGGATTGTTTCTGATCTTTACAAAAGCGGGCAACTCAACGCAGATTTGGTGAAATTATTTGGCACTGAGGCGGTAAACGATGATAAGTCTATAAATAGAAAGCACATAGCCTCTGTAGTATTCGAAAAACCCGAGAAGCTCAAACAGCTAAACGCCCTTGTTCACCCTTTGGTTATTTCAGAGTCAAAGCGTTTGAGTTCACTTTTATCGAAAGATAATTCTGTAAAAGCCGTCATTTTCGATGTGCCTCTACTGCTCGAAACGGGTATGGATTCCATGTGCGACTTCCTGGTATATGTCGAGACTCCGCTGCGGCTGCGGCTTGAACGCCTTAAAAAACGGGGCATAAAATCAGAAGAACAATTGAAAAAAAGGGAAAAATATCAAATTTCACTGGACATTAAGAAAAAAAATGCTAAATATGTAGTAATAAATTCTTCATATGAGCAGGCAAGGCGTCAGGTGTACGCCATTTTCACTGAGATCCTGGACAGCGGCAATTAGTATTATTCTGTCTATTTTCCCTTATATCACTGGATAACAGAATTTTATAATAAAACGGTTTTGCAAGATTGAGAAACTAATACCATATATGTTAAGAATGGGTATTAAACCCATTTCAAATTAAATTATTAACCTGAACGATTATCACTTAACCTTATTCAACAAGGAGTTATGATGTCTGAGACTGAAAAGAATGAAGTCGAAACGGCAGAATCTTCGGATACAAAAGCCGCAGTAAAGAAAACCACACGGAAAAAAACTACTGCTAAGAAGACAACTGCGAAAAAAACTACTGCCAAGAAAAAAACCACAAAAAAGAAGACTTCCGCCAAGAAGGCAGCTGCAAAAAAAACTGCAGACCAAGCCGATCTTTTTGAAGGCATAGAAGCTGATTCAGAAAATACCCAACCTAAAAAACCCGAACCGGCTGCCAAAGATGAAACGTCATCTGAGAGTCCGGCTGATAAAAAACCACAAATTGAGCCTGAAAAAGACGTTAATAATGATTCTAAAGAAGCGGAAGCCGGCACCCGGGTAGAATCTGAAGCCGGAAAAGAGGAAAAATCAGAACCACAGCAGCAAAAGCAGTATCAGCAGAAACCAACCCAAAACCGGCAGCAGAATAACGGTAAAAAGAAGAAAAAGAAGAAAAAGGGAAAAGACGACCCGCTTCACGATAAATATGAGAAGGTCAAACGGGACGATTTGCACATAACCGAGCTTCAGAAACTTACCGTTCCTCAACTTCAGCACATGGCTCGAGAGTTTGGCGTCACTGATTATCAGGGCATGTCAAGCCAGCAGCTTATATTCCACATACTCAAAAGCAGGATACAGGAAAGCGGCCTTTTATATGGCGAAGGCGTCCTGGAAGTACTGCCGGACGGCTTTGGTTTCCTTAGAAACCCTCAGGACAACTATCTGGCCAGCCCTAACGACATATATGTTTCCCCGTCTCAGATTCGCCGTTTCGGGCTTCGCAGCGGCAACATTGTCCAGGGACAGATTCGCCCGCCAAAGGAGAATGAGAAATACTTTGCCCTGCTAAAGGTTGAGGCGATAAACTTCCAGGAACCTGACAAACTCGCCGACAAGATTCTTTTCAGGGACTTAACTCCCCTTCATCCGGAGGAACGGTTTGTACTTGAAACGACAAGCCAGGAGATGAGCACCAGAATAATTGATCTGGTAACGCCCGTCGGCAAAGGCCAGAGAGGACTGCTCGTGGCTCCGCCGCGTACAGGAAAAACTGTTCTGCTGCAAAAGCTCACAAATGCAATAAGCACAAATCATCCGGATGTCTATATGATTGTTCTTCTTATAGACGAGCGGCCTGAAGAGGTTACTGACTTCAAACGCAAAGTTCGCAACGGCGTTGAGGTTATCAGCTCTACATTCGATGAGCCGACTTCACGTCACTGCCAGGTTGCCGAGATGGTAATAGAAAAGGCAAAACGTATGGTCGAATACGGCCAGGATGTCGTAATACTGCTTGACTCTATTACCCGTCTTGCCAGGGCATACAACACAGAAATGCCTCACAGCGGCAAGATACTTACCGGCGGTGTTGACGCAAACGCTATGCAGATGCCCAAGCGATTCTTCGGTGCCGCACGTAATATCGAGGAAGGCGGCTCGCTGTCTATCTTCGCTACGGCGCTTGTCGATACCGGTTCCAAGATGGACGAGGTTATCTTTGAGGAATTTAAAGCCACAGGCAACATGGAGCTGCACCTCGACAGACGCCTTGTTGAGCGGCGTACATATCCGGCAATCGACATCAGTAAGTCGGGTACCCGCCGTGAAGAACTGCTCCTTGACAACAGGGAGCTTGAACTGACGTACCGCCTTCGCAAGGTACTGAGTGAAATGAACATCGTAGAATCTATTGAACTGCTCAAAAACCGTCTTAGCAAGACCAATAGCAACGCGGAATTCCTTCTCTCAATGCACGTAAGCTGATGTAAAAACAGAAAAAACTTTACCAAAGCGGCCGGGGATATAAATCCTGCGGCCGCTTTTTTTGTATATGCTGAACCGGTAATCCTGCCCGGATTGCTTTCTGCTATTAGTCCTCAATCTTTTTGCGGTAGAATCGTGTACCCGGATTGACATTACTCGGCTTCCAGACCGTCCATTCATCGTCCTGCGCTTCGTTCTCGATAGCGCCGTCTATGAAATTCAGCTTAGCATCAAGATCGTCAATATAGCTTACAAAGATCGCCTCGGGAGTTGCCGGCAGTTTTGGAGAGCCGAATTCGTACTTGCCGTGATGCGCCACAAGTATATGCTGAATCTGGTCCAGGATCTCTTTGTCCATCTCAATCCCTTTATCCAGCAGCATATCAGCCTTCTGATCAACCATTATAGTTCCCTGAATGATATGCCCGAGCAGCTGGCCTGTACGTGTATAGCTGAACGCCAGCTCGTAAGAAAGCTCTTCTGTCTTTGCCATATCGTGCAAAAATATCCCGGCAATAACAATATCTGCCTGAACATTAGGATACAGAGGCAAAAGCGCATTCGCAGACCGCATCATGGAAAGGGTGTGTTCCAGAAGCCCGCCCAGGTAACCGTGATGCATCTTTACTGCTGCCGGCGCAATGCAGAATTGTTTCATCAGGTCTTTGTCCGTGAGAAACTCATCTATAAGTGCTTTTATATGCGGATGTTTTATTTTTGAGAGAAACCCCTTGAGCTCCTCAAACATTTCAGTGATGTTGTACTCAGTACGGGGAAGGAAATCCATTATCTTAACATCTCTCTGATCAACAGGAAAAACCCCGTTGGCAACAATCTGCATTGAACCCTGGTAGAGCTCTGTTTTGGCCCTGACACGGATAAACCCTTCTTTGGGTATCTGGTTATACAGATCTTCGGTGGCGTTCCAGACGCGGCAGTTCACCTTGCCGGTCTTGTCTGAAAGAAACATTGCTATGTAGAGATCGCCGCGGCTGGTACTGCGAAGCACCGGCTGAGTTACAAGGAATATCTGGTCAAGGTCCATGCCGGCCTTTAAGTCTTTTATGAACACACGCTCCATAAGGGGCCTTTCGTAAATCACACGTTAAATTTATTATAATACAGCTGGGCAGGATAACAAAAAACTGCCGCCAAGTCAAAGCTAATAAAATCAAAGGCCTAAAACTGTGTTTGGCTTTTTTTTCTGGGGTGATCTGGAGTTCGAGCGATAACTAACGAAGCGAGACGGGGTGGGCTATTCGCAGGGCAAGCATACTGCTTGCCGTTTTTAATCTTTACATACACGACAATTACGATACGAACACACTGGCAAACAGGGATGCCTGCCCTGCCTGTCACGGTGCCGCGGTTCTGGTTGCGCTGCGCGACGGTTTTGCATTTGTAGAGCAAATTCACGAATTTGCTCCAACCGTTCAACCTCATATAAACGCACAATTAACCCCGGCTAACGCTGGTGCCCGGTTTTGGTTATTTTAATGTTGTTACGGGGAGTTGGCGTTCTTAGAAAATTCGTGAATTTTCTCTACTCAAGGTTAAACGTTTTTTGGGTTCTTCCGGTTAATGAGTAGGTATCTTTACAAAAAAAGACATGGCTGTATTATATGTGGAAAAAAATAAAACCACATATTTGGAGATATAGCCATGTCCATATCGTTTTTGCATCATACTTTCAAAACACCTGGAGTTCAACACATTAGTTCTTTTTTTTTTTTGCGACAGAACCGTTCTCAATTGCCGTCTGCACCCTAATTATGAGAGGTGCTCTAACTGCAAGTCTCGTAATACTATACACTACGGTAAGAGAACAAGAACTTTCAAGATGCTTCCTGTGGGCAACACAAAAGTTGAAATGTCAGTCAGCATTCCCCGTCTGCACTGCAATGATTGCGGCAGCATTCGCCAGCCCGATTTACCCTTTGCTGATCCTAAAAAGCATTACGTCAGGGCCTTAAAGCGTTACGTAATTGACCTGTGCAGGTTAGCTTCTATCCGCGATGTTGCACAGATAACGGGATTGAGCTGGGATACGGTTAAAGATATTCATAAAGAGTACTTACAGAAAAAGTACAAGTCGATAAACCTCAAAACAGTCCGCCGGATAGCGATCGATGAAAAGTACCTGGGCAAGAAACGTAAATTCATTACCATAGTATTTGATCTGGATATGGGCAGGGTAATACATGTTGGAAATGGTAAGGGCAAGGATGCTCTAAAGGGATTCTGGAAACGCCTGAAAACTTCAAAGGCCAAAATCAAGGCAGTCGCCACAGATATGGCCAGCGGGTATATTTTTGCTGTGATGGATAATCTACCCAAAGCAGAGCTTGTACTGGATCACTTCCATCTGGTTAAATGGTTCAATGAGAAGCTTACAAGACTGCGAAGGCAAATGTTTAATGAAGCTGATCTGATTGGCAAAAAAATCTTGAAGGGTTCAAGGTGGTTGTTGCTTAAATGTCCTGAAAATCTCAAGATACATTCACAACAGAATAAAGATGAACGCTATCGTTTACAGCAGGCTCTGGAGTTAAATCAGCCTCTTGCAACGGCATATTACATGAAGGAGAGACTTAGGCTTTTGTTTGAGTGTGCCAGTGAGAATAATGCCAGAACCGAATTGTACAACTGGATAAAAGAAGCCGAATCAAGTGGTATCAGAATTCTCAAAGAAGCTGCAAGACAATTGAGGATTTGGAGACGGCTTATCCTCAACTGGTACAAATATCCTATCAGTACAGGCAAAGTAGAAGCAGCGAACCGCAAAATTGGAACCCTGCAACGTAACGCATACGGATACAGAGATGAGGAATATCTAATGCTGAGAATATACCACCTACACAAATCAAACTACTCATTAACCGGATGAGCCGTTTTTTGTCCGTTGAGCGGCGCTTACCCCAAAGTGTTATTTACGCCGCCGTAGATTTATCTAATTATATATTTATAGATACTTTATGTGAAAAATTAAAACATCACAGCAAAACTATACATTGACAATACAAATATAAATCATTTGAAATAAGTAACTTACAAAACAAAAAGACTTAACCCTTTTAATTTCCCCTGTGAAAAATTAAAACATCACAGAAAAACTATACATTGACAATGCAGATATAAATCATTTAAAATAAGCAACTTACAAAACAAAGAGACTTAACCCTTTTAATTACCTCCGCGAATTCGAGATAGTTATCGAAAGCTGTATTCATAGCAGTAGAAGAGGGCATCTGCATATAGACCGCCTCTCCACCGGCTCCGTAAACATAGTCAAGAGACCAGTTTATACTGCCTGTTCCAATCTGTTCATACTCTGATATCACATTGCCCATCTTATCATAAATCATTTTTTTCGTTTTCAATTAAAAGGCTATCATCTTATATCTATCTATAGTAACTGCTAATTATTATTGAAGCGACAGATGTGTTCTTATCCCAAAAACCAATGTATAAAGAAGATTCTGCAAAAAAATCACCGTTGTCAATTGTTTCTATTATAATTTTGTATTTCTTGGCTGGCAGAACACTTTTCTTGAGGGCAAATTTATGATATACATAGTCGATGTTTTCATACTTATCAGGCATTATCATGTATATTCTTGCCCCATTATAAACTAAGTAGTCTTCTCCATCTTTATTATATTCACTCCCTTTAGTAAAAAGCTCAACAAATCTTTTTTTGTCCGTTTCAAATTGCAGCAGCAAAGTATAAGAGCTACCACCAAAGTAAGCTGAATTGTGTGTGTAAAACTTAATAGGGCCATCTATCTCTAATCCAGACAAAACATCTTCTATTTTTTTATCCTTAACAATGATGCCATCTATATCTTGAGCAATTCCACTGTTGCTGAAACCAAAGACAACTACATATATATATACACTTATAGGAAGCAAAGCAACGCCAACTATTACGAATATAACTATTTTCTTTAGAGGAACTCTTGCCACCATATTACTACTCCAAAATTTTTATTTTATTCCTTGGTTCCATCCAATTGACCTTGACCCTGAAATCTGAATCATGTATTTTATCCATCCTGATGTCAGCCAAGACCTCCACAGCCAAACCAATAATCGCTAGACTATTATCGAGTTTTTCTCTATCCTTTGAGCTTTGATAATACTCTTGTAAGGCTTCTTTAAAATTATGTGCGTCGATATCGTCGTGCCACCACCAACTGACCTGAACATTGCTCAAATAAATATTGCCATTACCACCACGGCAATAATCAAAAGAACCTTTACTTGAAACCCAGTGAGCTCCGCCGAGCCACCATCCAGAAGTGAATATGTCTTTTATACCATCTGAAAGCATTTTCCATTTCCCACTGACTCTATTTTCATCAAAAACAGCCTTTCCTCTTATTCCTCTAACTTGAGACCTGTAAAAATTATTAATAGATTCTCTAATATCATAATTGTTGTTCATGATTTCAAGTTCGGAATCAACCAGCATATATTCATCTTTTCTGAAAAAGCGATTAATAAACCCAAACATGCCGGGAGTTATTGCTCGTGTAAAAAATATATCTGATATTTTAGCTCCTAATGCATATTGTGCTTCCAGCCCCCAATCATCCCTGCCATTCACAGGGTCATGTTGAGCAAATGCGGCTAAAGAAAAGCCGTCTCTATACTGATTAAGAGGAGCAAAGAAGTTATTCCAGTTCCCATCAGGATTAACACCGTGCGGGTCTTCTGTTATGAAACTTCTTTCAACAGGGGAATAATACCTGTTTCTTAGATAATAGTTGCCGGTTTCGTAGTCGAGATAATAACCGTTCCACAAAACGCTCAAGCCTTGCAGGTCAACGCCCTGGGCTACTGAAGCATTGCCCCAGGCATCATAGATTATCTCATCTATTCCGCCTACGTCGTTTGTCTTGGCTATCACAGAGCCGCGGGAATCGGTCAAGAGATATGACCGCTGGGAGTAAAAAACTTCATCTGCTATTACAGGAACCCACTCAACAAGGTCGTCGGAATCTATCTCATCGTCATTGTTGGTATCCCACGCGGCAAGCTCTTCTAAAGAGCAGTCTGGAGAGCAGAGCCACGCATCGGCGAAATCGGCGAACCACTCATAGACGGTAGTATATGAGTCCGGCGGCATCTGCATATATACCGCCTCTCCACCGGCTCCGTAAACGTAGTCACGAGCCCAGTTTATACTTCCAGTTCCAATCTGTTCATACTCTGATATCACGTTGCCCATTTTATCATAGACAAACCAGGTTGTCAACGAGCCGACGGTTTTCTTTATCCGCCTGCCGAGCATGTCATAGGAGTAACCTGCAATATCGCCGTAAGAATCATCTACGTCAACCACCCTGTTTTCAGCGTCAAGGCCGTAGAAAAGCCCGTCATCGGCGGCATTGGTCGGGTTGCCGAGGTAATCGCTGGTATAGGATGAGCTTGCCTCGCCGGTGAGCTTGCCAAGGTTATCATAGAGCCTGTCCGTAGCGGGCAAAGCTCTGCGGGTAAGGTAGTTATATTAAAAAGGGAAAATTAAAGGGTCGAAGTCTCTTTTTGTTAAATATATTATGTATACCCTTTACTAACAATCGATTACGTTCTAAACTATGGCTATGTTTTAAAGTGTTATTCATATAATTGCAGTTTTGGTCTTTACCGCTCATCATTCACAGCGGTGAGGAATTTCCGCTTTTCCAATGTCAACCGAGGACGGTTGACCAACTTATGGGCATCCGCCCCTTATTGTCACAATAATACAACACCGGCATTATGGCACGAAATCCCCTCATTGTCAATAGAATTATACTGGTTATTATCCGGATCTACAGCAAATTCAATATCATCGTAACTTGATGTTGATTCGTCCCATATAGTGATATCGCCGTCACGGTTGCCGAGGTCATCCATATTGGTAAGAGAAAATTAAAGAAGCAAGGTGTTTTTATTTTGTAAAGCCTTGCAAGTTAGTGTTTTATATTTGCAGTTTAAATGTGTTACACACTTGAAACCTGGTTCATTTATAACAAGATGGGGAACGTGATCAGCGAATATGAACAGGTTGCGACCGGCTGGGCTTGGTATTTGAGTTTTAAAAAACAAGGACAGGTTTATAAATATTCATCCTTGGCCAATAAAAAATGCCGCACACTAAAACTTGTAATATACCCCCGCAATTGTGCTCACCTGATAATCTCTGCCGACAATGGGGCTGTTTGTAACTTCATCAGGAAGCCATTCATACCGCACGGAAGCTGTGAAAGTCCAGTTTTCAGTAATCATGAAGTTGGCCATCAGCTGAGCGTACCAGTTTACGGCATCTCCGGAATAATATACCGACCTCGTCGGCCTCGCCTCAGCAGGCCTGACACCGTAGTAAAATTCGTTGAAATTATCATCGTGGTACAGGGCCCCGAGGGCAGGGGTAAGATTGAGCCATTCAAAATTATACCGTTTTGATGCTTCTAAGTTGATTTCATAGCCTTTATGATTATTCAATACATCCGCCAGAACGCCGAGTTTGGGGAAAATTAAAGGGTCGAAGTCTCTTTTTGTTAAATATATTATGTATACCCTTTACTAACAATCGATTACGTTCTAAACTATGGCTATGTTTTAAAGTGTTATTCATATAATTGCAGTTGGTCTTTACCGCTCATCATTCACAGCGGTGAGGAATTTCCGCTTTTCCAATGTCAACCGAGGACGGTTGACCAACTTATGGGCATCCGCCCCTTATTGTCACAATAATACAACACCGGCATTATGGCACGAAATCCCCTCATTGTCAATAGAATTATACTGGTTATTATCCGGATCTACAGCAAATTCAATATCATCGTAACTTGATGTTGATTCGTCCCATATAGTAATATCGCCGTCACGGTTGCCGAGGTCATCCATATTGGTAAGAGAAAATTAAAGAAGCAAGGTGTTTTTATTTTGTAAAGCCTTGCAAGTTAGTGTTTTATATTTGCAGTTTAAATGTGTTACACACTTGAAACCTGGTTCATTTATAACAAGATGGGGAACGTGATCAGCGAATATGAACAGGTTGCGACCGGCTGGGCTTGGTATTTGAGTTTTAAAAAACAGGGACAGGTTTATAAATATTCATCCTTGGCCAATAAAAAATGCCGCACACTAAAACTTGTAATATACCCCCGCAATTGTGCTCACCTGATAATCTCTGCCGACAATGGGGCTGTTTGTAACTTCATCAGGAAGCCATTCATACCGCACGGAAGCTGTGAAAGTCCAGTTTTCAGTAATCATGAAGTTGGCCATCAGCTGAGCGTACCAGTTTACGGCATCTCCGGAATAATATACCGACCTCGTCGGCCTCGCCTCAGCAGGCCTGACACCGTAGTAAAATTCGTTGAAATTATCATCGTGGTACAGGGCCCCGAGGGCAGGGGTAAGATTGAGCCATTCAAAATTATACCGTTTTGATGCTTCTAAATTGATTTCATAGCCTTTATGGTTATTCAATACATCCGCCAGAACGCCGAGTTTGAGGTCAAACCATTCCAGCCTGCGAGTAAGCCGGGCACCGAGGTCAACCGTGGCGTGCCTTTCATTCATGCCGTCAAGAAGTATGTCTTTTGAACCGTTGTGCACGGGGAACCTGAACTGGCCGGCAGCGTCAAAAATCCAGTCCGGGCACTCATAAAGCCGGTAGCCGAATACCGGGCCGTAAACATACAAATTACCCTCTACAAAGTTTATAAAGGGTATCGGGTCAGTTTCAATTTCGGAGCCGATATAGGGATCCTGACGCAGCATAACACCGCCGCCAAGAGCCAGCATATCTCTTGATTCCCCGTTTCTTTCCTGGGCCGAAGCCCCGGCCAAACAAACAGCCGACAACATGAGAATTATGATTTTTTTCACTTATTTCATCCTTAAAAATGATTATCGTTTATCAAACAGCAGAGCTTTGGCCGCTTTATCCGCTTCTTCTTTTCCGTAAAGTCTGGCAGCCAGCGCCATCGCAAAGACCATCGCAGTACCGGGTCCCTGGCTGGTAATGCAGTTATCGTCCTCAACTACCGGCTCATCAACGCCTTTATCGCCGAGTTTATCCAGCATTGCCGGATAACAGGTAGCCCGTTTGCCTTCCAGAAGCCCGTGATGCTCGAGAACTACAGCCGGAGAAGCGCAAATAGCCGCGTAGAGTCTGCCGGCGGCGTCCTGTGACTTGAGCATTTCTATCAGCTCGGGGCAGTCACGCAGGTGCTCTGCGCCGGGCAAACCTCCCGGCAGGGCAATCAAATCATAACTCTGTGCAAGACAGCCGTGGATCGATACATCCGCTGATAATTTCACCCCGCGGCTGGCAATCACACTGACACTGCCGACGCCGGCAACCGTCACATCAGCGCCGCAGCGACGCAAAACGTCTATAATCGTAACGGCTTCGAGCTCCTCAACGCCGTCCGATATCGGTACAAGTACACTTTTACTCATGTTTTATCCTTTCCGTAAGTTTTATTCATTATATTTTTTATCTCAAAAAATATTCATCATATACAGACTCTTGTAATAGCCGTCCTTTTCGATCAGCTCCTCATGCGAGCCCTGTTCTATGATTCTGCCGTACCGCATCACGTATATTTTATCAACATTTTTCACAGTTGAAAGCCTGTGCGCAATAATTATTGTCGTGCGGCCTTTACTCAACAGCTCCATTGATTTCTGAATCAGCGACTCGGACTCTGAATCAAGCGAGCTGGTAGCCTCATCAAAGATAAGTATCGGCGGGTCCTTGAGAAAGACACGTGCTATGGAGATCCGCTGCTTCTGTCCGCCCGAGAGCATAACTCCCCTCTCGCCCACCATGGAATCGAAACCCTCCGGCAGCGACATGATGAAATCGTAGATATTAGCTTTTTTAGCCGCTTCATAGAGCAGCCTCTCGTCGGCGTCGGGATTGCCGTACATAATATTCTCACGCACCGTAGTATCAAAGAGAAACGGGCTTTGCTGCACCAGACCTATCTTCTCACGCAAAAACCGCTGCTGTAAGTCCATGATATTATAGCCGTCTATCGTAATCTCTCCCGAGAGCGGCTCATAAAACCTCGGCACAAGCGATACTATCGTAGATTTGCCGGCACCTGATTCGCCCACAATAGCTACGCTTTGCCCTGCAGGTATCTCCATATTTATATCTCTTATCACAAGATCCGGTGACTTCTCATAACGGAAATTCAGATTGCTTATCTTTATGTAACCTTTAACATTTCCTGGACATACAGCTCCGGGTCTGTCAACGATATCCGGCTCGATATCCATCACCTCAATAAACCTCTCAAAACATGCGCTGCCCTGCTGGAGCTGTTCAGTAAAATTCACAAGCCTTTGCAGAGGCTTGAGTATAAAATGCACATAAAGAAGAAACGCGACAAGATCGGCTACGTTTATAATTCCTTTGCCTATCATAATCGCCCCGGCACCTACTATTACCAGAAAATAGCTCTCGATCATCATGTTCATGACGGTAAAGAAATTCGCCATGATAAGATACATCCGCTCCTTTGCCAGCCGAAAACTGGTATTGACCTGGCGGAACTTGTCGATCTCTTCATCTTCGTTCGCAAATGCCTTAACCTCGCGTATCCCCATCACGGAATTCTCGACAGAGCTGTTTATATCGGCGATTTTTCGCCTTACCTTGCGGAATCCCTGCCGCATCGGCCCGCCGTAGTATATGCCCCAGGAAACAATGCACACCAGCGGCACCAAAGCCACTAAAGCCAACTGCCAGCAAAAGATAAACATAGCAATAAACGAGCCGGTTATCATGCAGGCAGATATGAGTATATCCTCCGGGGCGTGGTGGGCTATTTCGGCTATCATATTCAGGTCGTTTGATATGCGGCTCATAATATGGCCGGTTTTGACCTTGTCGAAGTATGTAAAGCTCAGCTTCTGGATATGCCTGAAGATATCCTCCCGCATGTCAAATTCCATCCGGACACCAAGGACATGCCCCCAGCGAACCCGAATATAATTCAAAACCGCGGAGAAAAAAACCAGAGCGAACATCGCCGCCAGAACCCAGCTCATGCCTTTAATGTTCGCCCGCCCCCCCTCGGAGGGCAGATACTCACTGAGCAGATGGCGGGTAAGCACCGGTATCATAATCGAACAAAGCGACGAAAGGACAGCCGCACCCATAGCCGCTGCCAGAAGCCGCTTATGTGGAAGGTAATATTTGATGAATCTCTTGAGCATATTTCTATATCCAGTATGATAAACATGATATACGAATTATAATAAAGGTCAAGCCTGCCGGCACGGATTAGCGAAAGTAGTTAAGAAAATCCCTGCTTTAAGCTCAAAACGGCAGATGCGGCATTTGCCCGAACCTTTAAACCTTTTTTGTTTTGAAAGGCTCTAACATGTTCAACTATCGCAATATTGGAAGTTTCCGAACCTCCGGATTCACCTCACGCCAGAGCGGCGGCCGCTCTGATATTTCCGCACAGTCACAAGCCGCGAGCAATCAGCGGCACATACGCTGGCTCGAGGACAACCTCTCAAGGACACTGCTGTTATGCGAGACACTCTGGGAGCTGCTGCGGGACGAGCACGGCTGGACAGACGAAAAACTGACACAGAAACTCGAGGAAATCGACCTTCGCGACGGGACACTCGACGGCAAACACCAGCAGTCAGTCAAGAAATGCACATCATGCGGCAGAACCGTCGCCCCGCGCCACAAGGCGTGCATTTACTGCGGCCGTGAGGTTGATAAGTCCGCGTTTTCCATATAGCAAAACCGGTTTGCGGGATCAAATAAAACGTTCTCGGCGCAAATATGCCGCAAGAATACTTAATCTATTGATGACAACAACTTATACCAGCCGTCCTCTCAGGCCAACCCTCTTTGCATAGGCTGTATTTGGGATTATTCAATTTTATCCGTAACTTTTCCCGAAACAAACTGCATAAGATCTGAAAGCCCATCATACTTTCGCGCTGAAAGCTCTATCTCTTTTTCAATACCGTCTTTTACATACTGTATGAAATAGCTTCCGTCATCATGAGAAATTTCTGTCATACTCTCGTAAGTAATTTCGCCTTTGCCGGGCACACTAAGGCTCATGTTGCCTGCCAAAACCCGCCTTTTACGTGCAATCAGAAAATTAGCAAAAAACGCCGCACCGACTATAACGAAAACCGGTGGTGATTTCTGATTAAAAACCAGTGTCGTATCGGGTTTCCCCTCAATTGTATGCTTTTCAATAAAGTCTTTGCTGATGTAGCCGTCATAAGCGAACCAGCCTGCCACGACTAAACATACAACACTGTAAATCAAAAGATTATTGAGTTTATGTTTTGAATATTTAGCTTCTACCACAGTTAAACCTCGTTTTCTACATGTCATTAATTTTTGAACTATGGAGTATTCTACATTATCTCAAAGTAAAATACAAGAGCCGCCACGATAAATAAATAAATGCTGAACCATTTCAGCCGCCGCTGCCTGCTCAGATTGATAAGCAGTTTAAGAGCCGCAATTCCGGTTAGAAACGAGGCGGCCATTCCAGCGGCGAAGATCAGCGGAGAAATATGGCTGCCGCTGATTAAATCGTACTTATCAATAAACTCTAACACTGATGCCCCGAGTATCACCGGTATCGCCACGAAAAAGCTGTATTCAACAGCCTTATCACGCTTTAGCCCCAGTAATATCGCCGCGCAGATAGTTGCACCGCTGCGGGATATCCCCGGCAGAATCGCCGCGGCCTGGGCGGCACCGATAATGGCAGCGCTAAACAAACCTATTTGCCGCAGAGTTTTTGTAGTATCCTTCTTTAAGTCGGTTATAAACAGCAAAGCCGCGGTAACCAGCCACATAACGACGACAACCTTTACCTTTCTGGCAGAGTCCAGAGGCTCCTCAAAAATCTTGTAAAAGATAAATGTAGTTATAATGGTAACAATCATCGCCGCGGCGAAATGCACATTGTCGTTCTCACGGTACAGAGCAAGCGGCTTAAAACCTGTATCTTTCCAGTTGAAAAAACCGGTAACCAGCTTGATTATATCTTTATAAAAAACAGCTATAACTGCAATTACAGTTCCAACATGAATCGAGAGGTCAAACAGCAGCATCTCTGCCGTATCAGGATCGAGGCCTGCAAAAAGATCCTCAAAAACCACCAGATGCCCCGAAGACGAGACCGGCAGAAATTCCGTCAACCCCTGAACGATGCCCAGCACGACCGCCATATCCACTGTCAGCCCCCCGGAGGCAGAGCCCGAACAGGTTAAACAGTCCAGACGCTCAATGATGCCGGTTTTTGCCACGATGATATAAACAACTCCGGCATAAACACCCGCCAGAAGGTCATCTAAAAGCACCCCCCAGCCGCCGGGATATTTCTCTAAACTCCTTATTGGCCAGGGTTTTACGATATCAAACAGCCGAAACAGCAAAAAGGCAGCCCCCGCCATCAGGCAAACAGGCTCGCCGGCAGTATATCCGCCAAAGAGAACCGCCAATATCAGCGTTAACGCCTGGCCGGCGTATTCATCGGCGACAATCTCGCCGGGGTCCTTGAGCTGCATTTCGTCGGCAACCTGGGTACCGTATCTAACGCAAATAAACGAAAAGAAAATGCCGCTCAGCAGTAAAACCGCTGTTATCGCAGCCGCCGGTGCGGCGAATGTTCCCATTGCCATAAAAACAACTACCGGAAGCAGAGAACCCCAGGTACCGGAGGCGACGGGCATAAACCCCAGACCAAAACAGGAAGTAAATATTCTTTTCAAATTGTCATCCTAAAATGAATTATTTTTTAATTTATTGTAGTATTGCAGACAGAATTTATCCGTCATTCCGCTTATATAATCACAAACCGCCCTGTGCAGCCCGTCTCTTTCGATAAAACCGCGATAATACTTCGGCATCAGCTCCGGCTCTTTTACCAGCCGAGCAAAGATGTACTCCAGGCACTCGCGGGCCTCGCCGACGGCGGTCTTCATGCTTGAGGTCATATAAAGGTTTTCCATGAGAAAATGCTCGATGTCCCTCAACCGGCTGTCAGTCGCCGCCGAAAGGCCAACCACATCCTCTTGGGCATAATATACATCCTCAAGCGTTTTTATATTGAAATTTTCGATGTTCTTATAAGTGGTTTCAATAAGGTCACCCACAAGAAAATCCAGCATGGTTTTGACGATACGGCTGCTTTTGACAAAAGAATCTCCTGAAAAATTCACCTTAAGTGTATCCGAGGCCATTTTTACAAGATCCATATCCTTTACCTGGTCAAGTCTTATTATTCGGGAACGCATCCCATCTTCAAGATCGTGACAGTTGTAAGCGATACGGTCGGCGCAGTTGGTTATCTGCCCCTCAAGCGAGCAATGTTTCTCCGGGAAACGGGCATCCATCGCCAGATCATACGTTGAATGGTGCCTGCCAAGCCCCAGCCGCGTCTCATACATCAGATTCAGGCCCATATATTCGGGATACGGATGTTCAAGAAGTTCTATCTGCCGAAGGGACTGGCGGTTATGTTCGAAACCGCCGAACCCGCTCATCAGCTCGTTAAGTATCGATTCGCCGCAATGGCCGAACGGGCTGTGCCCTAAATCATGAGCCAGGCAAATCGCCTCGGTAAGTGATTCGTTGAGCCCCATAACATGGGCGATAGTGCGGCCGATTTGGGCGACTTCAATGGTATGAGTCAGTCTTGTGCGGAAGTTATCGTCAATACCCGGGCTGAAAACCTGAGTCTTGCCCTCAAGGCGGCGGAACGAGCTGGCATGAATAATCCGGTCACGGTCACGGTCGAACGCGCAGCGGTACGGGTGATCCTTAACAGGGTACTCACGGCCCCGGCTCTTTTCCCGGGTAACTCCAAGATGTTCATACAAGGTTTTCAGATTCACGGCTCCGAATAATCTCAAGAATTTAATTTAAATCAATTTTACATTCAAACACTGTCATTTCAAGAAGAATATAAGCCCGCACCCCAAAACGTACGCGGCATTGGCTGCATCTCTGCCGCCGGTTAATGACACGAGGGACGCTTGAGCTGTTTTAATGCCGCAGTAGAGCAAATTCACGAATTTGCTCCAACCGATAACAACTTCAAACCAACTTCACAACTCGAAACCGTACCCCTCGCGGCTATGCCAACCCTATAATCCCCAGCAAATCCTCGTGTATCACCGGCCAAGGCCGGTTGAGGTTTATCGTCCTGACCGAAATTCGCCGCCCCTTTATACACCAGCTGTAATCCGCGGCGGCTGATGTCTCAGGATAGAGCAGTATCCCCTCGTTGTTCGGGTGCGTGTCATTCATCAAATATGCGAATATCTGGTAGAGGTTGCTCGATTTGGCAAGTTCCTTGCCGTAATTCTGCGATAAAGTATCGTGGTAGAATTTTGTATCAATTATGATTTTGTGTTTGTCAGACTCCAGTGAAATATCGGTATTCATCCTGGGCAGAACAGCGAGAGACTCCGGCCTTGCGTTTTCTGTGATATCCCATTCAATGGTTTCCCCTTTAACAGAGTATGTATTCTGTTCTTTTTTGTAGAAGTTAAGCACAAACGCCTCAAAGAGCTGTGCCATTTTGCTGTGGTTTCGCACGAAATCCTGGTATTTATACCTGCCGGCATTCTCGCTCGGTGTAAGGCATTCAAAAATCAGCTCGCAGACCTTCATCAAAAAGTCATAGTACCAGTTGTTTCGGTTGAGCTTTACCATTGAGAATGACCGCTTTGTCAGTGCGATTTCCGTTATGCCGCTCAGCCTGCCGTGCAGCAGGCGCAGCTCATTGTGGTATGCCCTGTCCAGGCCTTCACAGAACAACAGGTTGCGGATCGTCGTTTTTAGTATCCGGTTGTGCAGTATATCCCGTTCAAATTCATCGAAATCGCAGACCAGCCGCGGCATCTTCATAAACGTCCTGCTGATGGACGCGGCAAAATCCACACTGCCGCGGATTCGGTTTACAAGCTCTTTGTGCTCTGTATAACCCCTGTCAAGCCCGCGTTTGAGCAGTCTCTCGGTGCCGCTGCACAGGATACGCGCAAACAGCGAAAGGCTGTCCTGATGATCGCTCTGCGACACATCGGTCTGCTGTGCCTCTTCGAGCTTATCCCATGCGTAGCTTAGCAGGTAGTAGAGGTTCAGGACCGGTATCTTTGTCAGGTCATTGTGCCCGGCCATCTTGCACGCTGCCTTTTTTTGGATTGAGAAGCTGTTTCATTTTATCTGCCTTATCCGGGTTGTCAAACCAGTATTCATCAATCAGCGGTTTGATCTCATGGTTGAATATCCGCTCAAGCCAGAGCTTTTCATCGGCGGGCGGCTGTTCAGGGCAGAAAAAGCTGTGCCCGATACAGAAACCCTCGCCCAGTGTCCGGGATTCCTTTCTTATTTCCTCGTTGAGGCTCTGCATTGCCAGTTTTATGCTCTCTGTTATTGCTCCTGAAACACCCTTGCCGGCGAGGAATATTGCAAACTTTTTACTTGTAAAATACGGCTCAAGCGTAATAAACGCGAACCGCCGCCGCAGTGCATAGTCCACCATCGCAAGCGAGCGGTCGGCGGTGTTCATCGTCCCCAGCAGATACACATTTTCGGGTATGCTGAACTTCTCGCCGTTTTTGCCGTATGTCAGCGGGATAGCGAATTTGTCGCCGCGTTTGTCGCTTTCGATAAGCATCATCAGCTCGCCGAATATCTTGCTCAGGTTGCCGCGGTTTATCTCGTCTATGATGAACACGTGCTTTTGGTCTGGTCTCTGCCTTGCCCGCTCACAGAAATTATAGAATACACCATTTTGCAAGACAAAATTACCACCCTCGTCAGGACGGTAGCCCTGTATGAAATCCTCATAGCTGTACGACTGGTGAAACTGTATCATCGCGGCCCGGCTATCGTCCTCAACGCCCATCAGATAATACGCCAGCCGTCTGGCAATAAACGTCTTGCCGACACCCGGAGCACCCTGAAGGATAACGTTTTTCTTCGCCTCAAGCAGTGAGACAATGTTTGTAAACGTATCCTCACCCATAAACAGCCCGTCCATCGCCATCTCAAGTGTGTAAGGTTCAACCGGAGAAATTTTATCTTTTAGATGATCACCGAATCGGTCTCTCCAGTATGAATCATTTTTGAACCTCTTTATATCTTGCTCTTTATACTGAAAGGTAAACTCAATAAGTTGCTTGGCGTGCCAATTATGAGGATAAACTTCCCAGATGGTTGGCATGAACGTATAAAAGTACCATTCTCGAACAGGTTGAACCGGTGTCCAATCAACTTTTATGTTTTGGCCGTCTCCTATATTTTCGATAACTGTCCCAATGGCTTTTATTGCCATCACGGAGACAGTTTGCCCATAATTGTCAAAAGGTATATTGTTCTTTCGAGTATAAGTAGATTTGATTGCTATTCTATCACCGGCTTGAATAGAATACACTTTGTCAATGTTAGAACCTTCGTTAAAACCATGCCTCCAGATTCCTTCATTGACAAACTTATCTGTAAAGTCTTGATTATCAATAACTGCACCTACAAACCAATATGGTCGGTCATACGAAGGTTGAGGTTCGGGATTTTCGGTTTTTGCTATCCATGCCTTGTATGACAGTTCAGGGAATGAGTGGGCGGGGAAATCGGAGTCTTTGAATCGTTCCAAAAGCAGGTCTCTAAGCTCCAGATACCCTTTGCCGGTTTTGAGTTGTTTTTCCCATTTAGATTTTTTTCCTTCCGGAGTCAGGCGACTGAATATGTACTCTTGATTCGGCGTATCGAGGTTCACAAAATGTTGCGGCCGCGTCCAGAAAAGCCCCATGGTCAGGTTCCAGCCTGTGTTCCTGACTTGAAGCGCCTTTTCATAAGCGTCAACAAACTCAAGCCTGCTTTCTTCACTGCCGCCGTCGGCAAATTCTATTGCATTGCTGAATATGCTCCAAAGACTATTGATATCATCTGGTTTTCGAGACTTCTCGTTTGAGAAAAACCACGATCTTCGAGAATCCAATGTAGGAACACCTACTTCAAGATTATCCGGCAAAGCAGATGTTACTCCGAGAAATTCGGCGAGCCTGCCTGCAATCTCCAGGCGGTTCTTGTTTGTACCGCCTCTGTTGAAGGTGGCGATGAAAGTAAATGGGCAGATATCCCGTACAAAACCTTTGCTGCCGTCAGAGAGCTGATCTTTATTAAGATACGTAAGTAGAGGGATTTCTTCGGAAAGCCTTTTGAGCTCATCTATTAGCTCTTTTCGTTTGTTTCTGTACGGCAGCAGCTTTGTCGAAAATTCTGTGTAAAAGTCCGCCCATTTCAGATATTCCGGCTGCTGGTTATTTTCTGCTGTCTCTGTCATCCTGCTACCTCATTCTTTTGTTAGTATGTTCGCAAGAGCTCAAGCATAAGAAATTAAGCGTAAGAGTACAAGCTTTAGCTTGCTAAGTAAGAAAATAAATACGCTGAAGCGTGGATTCTTACGGCAAACTCTAACGGCGTACTCTAAACTTAAGCAGCTCAAGCATCCTGCTTGACATTGTCTAATGACAGGCTGGAAGCCTATCCTACGTTTTATTGACAGGCTGGAAGCCTATCCTACGTGTCGATTTTATCCGCGGCGGCATTTATAGTCAACGAAAAACACGCCCATACGCCCAAACTTCAGCCCCGAAGGTGTTATCCTCCGGGGCTTTCTAAGAGTGACCAACAACTAACGACCTACCCGTTAGAATCAGCTTATTTCATCACCCTCCTCTTTTAAGGTTCCCTTTCATCTGTAACGGGTAGAGGTGCACCCGTACTCAGGCCTTGCGCCCGGCAGTGTTGATTGGAACAGGGCTTTCGGGCAATGCAGGTGTCTGGGTTGGTTTGCTTTGTTTGTTCCCTGCCGGCGCGGGGCCGCGGCGTGTGTTTGTAAGGTAATTCTGTCTGTAAAAATCTAAACTCATTCTGTCCTGTCCTGTACATGTTTTTAATCAGTGTTTTTCATTGACTGCATTATACCGCAGGGGTATGACAGATATGGTCGCAGCCGACGGCGTATTCGGTTTTAATACGGTATGACAGAAACGGTCGCATCTTCTATAAACAGTGAGTGCAGACAACAAAGACAACGACATATAGAGGTAGAAAATATTTTAAAATATTTAAAAAAAATCTTTTTTTTCTTTTGCAGACCACAAATAAATGTCACACACAAAGATTTTTACAGATTAAGATTGACATTTAAATAACTCAGGAATAAAATTGTTAATAAGAAATAGTGTGAAAATATTTTTAAAGTACAATGAATTAACTTGAGAGGTGACCATGAGGAAAAAAGTATCATCAGGTGCGGTTTGTATAGCCGCCGCGTTTCTCGCATTTCAATGTTTAACCGTTTCCGCTGCTGAAATAACACTTGGCGAGACAAACGCCGGCTATTACTGGTGGCAGAGGACAACAGGATTCTCAACCTACACCGACGACGGTTTCAATTACGGCGACGCAAACGGGTATATAATCTCCCGCAACGACTACCAGTACTACGGCGGCTCCGACAGGTATTTCTATCGCGCGGACGCGTTTTTCCAGATAGACATCAGCTCTGTCAGCGGGCAGGAAATCCAGTCCGCGGCGTTGAACTTTTACCTTATATCCTACAGCTCGGACAGCCCGACAAACCTTATGCATCTAACAACTCAGACTGCCGCACCCACCGGTGACGCGGCACAGCAGATCGCCGGCGATACGGCAGTCGCCGCTTCTGATACATTTGTATCCGGCTGGAACAGTATCGACGTAACCGACCAGATTAAATCCGACATCACAAACGGCTACGGCTATGCGGTTTTCAGCATCCCGAAATTCGCACAAACACAAGACATAAACAGGGTAATGGTGATCGCCGGACCGAAAACTGACTACGACGACGGCTCAGGGCCGACCAAACCATATCTAAGCGTTACGGTTCCAGAACCGGCTTCTATGCTGATTCTCGCGGCGGGCGGACTGCTGGCAGCGAAAATACGCAAAAGACAATAAACAGCTCACACCAATGCAGGTCAGGCATCTTGCTTGACATTGAAAAATAAGCAGAGATGCCTGGCTTGCGTTTTAGTGACAGGCTGGAAGCCTATCCTACGTTTTAATGACAGTTAGAGTTAACACTTTAGTGTGTCTTATTAGAACAGGTTAAAGCCTGAACTCTAACGATGTTGAGCAGAATGCCCAGCCCTGCTATTACGATTCGTTCGCTTCTTCGAGAGCGGCGCGGTAGTGCTTGAGCAGATAGTCCCTCTCCGGCCCGCCGAGGTGCTGCCAGGGCAAAATATCATCTTCGCCGTACTGCTTCTGCGCGAGCTTGTACAGGTCAATACCCGCATCACTGAAAGCATTCTTCCACAGCTGGAAATCGAAATTCTCACGCCACAAATCAAAACACGCCCCCCCTTTGTAAGCGTTTAAAATCACGCCGCCCAGCCGCCTGTCGCCGCGGGCCATGACAGTCTCAAGCAAACTGCCCTCGATCTCGTGGAACTTGAACCGCACGCTGCGGGCATTGAGCTCGTATTTGCGGTCGAGAATGATTTTTTTAACGTTTTCGAAATATTGGGCCGGCTTCTGACCCATCCACCCCAGCGGCGTATGCGGCTTGGGTATCAGCCAGCTTACCGCGGCACTAACCTCTGCGGCTCCCTTGGCGAATCTGCGCCGACGCTGCGCCACATCATTTGACAGGTCGGCAATCCGGCGGATATCGTCCTCGGTCTCACCGGGGAAACCCGCCATGAAGTACAGCTTGACACGCTGGTAGCCGTTCTGGTATGCCTGGTCTATCGCTTTAAAAAGATTCTCGTCGGTGATCGGTTTGTTTATCACGCGGCGGAGTTTTTCGCTTGCCGCCTCTACCGCGATCGTCAGCCCGCCCTTGCGTACCGATGCCGCCATCTTCGGCACCAGCTCAAGCTGCTTGTCAACCTTGAGGCTGGGCAGCGAGAGGCCGACCTTGAGCGGGGTGAAGTACTCATTGAGCCTGTCAACAAGCTCATTGAGCCAGGGATAATCCGCCGTCGAGAGGCTCAGCAGTGATATCGTATCAAAACCCGTCGCGTGGTAGTTGGCTTTGGCAGTCTCAACAATTTTTTCGATGCTGCGAACCCTGACAGGCCGGCGGCTGAAACTTGCCTGGCAGAAGCGGCACCTGCCCGGGCAGCTCCGCATAACCTCGATGCTCACCCGCTCGTGCACCGCCTGGACAAACGGCACAATCGGCTTTTGCGGCAGATGCGCGTTCTCGAAATCCTTTACAACAGCATTTTCAAAGCGGCAGCGAAGGCCCTCAACAAGCGGCTTAAATGCGGTTATTTCCTCACCGTCGTATTCAAATTCGTACAACGAAGGGACATAAAGCCATTCAAAGCGTTTTGCCAGATCAAGCAGTATTTCTTTTCTTGGAGTGGCGGCGGTTTTGTGCATGTGCAGACGTTCAAGCAGCTCCGGCAGTGCATCCTCCGCCTCACCGACGATGAACATATCAAAAAAGTCCGCCAGCGGTTCACAGCAGTTAGCAATCTGCCCGCCGCCGAGTATCAGCGGGTCTTCTTCGCCGCGTTCGCCGGCTAGCAGCGGAATGCCCGCCAGCTCCAGCATCAGCAGTATGTTCGTATTGCAGAGCTCTGTGGTAACGCTGAAACCCAAAACATCAAGCTCACACGCCGCGGTTTTCGTCTCAAGAGTATGCAGCGGCAGGGATTTATCCCGCATGACTGCCGCGGCGTCTGTCCACGGGCAGAATATCCGCTCACACGATGCGTAATCCAGCGTGTTTACAAGGTCGTAAATGATCGAGACGGCGGTATTGCTCATCCCGATTTCGTAGATATCCGGAAAGCAGAGTCCAAAATGCAGATCATCTGCCCTGAACGCTTTAACGATCTGGTTGAATTCGCCGCCGATATAACGCCCCGGCGAGCGAACCGCCGGCAGAAGCTCAGTAGTAAGCCGGTTTTCAAGGTTTTCTGGTTTCGTATATTTCATATAAATTCTTTATTGTAGTTTAAATTCGGAAATTTCATTGATTTACAAATAATCAGAAAAACTATTTTACTTTGAAAACACGCAAAGGCAATATCAATTTTTATGTGTTTTATTGAAATATCACTCGAAGTGTATATAATATTGCTAAATATTGATAATTGTACTTTTGCTATATTTATTCAGAAAGGCAAACAATTGCAAAGCTCTATTATATACAAATTTATGACGATATTGCTCGTATTTTCGGGCATCTCGCTGGCGGCTGACGGTATGCCTGGAATGGGAATGCCGGACATGGAAGGCTCTAACGACAGCAGCGACAGGCGAAAGGCCGCAATGCAGAGCCGCGAGGACAGGCTCGAAAAGATGAAGGACGCCGCCAACGAATACGCCGAGCAGAACAGGCGTTTTCTCGAAACGGTCATCTCCGCGGTCAACAATCACCGCCGGTTCAGCGATAAAGACCTCGAGATCTGGTGGGAGCAGATCAGAGAATCCCGCCGCGGCATGAAATTTTTCGACGATTCTCAAATCAGCGATTATTACCTGCTCTCAGCTTGGTACGATTTCTACAAGGGCGAAAAAGACAACGTTGAAAACGCTTTGAAAAATTCCGCCCGCGCATACCAGATCAACCCCGAAAACGGCGATGCCTATGTCTCACAGTGGCTTTTCTCGATCCTCGAAGGAAAACAGCCCCGGCCGGTTATCGATAAACGCAGGCCAACCCGTGAAGAGCGGATGCAAAGAGACCGCGATATCGACCTCTCCATTGAGATGAGTCAGCCGCGTTTAGAGATTTACCCCGATGAGCTTACCGTGGAATATCTTGATTCTGATATCGCGTCAAAAATCAAGATTCCCGACGAATACAAGAATTTTGAGTATGTCTGCGCTCTGTTTGTGCCGTCAGTGGCAAAACCCGAAGAAGAAGATTCCAAAGAGGAATCAGACAGCGGCGACAGTAACGAAGAGAATAACGAACAGCAGACCCGCCAGTCAAAAGAAGACAGGGCGAGAGTTTTTGGGGATGCAGCGAGAAAAAAAGAAGCCGCAAAATCTGAGGACTATAACGATATGGGATCAATGCCGATGCCCGAGATGGGAATGCCGGCCATGATGGATCCGATGATGGGCGGAATGCCCGGCGAATACGGCGGCGTTGGATTTGAGGACACTGCTGATGTTGCACAATCCCTGCGGGTGATTGACTGGATGGAGATGTCGTGCCAGTGCCTTGATGAGATAGCGTTTGCCGTTATCAATACCGCCCCCGACGGTGAAGATGCGCTGGCGGAGCTGATGACAGAGAATAAGCTGACCGTACAGTTTGCCACGATAGACAATCCAGATGAGCTGCCCAAAGAGCTCGAGGTCATCAAGACGCTTGATAAATCACTAATGCTCATTGTCAGCGCTGATAAGAAACTAAAATACGCAGGCCGCGCCGACGGTGTAACCGCCCCGATGATTCTTAACCAGTTGAAGGGCGACTGCATGAATTACCTGTCAATGGAAGAAACCGAGGAAATGCGCCAACAGGTTGCTCGTTTCAACCCAGATGACATAGAACGTATGAGAAAAAGCGGTCAGGCAGGCTACTCTGAGGATATGAACTTTGGTCCGGCTGCCGATCCGATGATGGGAATGATGAACCCCAACGCCGGCCCCGGTGATTATTCCGGCGGAGAACAGAAAAAGGAAGAACCTGAATACAAAGAGCTCTCAGAAGAACACAAGGCAATGGCCGAGCGGCTGATACAGAGCGCGACCATGCACCGCAAAAGCCTGACGCGTCTGGGCAGCTCGAACAAATGCATCAGCGACTGCCTCGAGGTTATGGATACATTCCGCGGCTCAATATACGCCGAGCAGGCACGCGAGATACTAAAGAGCGTGCCGGAGAGACACCTCAAAAAGGCCGGTATAAAGCGAGAAGAAATCGACACGATGTACGAAGATGAGTAACCGGCACGACACTATATTCCTAAGTGCCGGCGAAGCCAGCGGAGACGCCCACTGCGCCAATCTTATACGCAGCCTCAGGGCCAGAGAGCCGCATCTGCGGTTTGTCGGCATAGGCGGCGACCGGATGGCAGAGGCGGGATGCGAGCTTCTGGCAAACACCGTCAAAAACGCGGCGATGATTTACAACGCATTCAAACAGATCGGCTACTACCGCCGCCTGCTCAAGGATGTAAAAGAATATTTCAGAGGCAGCGAAATAAGCAAAATCGTGGTATGCGATTCTCCGGCTTTTAATTTTCACGTTGCAAAACTCGCCAAACGCTTTGATATTCCGACCTTCTTCTATGTAGCACCGCAGCTGTGGGCATGGGCGCCATGGCGAATTCACAAACTCCGGCGGTGCTGCGATACGCTGGCGTGCATACTGCCGTTTGAACAGCAGTGGTTTCGAAGCCGCGGCATAAACTGCCGGTTTGTGGGAAATCCGCTCTTTGACGATATGGATCTCAACGTCGATTCCATGCGGCGGGATTATGGAAATTTCTCAGCCGATAAAGCAAGGATTGTGCTGCTGCCCGGCTCACGTGATGCCGAGATCGAACACCTCTGGCAGCCGATGCAGACAATAGCAAAGCATCTTCGCGGCAGCTTCCCTGACATCTCGGTACACGCGGTTGCCTGCGACACGGAAAAACTGGACAAACTCAAGGCTTCGCGCATTGACGGGCTCGAATGCGAGTTCAGTACGGGTGACCTTTTTAAGCAGTGCAGAAATGCTGACCTGGCGTTTGTCGCCAGCGGCAGCGCTACGCTTCAGGTCGCCGCGTCGGGCTGCCCAATGGTTGTGATGTATCAGTCGAACCGAATTTTGTGGCACATTGTAGGGCGATGGCTGATAAGGATAAAGCACCTTTCGCTTGTCAACATCCTTGCCGGCAGGAAGCTTGTACCAGAGTTTATGCCGTATTTTACTTCGGTTGACCCGATAATCTCCGCGGCTGAAAACCTGCTCAAAAAACCTGAAGACATGAAACAGATAAACCATGAATTGCTGGAGATCGTCCGCCCAATGGCGGCAGTCAACACAAGCGATACTGTGGCTGATATGATTGTAAGTGATCTGCTTTGATTAAAAATTTGTTTGAATAATTAGCGGATAAGGAATATCCGCACCACGCAAGAGTTCGCACTTTAGTGCGTTTTCTAAGAACAAGCTGAAACTTGGACTAAAAAAAACATTCAGGGTTATCCAGTCTCCCACAAAACGGCAGACTTTCAAAATATCACATCTGCCAGCTCATCAGGTTCCAACCTAAACGTTGAGCCCCTGCCCTCGAAAAATCCGTGCTCCGCGATCATGTGGATATTCAAATCTGACCATTGGAGCAACTTCTGGTTTTTTGTATCTCTAAGTATCGTTACACGTTTTGCGTAAGTTCCCGGGTGCGGCCAGGGGCATACGAGCGAGCCCTTTGCCTCTTCGACCATCGCTTCCAGGCCCTCATCAATCCGCACAAAATTACCCAAACCCGTAACTGCGATGTCGGTAATCTCCTGCATCCGCCGGGCGATCTCTGCGGTTGAATACCCAGCCGCGGCAGCCGTTTGCCGGTCAGTTTCAATAATCTCCGAGACGCTGCGGTTGTCCGTGCCGAGAAAGCCGCCCGCCACGAGCTTTGATGACCTGAGCATAGCTTCGAGTTTTTTTGATTGCGGTGATTCTTTCATATTCAACTGCCCCTCTGCTTTAAGCGAATTTATCGTAGAAAATATTTTCTTCTTTCATGCCAAGCTCTTTTAGAACGGCTATTGAAGCGTCGATCATGCCCGGGCTGCCGCACAGGTACGCCTCACAAACCGAGGCATCGTCGATCTGCCGCTTGACAGCTTCAGTTACAAGACCGGTTTCGCCGTCCCAGTTCTCTTCCGGCTCGGGGTTGGCAACTACCGGCACATACGTAAAATCTGCCAGCTGCGACTCAAAATCCTTCATCAAATCGCCCAGGAAAAGCTCACTGACCTTGTTTGCTCCGAAGAAGTACGAGGCCTTGCGTTTATTATCGGTATTGACCATCTGGTGCAGCATCGACTTTATCGGAGCCATGCCCGAACCGCCGGCGATGAAAATTATCGGTGCCTCTGTATCGGAAAGCTGAAAATCGCCGTAAGGGCCGTTGAGCTTCACCTCGTCGCCCTCTTTGAGATAATCGAAACAGTACGTCGTGCAGATGCCGTTTGGTACAAGCCGGATAATCAGCTCAATCTTGCCGTCATTACGGGCATCAGATGATATCGAGTACGCGCGGTAAACCTCTTCGCTGCTCTTTTCATAGGCGGGGGTAAAGAGCTGTACATACTGGCCCGGCACAAAATCAATCTTCTCCGGCTCAATCAGCTCGAAGGTGAACTGGCGGATGTCGTGGGTGAGCTCGAGGATATCAGCACATCTGCATTTAAACTCCTGAACGGCAAATATCTCATCAGGTATCTGTATTTCTATATCGTTTCTAACCTTAACCTGACATGAGAGACGCACGTTTGAATCACGTTCTTCATCGCTTAGAAACGGCTCTTCTGTCGGCAGCAGCGGCCCGCCGCCCTCGAGAACTTTGAGCTTGCACATGCCGCACGTGCCCCGTCCGCCGCAGGCACTCGGGATGAATATCTTCTCCTGGGAAAGCAGCGCCAGCAGGCTCTTGCCGCCGCGGACCTCCAGCTCGCTTTCCTTGTTGATAGTAATCTTGCACGGGCCGTAATCGCCGAGATAATTCTCGGAGACTGCCAGAACCGCCGCAAGCGCCGCAGCTATCAGGCTTATTATAAGTACGGATATCAGTATTGTTGTAAACATTTAAATTCCTGTTTATAGAGCCAAGACTTTACTGTCCCTGCAAAACACCTGTAAAACCGATAAATGCCAGCGCCATTATGCCGGCAACAATGAGCGTTATCCCTGCACCCTGGAGCCCCTTTGGTATCCGCTCGTTTGCCAGCCGCTGGCGAATGCCCGCCATTGCGATAATCGCCAGAAACCAGCCGATACCGCTGCCCAGGCCGTAGCCGATGGTAACTATGAAGCTGTAGTCACGTATCACCATAAACAGCGAGACACCCAGTATCGCGCAGTTTACCGTTATCAGCGGCAGGAAAACCCCCAGATTCTGGTACAGCACCGGCGAAAAGCGGTCTATTGCCATCTCAATAAACTGAACAAACGCGGCGATTATGATGATAAACATTATAAACCGGAAAAAATGCAGGTTCAGCGGAGCAAGCACATAATGATACGCCAGCCAGTTGAGCATCACGGTAAATGTCATAACGAATATCACCGCCAGCCCCAGCCCGATCGAGGTCTTAACCTCACGGGAAACGCCGATAAACGGGCAAAGCCCAAGGAAATACGAGAGCAGAATATTCTGCGTGAATATCGCGGATATACAGACTACAAAGGCCTGTGAAATTTCAGAACCAAAATTCATATCAGCTTTGCTCCTTTCTATCCTGGATAGACCTGAACACCCATACCACTATTGCGAGCATAAAAAACGCCCCGGGCGGCATGACCATTATGATCCATTTATCCCAGCCGGGCCCGCTGAAATACGGCACCGAGAAACCCAGAAACGTCCCCATTCCCAGAATCTCGCGGAAAGTAGCGATTATCAGCAGTACAAACGAATAGCCCAGTGCATTGAACATACCGTCGATAAAGGCGGTTGCCGGCGGGTTGTTTATGCCGCACGCCTCGCAGCGGCCCATCACAATACAGTTTGTAATTATCAGACCCACATACGGCCCGAGGTTCGTGCTCATCTGGGGCCAGTATGCCTTGAGGATAATGTCAACGATGATAACATAAAAAGCGATTATAAGCGTCTCGACCATCATTCGTATATTGCGGGGTGTGATGTTGCGAAGAATCGAAACCGATGCCGAGCTCAGTGACAGAGTAAAGATAAGCGCCACACACATAACAGCAGTGTTCATCACAAGGTTTGTTACCGCCAGCGTGCTGCAAATACCCAGCACCTGCCGAAAGACGGGATTATTTTTCCATAACCCCTCGTATATCAGTTTTTTACTCTCTGCATTCATATCATCATTTCCTAATGCCTATTTCCTATTGCCTATTGCCTATTGCCTAATGCCTAATGCCTATTGCCTATTGCCTATTTTATAGTTCCCATCTCCTGCCGCCACTTCTTTACGCCGTCATTGATAATCTTCTCAAACCGCACACTTGTCTGGGTGGCTCCGGTAACGGCGTGCACGCTGCTATCGTCGAGCTCACTGCCCGGGCGTTTGATGCTGAGTGGCTTATCGCCCTCTAAAAGCACCTTGCCGTCAAACTGGGACTTGAATTGCGGCTTGGTAATCTCTGCGCCGAGGCCGGGTGTCTCGTTCTGCTCATATATAGCTATGCCGGTTATTGTCTCAGCGTCGGCGGCGATCCCAATAATCGCGTCAATCGGCGCCCAGAATCCCTGGCCGCTGACCGGCAGAGCGTACGCGGCTATTTTGCCGTCTTCTCTTAACGTGTACGCGCCGGCGGAAGACTCATCGGGCTCGGTAACCTTTTCAGTAAACATTTTATGGACATCTACCCCCGATGCGTTTTGCCCCTGCTCGTAAACCCCCGGCAGAACCTCCAATACAGCCTTTTCAAACGCGAGCAGCTGGTTGGCATCCACACGCTCAGAAGTAACACGCGTAAAACCAATCAAAACCGAGCTGCACAAAGCGGTTATAACGAACATATACAAAACGGGAAACCATTTTTTATCTGCAATCATGCCGGCTCCTTTTCACTTTTTCTGGCCTTATATGCCCGCACACCGTAATCGATAATCGGTGCGAACATGTTGCCGATGAGTATCGAGAACATCAGCCCGCCGTTGAATATCGAAAAATTCCTGATAACCGTTGTGAATACGCCGATGATTATGCCGTAAAATATTTTGGCCTCTTCAGTTCTGGGTGCACTAACCGGGTCTGTCGCCATAAAGAACGCCCCAAAAAGGAAACCACCGCCAAGAACCGCCGGCCATGCCCCCGGAACAGGGTCAACCCCGAACCAGTACAAGACCTGATTGACAACGGCATAAGTGATTATGGTTGAAAGGATAATCTTGCGGCTTGCCGTCTTTGTAACATAGAGATACACGCCGCCGATCAGTATCAGAAGCACGCTGGTAACACCCATTGTGCCGCTGATCCTGCCCAGCAGAAGCCCTTTGAGAAGCGCTGTGCGTTTCAGCTCGACAGTTTCGCCTTCATCTATGTCAAATGGAACAGTCTCTGCCGCCGATTCATCGCCGGAGAGAACGATTTTACCAGCTTTGAGGTTGCCCATTGGCGAGGCGCCTGTAATCGCGTCTGCCGTAACTGCGGTAGTCCACTGATCTAACGCTCCCCAGACACCCTGTGCGGGTGGGCTCCAGGCACCTGTAAGCGCCACGGGAAAGCATACATATACAAAACAACGTCCGGCAAGCGCGGGGTTGAAAATGTTTCGCCCGAAACCGCCGAAAATCTCCTTGGTGAACATCACCGCGAATACCACGCCGACTGTCATAACATGAAAACCGACTGCCGGCGGCATGATCAGCGAGAATATTGTGGTGGTTACAAACACTGCCTCGCTGACAGATTCTTTACGAATCCGGCAGAATATAAGCTCTGTGATAAAGCCGATAACCGCCGCGTAGAGAACCATCGCCAGACTCCGCCAGCCAAAAAAGTAAATACTGCCGGCAACACAAGGCAAAAGAGCCAGAAGTACCCGCCGCATCGGCATCTGTTTACGCAAAATCTTTTTTGTTGTTTTCTGTTTCACAACCGCCCGATCCTGATTTTAAACTAAAGCTGTTTTATGTAAGTAGTTATTAAAAAAATTCTACAACATCATCATCTAAAGTCAACATTTTATTGAATGTCTGCGAATTATTACAATCAAAACCGCAAAAGAAATCGATGTTTTGGCAAATATAAATGCTTTGCCAGGTGGGCATTAAACTCAAGATATCCCATGGGGAATTTCACAAAACTCTCCGTCTGCCGCCGGAAAGGCTCGACGCGGCGAAAAAGTATTTGCTAAAAGCCCCTTTTTGCATAGAATATGTTCGTATGCCGCACCGGCTGTGTCTGCCGTGCGGCTTAATTATGTTAACTCTATTAAAATTGAGGTTTTATATAATGAACTGTTGCATCGTAGGATTGCAGTGGGGAGACGAGGGCAAAGGCAAGGTAGTTGATATCCTCGCCGAGCAGTGCGACGCCGTGGTACGTTTTGCCGGAGGTGCCAACGCCGGACACACCGTTATCATTGGCGAGAATAAATTCGCCCTTCACCTGATGCCCAGCGGCGCGGTTCGCCCGGGAACAGCCTGCGTAATCGGTAACGGCGTGGTATTCGACCCGGAAGTCTTTATACAAGAACTTGAAGGCCTGACTAAAAAGGATATTTCCATGGACGGCAGGCTGTTTATAAGCGAAAATGCCCATGTTGTGCTAAGATACCATAAAATCGAAGACGGCCTGCGAGAAGAGGCGCTGGGCAAGAACAAAATCGGCACCACAAACCGCGGCATAGGACCGTGTTACGCCGATAAAATCGGCCGAAGTTTTGCCGTTCGCATGGCGGATTTCCGAGACCTTGACGGCCTCAAAGAAAAACTGACAAAGATAATTGAATATAAGAACAAGGTATTCTCCGCACTTTACGGAGCAGAGCCGATAAGCGTTGACGAGGTATTCCAGGACTGCCAAACCGCGGCGGATAAACTGCTAAAATACGTATGCAACACAACTAAGGTGCTTCACGAGATGATAGCCGGCGGCAAATCGCTGCTGTTTGAAGGTGCCCAGGGCGCACTTCTGGACCTTGACCACGGAACATTTCCCTTTGTAACAAGCTCCAACGCATCGGCGCTTGGCATGGGTCCCGGCTGCGGGGTACCGTCCAAGATGGTTGAACGGTTCATCGGCGTGATAAAGGCATACACAACACGCGTCGGGGCAGGCCCCTTCCCAACCGAGCTTGACAACGAGATCGGCCAGACTATCCGTGAACGCGGCAATGAGTACGGAACAACTACCGGCAGGCCCCGCAGGTGCGGCTGGTTTGACGGCATAGTCGTCAGGTATTCTGCCCTTATCGGCGGAATCAATGAGCTGGCAATGATGCACCTCGATACGATCAGCGGTTTTGATGAGCTGAAAGTCTGCCGTGCATACTCCATCGACGGCCAGGAAACTGACTTCTTCCCCTCGGATGCCGGCGAGCTGGCCAAAGCCGTGCCGGTGTATGAAACTTTGCCCGGGTGGAAAGAGGACATCAGCAAGATCAGCACTTATGATGAACTGCCGGAAAACGCAAAGAAATATATTGAACTGGTAGAAAAAATCACCAATGTTCCGGTTACAATGATCGGCAAAGGCCCTAAAAGAAGTGATATCATTTACAAGAAATAACAAATCTGTTTTCAGCAGACTCCCGGGGTGAAAAATGAGTGACTTTGAGCAGAAAAGACAAGCTGCTGCCGAGAAGCTCGGCATATCGGCAGATAAAATGCCAAAAAGCATCGCCATAATTATGGACGGCAACGGCCGCTGGGCCGAGCAGCGGGATGAGCCGCGATTCATCGGGCACAGGGAAGGCGCAAAGGTCGTTATACGAATCGTGCTGGATTGTGTCAAGATGGGCATTGAAGCGCTTTCGCTCTATTCGTTCAGTATGCAAAACTGGAAACGCCCGCAGATGGAGGTTGATTTCCTGATGCAGCTCTTTACCCGCTACCTCGTGGAGATACGCCCGACCCTGATGGAGAACAATGTGCAGCTAATCCATCTGGGACGCAGAGAACCGCTCAGCGATGAGCTGCTCGAAGAGCTTGATAAGAGCATGGAGATGACCAGGGCCAACGACGGCATGAAACTCGGGCTGGCTCTGAACTACGGCTCGAGGGAGGAGATCATTGACGCGGCAAAAAAACTCGCCGCCGACTGCGTTGAAGGCAAACTCAAGCCCGACGATATCGACGAAGAAAAGTTCTCAAAAGCATTGTGCACAGCCGATATGATTGATCCTGAGCTGCTGATACGAACATCAGCAGAGATGCGAATAAGCAACTTTCTGCTATGGCAGATATCCTATACCGAATTCTACATCACCGACACTCTCTGGCCGGACTTCAAGCTCGAAGACGTAGAAAAGGCCATCATCTCTTACGCCAACCGTGACAGACGCCTTGGCGGGGTTAACAAGAATTAGATCCTTTTCATTTAACGGATTTCATTTTCGTATCTGGTTTATATCCCCCTGAAGCCTGATAGCAGGCATTCTGCCACTTAGACATTTTACAAATCACTCCGTCGGCAGGGATTCGAGCTTGAGCTTGCCTGCGGAAATGCCCGGCTCCTGCCGGCTTAGTAATTATACCTAACCGGATAACAAAACAGGATTTAACTTAATTGCACTTGGGAGTTGAATCCGCGTAAATCATTATACACCAATTTTTTAATTAGGCTTGTTAATCACTTTTTTGCGGGAGTGTTTCCAGTGGAATGCGTGTTACGCCAATATCTTCTTTGCCGACAGAATAAAAAACCCACATATCGCTCTTAGACATGCACACATTGGGGTATTGAAAACCGGGGCCTTTGCCGTCCATGGATTTTTTCTCACGAAGCTCTGGATCACAGCAGCGAATTACCCATGACTGATCAAAATCCGCGCCGTCATCCGAAAGGGTAATTAACAGCGGGCTGCGAAGCCATAGTTTTGGGATATTGTTGCCTATCATATAAACCCTGCCGTCGGACAGCCGCCCGCTGACGGTCATTGCGCAGCTATCGGGAATATTCGTCTTGACGGGCCTTGACCATTTATCATCTTCAGAGCTTCTTATAGACGCGAACATACGCAGTGAGCGGCCGTCATCCCTGAAAAGCCTTACCTGCCGGCCGTCGCCGCGGGTGTATATACTGTCCTCGCAGAGTTTGACTCCCTCAGGGGCTTCTGGATATTTACCTTTACGCCTGCCCCTGTTGCGGATATTTTCCAGCAGCTCCAGGGCGTCCGCCGCTGTTTGAGTGTTCGTATCCGGATAACACGGGTATTTCAGAAGGCTCTCATCCTCCGGCAGTTCTTCGAGAAGCCAGAATGCCTTTCCAGATGTTCCCTGCGTTTTGATACACCTGGCAAGGTAGCCGATTTGCTCATAAACCGAACCGCCTTCGGTGACAGGGCCTTGCGGCCATTTTATATAGTTCACCCTGGCGATTGCATACAGCCGGTCCCCGACGGTGTAGAAACCCGAAGGAAACATGTTTATACCCTCCACCCCGCGATAGGCGAACGGGCTGAGCGAATCAAAGAGGATTTCGGTGTCAGCCCACTGCATGCCATCCGGCGAGTCTGCAAACAGGATTCTCTGGCCGGAAGCATCTTCGCAGTTCTTATGAGAATACCACATCACATAAAACACGCCGTTATTGCAGATTGAAACTGGACCGTGGTTGTACATTCCCATTTCACTGCTGCCGTGGAAAATCTCATAGTGTTTAACGCCCGCCAGCAGAGGCAGTCCGGCATCGGGCTTTGCCGGATCCGGCCAGGGAGCCGACCATCTTACTATATAACCCTCACTTCCGGCGACGGCGAAAGCCAAGCCGGCCAAAACAAGTACTACGAACAATCTTTTTGAATACATGATTTACCTTCCTGAATTTGCATTTCGCGTCTGTTTCGCCCTACTATAACATCGGCACACTTACTGTCAATTTAAATATCAGCCGGCGGCATTCACCTGCTGGGGCGGTAACGGCAGTATTTGCCAAGAACAATTGACGGTACTTTATTTTATAAATTATTGTAATTTAGTACTTTACAACTAAAAGAACCCGTGGCCCTTTATTTCTCTCCCAACACTGACAGCTATAGCGTAAACGCCGGCAGTAACCAGTATAATTCTGTTGACAATAAGGGTTTTATATGCGATAATGCCGACAATGTATTGTTATGATAACAAAGGCCGTATGACCCTAAGCAGGTCAACCGTCTTGGTTGACATTGGTAGAGTGGGTATTCCTGTCCGCTGTGAATGTCGGGCAGGGAAGACCAGAACAGGAATGATATGAATAACACTTTAAAATATGGCCAGATTTTAAGCTGTAAAACTTTGTTTATAAAGGACATATGTGATGTATTGCAAAAAAAAAGAGACTTCACCCCTTAATTCCCTCTTTAAATTAAAAAGTGATTTTGTCCAATTTACGCTGAACCAAAACAACCAAGGCAAAGTAAGCGTTATATGCGACAGATTAAACAAGCAAAAAGGCGGGTAAGTCTTATAAATAATGGAGTTACGAGAAAATAACCGCCCACAGGGCGGAAAAAAGGTCCGTAGCTGGCCAGCGGAATCTTAAAAAGGAGCTGCCCTTGAAAAAAATTGACTTACATATTCATACAATATCAACTGACTGGGATAGTGATTTTAACTTTGATATAGCAAACCTAGAAAAATACATCTCCAAAGCAAAGCTGGATGCTATTGCAATAACAAATCATAATATGTTTGATGGAGAGCAGTTTAATATGATTAGCAAAGCATTAGGAGTTGTTGTTTTTCCGGGAATAGAGATTAGCCTAGACTGTGGTCATATTTTGATAATCAGCGATTCAACTGACCTGGAAGACTTCGAAGGCAAAGCTAAATTAGTTGCTCAAAAAATCACCCAAATTGAAAACCGCATTACTGTCGATGAGCTTGAAACAATATTTAATGATCTAAATGATTATTTGGTGATACCGCATTACCAAAAAGGGCCGGCAATCCAAGGGGAAGCTTTAAAGTGGATTGCGAGTTACGTATCAGTTGGTGAGGTAGATAGCCCCAAGAAATTTATCCGCGCCATTAAAGATAAGACAATGCTTACTCCCGTTTTATTTAGCGATGAGAGAATATCTGACGAGTTAGACAGTCTCCCCACAAGACAAACTTTTATAGACTGCGGTGAGTTGACTTTAAACGCTATAAAAACATGCCTGAAAGACAAGGGGAAGGTTGCTCTATCTGAAACCAAAGGGAATAATCTGTTTCAGGTCTTTGATGATGGCCAGATGTTGTCAACGGGATTGAATGTCCTTCTCGGCGAAAGGTCATCCGGAAAAACCTGGACATTGAATAAGATCAATAAATTAAATAACAATGTAAAGTATATCGAACAGTTTTCATTGGTTCAGAAAGACGACGCTAAAGACAAACGCGATTTTAAAAAACATCTTCAAAATAATCAAAGTCAGATTCTCGAAGACTATTTGTCTGAATTTAAGGTGGTTTTGAATGATGTTATGAGTGTTGACTTGCAGGCGAATGAACGATCAATTGAGAAATATGTTGATACTCTTCTCAGGGCCGCTGAGGACGCAGACAGGAGAGATGTCTATTCCAAAACAGCCCTATTTGATGAATCATTGTTTTCTATAAGTGAAGACAAGACGTTGCGTGATTTGATTGAATCGGTTCAACAAGTAATAGAAAATGTTGAATTCCGGGGTATTATTGAAAAGCATATAGACCTTAATTCCATGAAGCGGCTTATATGTGAATTGATCGAACTACTTCGGTCAAAGAAACTTGAAACAAAGAAGAAGGAGCTAGTGAACTCTTTAATACGAGATATTAAAGAAAGTCTGCAATTACGATCAGCGAGTGAGCCTATCGAAGATATAGACTTGTATCGCGTAAGTATCGAAAAGAGGAAAGTCGATAGATTTTCAGAGATTGTCAAATTTTTGCAGAAGGAGGCAACAATCTGGAAAGAAAGCATTCAAGCGTTCAGCGTTGTTGTAGAAAAGGGTGCATTTGCAGGCGCTGGAGAAATAAAGGAAGCAAACAGTGGAAAGGGAGCATTCCGAGAACAGTTCAAGCAATATGGAAAACCTTATCTTTATTTGCAAACACTACTGGCCGATGAGAACCTGATGCGATCCGAACTCTACAAATTGTTTGCAAAGATAAGCTATAGGATTCTAAATCGAGATGGAGTCGAGGTGTCAGGTGGTGAGCGATCTGAATTTAGGCTGCTGCGGAAAATAAAAGATTCGCAAAATCACGACTTCTTACTGATTGATGAGCCGGAATCTTCATTTGATAACCTGTTTCTCAATAGCGACGTCAACAATATCATTAAAGATATCTCAAAATCAATGCCAGTAGTTGTGGTTACGCATAACAATACAGTCGGTGCTTCAGTCGGAGCTGATTATTTACTGTACGCAAAAAAAGAAATTAAAGAAGGAGGGCCAGTGTACAAGTTGTATTCTGGTCACCCAACAGACCAAGAACTTAAGTCACTGGACGGTACAACAATTAACAACCATGAGGTAATGCTGGACTCACTTGAGGCAGGCCATGACGCCTATATTAAAAGGAGACAAGGATATGAAGCTATTAAAAATTGATGACAATAAAGGATATTTCGTAACCCGAGACGATTTTGCTACCGTAGATAAGATCACGAAAGATGATATTCTAAGGCTAGTGAATCTAACGCTGGATGAGGAAGAGGTGGAGTTTGATGAGTTCAACGATGATACTCTCAAGAATCAAGCACATAAGATCATCTACAAAAGTGTATTCGAGAAACTGCAAAATATCAAAGAGAGAAGACAGGAGTTCAAAGATGAATCAGAGCGACTGTATTTGTCGGAATATAAGACATATCGAGATGACCCATCACAGGAAGATGCCGAGGATGCAGGCGAAGATGATCCAACCGAGGTATAGTGAAAGGGGTAAAGTTTCTTTGTTTTGTGAAACATCTAATGACAGGAGAAGAATTGAAGGGGCAAACCTCTTTTTACGGTAAAAACTTTCATTAATAGGCACAATTACTGTCAATAGAAATTGCAGCCGGTGGCATTGTCCCGCTGAGGTGAATTGCAGTATTTGCCGCGACTACTTGATGCGGTCTTGTTTTATATACTTTTCAGTTCGCGTTTACCCAGATCGGGGTTGTCCATGCGCGGTTTTCGTCTTTGAGGACTGCCATAATCATATAAGGCAGTTTGTTTCCGGTAACCGCCGGGCAGTTAAATGTTGTTGTAATGTCTCTTGAAATGCCGACATACTTCCGCTCTATGAGCGTAAGCCCGCGGTAGAGATCAATATAATCTATCAGATCTGTCGCGGCAATCTCAACATTAAACTCGAACGGCCCGCTTACGTTGAGCGTATCGCCCGGGATTGCGCCGTTTATTCTTGCATCGATAAAAATCCTCTCGCCGGTCGTGCCGTAGGTATGCTTGTCGTGGTAGCAGTCCATAATCCCCCTGCGTGAGTAGTCGTTTGTCATGGCGGCGGTGATACCCTGCGGGTGGTCGTGGTTGGGAGCTATGCCTCCGGGGTTTCGCCTGCCGGGAAGACCGGTATGAGAATCAGAATCGCTTATCAAACCGATGTCGTATCCGTTTTCAACCGCCCACTGATAGCTCTTGCCGCTGACCGAACGAAGCCCGCCGAAGAGTGATTCGGTGTTCCATGTGCCGTAGGGGCTGAATGAGCCGCCCCAGTCGGAATATACCTCTATAACCGGTGTGAGCTGTTTGCCGGCGGAGTTTACGATCGTATCGTCCAGCAGCGAGTACTCAAAATACGCCGCGTGCTTATGCGGGATGCAGAGCACATCTTTGGCGGCGATATAGGAGCGGAAGGTGTCGATATCAACGCGGGTGTCCGTGTAGATGTCAGACATATTTTCCGCCGTCGGGTTCTCATAATACACGTTGTAATGGCCGGCGTCCTCAAAACCGTTTTCATAGCCGACAAGCGTCACAAAATCCGACGGCTGGTTGTACCGATTTGCGGTCTCGATTGTATCCAGCCACGCCTCGAGCCGGCTTACATGTCTGTTTAGTCTCCACATCAGCAGACGGCTGCCGTTTGCGGTCAAAGTCGGCGTTGTTGCTGTATGGTCAGAGGCGGCGACATAATCCATGCCGGATATGTCGCGGGCGAAACTGTAGAAATTGTCCATATCGTCGCCCCAGTCCTCGGAGTAACAGCCGTGGTTGTGTATGTTGCCCCAGTATATAGGCCGCTCGACGATGTCGCGAACCACGCAGGGGTTGCTCTCGAACGTCCCGATTCCGAGAATGGACGCGGATATTCTGTAAATGCCCTCTGCCGCGGCTGAGAGTCCGCTTATAACTATCGAGTTGTTGTCGGCAGGTGTGCATGTCACATCTGTGGGCAAACCGGTGAGCCCGTTTGAGCTAAGTGTTATTGTGCCGGCAAACGCGGGGTTCGCGGCGCTGTCGAACATATCCGTAACCGATAGCCTGAGCCTGAATTCGCTGCTCGTTTCAACCAGAGACGGCAGGAACAGACGCATCGCAGCAGCCGCAGCGGGTTCAATATCTACCCTGCCAAGCGATCCGGCCCAGCCTTTACTAAGCCAGCTCACCTCGCCGTCTCCGAAATCTGAATATGTTTCGAATGTCAGGCTGTGTACCGGCACAGGATTTACAAGTCCGATGATGCCGCCGGCGCCGCTGTTGCCCATTTTCATTGCGAAGGAATCTCCAGCGGCGAGGCCATCGGGGAAAGTGAATGTAACCTCAGTAAATCCCACGCCGTTTGTCGGCTCCTGATGCAGGACGATGTTGGGCAAAGTACCGATATGCGGGACTATCTCGTAATCAACGCTGGGTTTGCAGTGGAAAAGACTCTGAACGCTAAGCGGTTCTATCAATACATGATGCAGACTGCCGGCCGGCAGAGCTTCTGAACCATTTGTATAGATGAGGCGGATATCTGTGTTTTGACCGGATATGAGCGTATCCGGAGATACATGCCATGTGCCGGGCGGCAGCGGGGTTGTGAATTCCCATACAAGCCCTTTGGTTATGCCGGAGGGGCTTATTTCGTCAACCCGCCAGTAGTATGTTGTTCCGGAAGCCAGCTCTCCGGTTGACCAGCCGGCTGCGGTTGTGTTGCCCTTGAACTCGCCGGCGGCGGATTGTTTCCAGTTAGCCGCGAAAATTGATATGTCTTTGAGATTTATTGAGCCGTCAGAATTGAGGTCAGCCGGTTCTGCCGCTGTACCGCTGAGCCATTGAGCGGCAATCGCGGCGATATCTGCCGGATCAGTTCGGCCGTCGCCGTCTATATCGCCGACACCGCGGGCGGCTGATGACACAGCATCGAAATCTGTGCCAAGGTATATATCATGTGATACGGCACCCGTGCCGGGGGTAAATTCCAGAGTCAGTGATGTATTTTTGACCGCCTCGCCGATTGCCGGTATTGGCAGGTGCGCTTGCTGCGGCAGGTATTGACGGGCATCCACAATTGTATCTGACCCGTCCCAGACAATATTAAGCTCGCCGTCTCCGCCGAACGCGCTAATCCGTCCTTCTGCCGCGACAGCTTTAAGATATGCGACTCTATCAAACTCACGAACTATAAGTTTGCCGTTTTTTACATCCATTGTCCCGATGTTGCCCTCGCCGGCGGGCCCGATCTCAAAATTGGGCACATCAATAACACCTCCGTCAAGCTGGACATGCCCGCTTTGCGGCGTTACCCACCAGGGAGCTACAATAAGGCGGGCGTTTTCACTGTAATATACACCGCCGGTCATGTGCAGGGTTCCGTGTCCGTTGTAACCGATCGCAGACCAGTCGCGGCAGTGAAGATAACCGCCCTCGGAGATGTTTATACATCCGTGCGAGCCGCTCTGGTTTCCGGCAAGAATTACAAACGCCTCCCCCCTGCCGGTGTTCGATATGTTAAGAGTGCCGGTGCCTTTATTGCCTACTACAAACCTGCCTTTACCCGCCGCGTAGGCTTTCCCGCCGGTAATGTTGAATATCCCGTTTCCATTGGTGTTTTGGCCTATATAGAAATGACCGTCTGTCTGGGTAGATATCTCACCGCCGGAATAAACAAAGACCTGGCATGACCCTAAGTCATTGTTATCACCGATGATAAGCTGCTGCACAGTGATATCTCCCCCGATAACCGGACTGCCCAGGTTCGGGGTGAATATTCTGCATGACTGATTTGCCGGATTGCCAAGCGACCAGTTGGCCGGTTCGAGAAAATCCGAATAAAACGGGTTGCCGTCTGCCGCGGCGTCTGTCCAGTCGTTTGCGGCAAGGCACAATGAGACGCAGATTGCCAAAAAGAAAAAGAAAAAAAATTGCTTAGAGCTATTATAAACAGCTTTATGTAAAGGTTTTGCAAACACTGGAACCTCGCCTGAACTTAGTTTTTGTTTTTAGTTTAATATTGCATAATTGTAAAATCAAAATGTTTACAAGTCAAATGATTTGTACGCACAAATATAAAGCAAGCGATTTCGTTTGTAAGGTTTTTTGAGATTTTGCCTGACGGATATTAACAGAAAGACACTGTCAATATCCGGTCTTATTGGGGTTTCGAGGCCAATTCAGGAGTAAATCTGGGAGCTGGGACTGATACTGAGGCAAACGACAATACCGATATCTGTACAAAGGAAACGGTATCTTCCGGGCAATAATTATATGTCCTATTTCAAAAAAAGAGACTTCTTATCTTTTCCTTCTTTTAAGAATCAGGGCTCCAAGTCCAAATATCGCGATGGCTGCAGGTTCAGGAACGTTTGAAAATTCGACATTGTCGAGAATTATCTGTGACCCTGTAATACCGTCCAGCTCAAACCCCAGAGATACGTTGTCGAGGTACAGCCAACCTGGATCGGTTACATGCAGTGCGGCGCCATTCATCTTGCCCGCAAGTTCACCCGGCGCATCGAGCTCTCCGGCGACAAACTCAACACCATCACGATTTGTCAGCGTTATCTCCAAGGCCCCTGTAGTTGTTAGGAACTCGTAGTCAAACAGTATATAAAATGGATCCTCTGGTGTGTCGAGTGATTGCTGTATTTTTACAGGTGAACCTGTGGTCAGCTCCGCGCTGCGATCATTGCGGTGGTTAACTATCTGTGCAGATCCCCCTCCGCTGACAACATCCCAGGCAGTATCTGCCAGACTATCATTGTTGAAAGTGCTGTTGAGAGTTGTAGTTGCGCCCCAGGTTCTGTATGCAAGATAGGGTTCTAGTCCTTTGGAGCCGTCCCAGGAAACTGTGTTTCTCGTATAAAATGCCGCACTGCCGCCGCTGGCTGTCATTACCAGTGAGAGTCGATTATCACCGTCATAAGGCATATTACCGCCTATAGATATAGCATATTTATTTCTGTTGGGATAATAGGAGTTGAGTACTTCGGGTATCTGTGTTTGTGCCAGGAGACTCCCGGATGTACTTGCATAGGGCACAGAGGAATCGCTCCAGGCGTCGTAATAATAGTGGCGTATGCTAAGTGTAGGCACTCCGTCGGAACTCGAGCGGCCGCCCCACATATTCAGCTCAGCACCTCGCAATTGATACTGGCTTACCTGTGATGTATCAAACATCAACACCGCACGTCTGGCATAGCTGCCCGAAGAACTGTTGTCGGCCCACATTATCCTGGTGGTGCCGTCTGATGATGTTCGGGAAGCTTCACCGTCTGCAATAGTGAACAACTTATAATCTATTGCCTGGGAGACTTCGGCTAACATCAAAAGGACAATAAGAGGCGGGAGTATCAGTGTGTACTTCTTCATTTTTTTCTCTCCAAATCTTCATTCGCAGACACATACCTTAAAAGACTGTGCCTATAATTCACTTTTCTTCTTCAGTGCTCTACAACAAACACCCATTACATTTTTATAATATAGAGGGTCAGTCATGTATTCAAGATATATCTGAAAATTTATAAATTTAAATCTGAATCTAAAAATCCGATTTTTTAGAGTATGCCGGCTTTATCGAAAGGTTAGTGTAGATAAATTTGTAAGACGAATTCATATTACACCGCGAAATCAGTCTGACAAGATGGCATATCCGGGGTTGCTTTGGCAGTAAAGCAGGCTTTCGAGACCAAGCTACTGGGCAGCCTTAAATTAGATAAGTTATTCCTGTACAATACTTTAGATGTTTTCGTGTTTTGAATGGCGTTATGTGGCATTGAATTTGCATACTGACAGGGGTAGTAACTAATTTTGTTTCAAGAAAAACAGGAGAAACATAACAATGTCAGAAAAAAAGTTAGAATTTGACTCAGAAGCAAGAGCCGCTTTGCTGGCGGGCGTCGAGAAGCTCGCCTCGGCGGTGAAATCGACGCTGGGCCCACGCGGCAGATGCGCGATAATCGATAAAGGTTGGGGCGGACCAACCGTAACCAAGGACGGCGTAACAGTTGCCGAGGAAGTCGATCTTCTCGACAAGACCGAGAATATGGCGGCAAAACTCGTCAAAGAAGCCGCGAGCAAGACATCAAAATCAGCCGGCGACGGCACAACCACAGCTACCGTGCTGACAGAAGCCATCTTCAGAGAAGGCTACAAAAATCTCGCGGCCGGCGCTGACCCGATGTCAATGAATCGCGGCATAAAGGCGGCTGTTGACGCGTCAGTCAAAGAGCTCAAAAAGCTCGCCAAGCCCATTGATATGGCCAAAAAGAACGACATAATCAGCATCGCCTCAATATCGGCTAATAATGACGCCGAAATCGGAAAACAGATGGCAGAGGCCTTTACACGCGTCGGCAAAGACGGCGTTATCACCGTAGAAGAGGGCAAAGGACTCGATACAACTGTTGATTTCGTAGAAGGTATGCAGTTTGACCGCGGGTATCTCTCTCCTCATTTTGTTACCGACCAGGACAACATGGTTTGTGAGCTTGAGAAGCCGTTCATACTTGTTTATGAAGACAAAATCAGCAACGTTCAGAAGATTGTTCCCCTGCTCGAGGCAGTCGCCAAGACTAACCGTCCGCTGATTATAATCGCAGAAGACGTTGAGGGCGAAGCACTTGCAACACTCGTCGTTAATAAAATACGCGGCGTTGTTAACGTAGCGGCAGTAAAAGCTCCCGGCTACGGCGACAGGCGCAAAGCGATGCTTGAAGATATCGCGATCCTGACCGGCGCTGAGCCGATATTCAAAGATTTGGGAATTGAGCTGGACAAGGTAGAAGTAAGCCAGCTTGGTGTCGCCAAGAAAGTAACCATCGATAATGACAACACAATTATCGTTGAAGGTGCCGGCGAAGAAGCCGCGATCCAGGGACGCATCAAACAGATTCGCCAGGAAATTGAAACCACAACCAGCGACTATGACCGCGAAAAACTCCAGGAACGCATGGCAAAGCTAACCGGCGGCGTAGCACAGATTAACGTTGGTGCAGCCAGTGAAGCCGAGATGAAAGAAAAGAAAGCCCGTATCGAAGATGCGCTGCACGCCACACGTGCTGCTATCGATGAGGGTATCGTTCCCGGCGGCGGCGTAGCACTTGTTCGCTGCGTAAAAGCTGTTGAATCGCTCAAACTCAGCGGCGACGAAAAAACCGGTGCAATGACAGTAGCTAAGGCTCTGACAATGCCGTGTTTCCACATCGCCGACAACGCAGGCGCAGTCGGCAATATCGTTGTTAACAAAGTTGCCTCAGGAACCGGAAACTTTGGATACAACGCTAATACAGATAAATACGAAGACCTTGTAGAGGCAGGTGTAATCGACCCTGTCAAGGTTACCCGTATTGCACTCCAGAATGCCGCATCAGTTGCAGGCCTGCTGCTAACGACAGACTGTGTCGTAACAGAGCTGCCTAAGGATGAGCCTGAAATGCCTGCCGGCGGAATGCCCGGCGGTGGTATGGGCGGCATGGGAGGAATGGGCGGTATGCCCGGCATGGGCGGAATGGGTGGTATGCCCGGCATGGGGATGATGTAATCCGCCCTGACCCGCTTTGTGAATTTGTATTATGAATTTAAATTAAATCTGAAGTTAGAAATTTGGATTTGAGATTTTAAAAAGGAAACAGAAAAATGAAAATTAAACCTTTAAACGATAGAGTTGTAGTAGCTCCCGAAGAAGCACAGGAAAAGACAAGCGGCGGCATTTACCTGCCGGATAAAGCAAAGGAAAAACCGCTTATGGGCAAGGTCGTAGCTGTCGGTACCGGCAAATTGCTGGATAACGGCAAACGCGCCCCTATGAGCGTTTCAAAGGGTGACGTTGTTGCTTTTGGCCAGTACGGCGGAAGCGATGTTAAAATTGACGGTAAAGAATACAAGATTTTGCACGAAAGCGAAATCCTTGGCGTAATCGAGAAGTAATCGCTTTTTAGCGGATAGATACGAAGGATATCAAAAATGGCAAAACAAATGATATTTGAGACGGCGGCGCAGAATCAGCTCAAAGAAGGTTTGAGCAGACTTGCTGAAACCGTCAAGGTAACACTCGGTCCTACGGGCAAAAATGTACTCCTGCACAAGAGCTTCGGCTCGCCCAAGGTAACCAAAGACGGCGTTTCCGTAAGTAAGGAAATCGAGCTTGCTGAGAAGTTCCAGAACATGGGCGCAAAGATGGTCAACCAGGTAGCCAGCAAGACCAGTGATAATGTCGGCGACGGCACAACCACAGCAACAGTTCTGGCTGAAGCTATCTACACCGAAGGCCTTAAATATGTTGCTGCCGGGGCAAACCCTGTCGCGGTACAGAAAGGCATCAACAAGGCCGCCCAGGTAGTTACGGACTTCATTAAAGAAAGCTCAAAAACACTTAAAGGACATGCGGATATAGCCAAAATAGCCGCGATAAGTGCGAACAACAATACCGAAGTCGGAGAGATGATCGCCAATGCTATGGACAAAGTCGGCAAGGAAGGCGTCATAGAGATCGAAGAGGGCAAAGGTATGGAAACCGAGCTCCACGTAGTCGAGGGTATGCAGTTCGACCGCGGATACATCTCGCCTTACTTCATGACCGATCCCAACACGCTCCAGGCTGTCCTTGAGGATGCTTACATTCTCCTTTGCGAGAAGAAAATATCAAATCTTCGCGAGCTTGTTCCGCTTCTGGAAAAAGTCGCGCAGGTTGATGCTCCCCTTTTCATCGTTGCTGAGGATATCGAAGGTGAAGCCCTCACAGCATTGGTTATAAACCGTCTCCAGGGCGTACTGAAGATTTGTGCCGCCAAGGCCCCCGGCTTTGGCGACCGCCGCAAGGCAATGCTCCAGGATATGGCGGTTCTTACCGGCGGTATGGTGATCACAGAAGACCTCGGTATCAAACTTGATGCCATTGAACTTGAACAGCTTGGCAGGGCCAAAAAGATTGCTGTCGGAAAAGACGACACAACAATCATCGAAGGCGGCGGCAAGAAAAAAGACATATCTGCCCGCTGCGACCAGATACGCGGCATGATCGAGAAGACCACCAGCGATTACGACCGTGAGAAGCTCCAGGAACGCCTCGCCAAACTCACCGGCGGCGTAGCGGTGATCAAAGCCGGTGCGGCTACAGAGGCGGAAATGAAGGAACGCAAAGACCTGCTCGATGACGCTCTCTGCGCTACAAAGGCAGCGACAGAAGAAGGCGTTGTCGTTGGCGGCGGCGTTATCTTCCTGCGTGCTATCAGCAAGGTTGCCGACGGGCGTTCAAAAGTCAAAGGCGACGAGAAGCTGGGCTACGACATCGTTGCCAAAGCCCTCAAGGCTCCAACACGCCAGATTGTCAACAACGGCGGTCTGGACGGAGATGTAATCGTTGAACAGGTACTTGAGAAAACCGGTAATACCGGATACAACGCCGCAACAGGCGAATTTACAGACCTGGTCAAGGCAGGCATCATCGACCCTGCAAAGGTATCTCGCTGTGCTCTGCAGAACGCGGCTTCTGTTGCCGGACTTATGCTCACAACAAACGTTCTTATCACGGATTATGATGAGAAAAAAGATGATGAGCTTATAGCCGGTGCGGTTTGCTAAGTAATTTTTAATAAGAACAAATTCGACGGCAGCGGCAAGAATATAAAATTGCTGCTGCTGTCCTTGCGAATTTAGAACAGATAATTCAGTAAACAGAATTCGCCGCTGCGGATGGATTAGACGCCTCTGCGGCTGCGTTTTCTGTTTATTTAATGAATTAAACGCTGTATTCTAAAATAAGGTAATAAATGGCTGCTAAAAAAGACTACTACGAGGTTCTTGGCGTTGGCAGAGATGCCAGTGCGGATCAGATAAAAAAGGCCTACAGAAGAATGGCTCTAAAATATCATCCCGACAAGAACCCCGGCAACAAAGAAGCAGAAGCAAAGTTTAAGGAATGCGCAGAGGCTTACGAGGTTCTCAGCAATGAAGAAAAACGTAAGCTGTACGACCAGTACGGCCATGAAGGCCTTAGCGGTCAGGGGATGCACGACTTCTCGCACATGAATTTTGACGATATCTCCAGCATATTTGGCGATATGTTCGGTGATATCTTCAGCGGTTCCAGAAGGCGCCGCGGCAGCCGCAGAAATGCCCCGCAACGCGGGCTTGACCTTGAATACGCCGTTGTGCTTACTCTTGAGGACGTTGCGCATGGTGTTGAAAAAGATATAACATTTACTCGCCAGGACAGCTGTCCTGAATGCAGCGGCAGCGGCTGCTGCAAGGGAAGCTCACCAGAGACCTGCCCCACCTGCAAAGGCAGCGGCCAGGTTGTACAGTCTAACCTCGGCGGGTTTTTCCAGATGGCCTCGACATGCCCGACATGCCGCGGCGAAGGCACAATCATAAAGAACCCCTGCCCGAAATGTCACGGCAGAGGAACTGTAGCCGTTAAACGCCATCTAAAAGTCAAAATACCCGCCGGCGTGCACGAGGGACAAAGCGTGCGGGTTGCCGGCGAAGGTGAACCCGGTAAAAACGGCGGCCCGAGAGGAGACCTGTATTGCTATGTACAGCTCAAGCAGCATCCGTTCCTGATTCGAGACGGATCAAATCTTATCGCGTCTGTACCTGTGAGTTTCACCCAGGCTGCTCTCGGCGACACGATCGATGTTCCCAGTATTGACAAGAAACGCAAGCTCAAAATCAGGCCCGGCACGCAGTACGGCGATGTATTCCGCATAAAAGACCAGGGTCTGCCGGATATCAGAACAGGCCGCAAAGGTGACCAGCTTGTAAGGATAACGATAGAAATCCCACGCAAGCTCAGCAAAAACCAGCAGGAACTGCTCATGGAATTTGCAAAAACAGAGGACAAAGACCTCTTTCCTGAAAGACAAACCTTTTTTGAAAAGCTGAAAAACTTATTTCCTAAATGAATATTATGAGCAAGAAAAAACATAATAAAGAAGCCAAAACTCACGAAGATGCCAAAACCCGGAGTGAGGTTAAGGATTCAGACAAAAATAAAAAATCTGAATTAAACGAGTTTGAAGAAAAGATTCAGCAGCTTGAGGCTGAGCTCGCTGCCATGAGGGATAAATATCATCGTGTCTGCGCTGAATATGACAACCTCCAGAAACGTGTTCCAAGGCAGATACAGGACGGGATCTCCTATCAGAAGGAATCTATCCTGAAGTCTATGCTCTCGAGCATGGATAACTTTGAACATACCCTCGCATCAGCAAAACAAAATCATGATGCAGACAAAATAATAGAGGGAATTAAGCTGGTATATAAAAACTTTTTAGACACACTCAAGGCCCATGGTGTAGTCCAGATGCAATCTGCCGGCGAAGAGTTTGACCCTGTAAAACATCAGGCTATGATGCAGCAGAGTGACCCCGAAAAACCGGACAATACTGTATTGGTTGAATATCAAAAGGGGTATCTCATAGAAGAAAAAGTACTCCGTCCGGCTATGGTTATAGTAAATAAAATTGAAAATGATTCTAATGATGACGCCGGCGAAACGGCAGAGGATTCATCAGATAAATCAACCCCTGAAAAACCCCAGGACAAGCAGGAGTAACTAAGATGCCGACTTATGATTATATGTGTGAAGGCTGCGGATATGAGTTTGAAAAATTCCAGTCAATGAGCGCTTCGGCTCTGCGAAAATGCCCCGAATGCGGCAAAATGAAACTCAAACGTCTCATCGGAACAGGTGCCGGGATCATTTTCAAAGGCAGCGGTTTCTATGAAACAGACTACCGCAGCGACAGCTATAAACAAGCCGCAAAATCGGAAAATTCAGGTTCAGAGAGCAAATCAGCAGACACAAAAACAGCTGCGAAAAAAGAACCCGCTCCAAAACCTGAAAAAACCGCAACTTCAACCACCGCTGCGAAAAAAGACGCCGGCTGATAATATACCAATCCGGCAAAATTGATACCGGCAAGCAGACGGTTTTCTGTCTGTATGCTGTTAGTTAAAAATTAAAGCCGGAAATCAGTCTGTATTCAGCCAGTTTTCAGCTATAATATTGAAGTCTTCAATATTAACCTCTCTGTCTTCGTTCAAATCGCCCTGAAGCAGTGAGCCGGTTTGTTTCCAGCTCCCGCTTAGCCTGGCTGCATCCAGAATGTTAACTGCACAGTCATTGTTCACGTCGCCGGCAAGCCATTCGCCGCATTTAGGCATTACCCCCTTCGCGGCAAGCTCATGTATCTCCGCCTGACCAAGCGGACGTGAATAAATCGCTATCTCATCGAGCACACCGGCAAACTGGGCAGTAACGGCTTCTGCGCCGCCAATCTTCAGCATGGCCGAAGAGTTGTCAACAGTATTGCTTATATTGGACACTTCATTCTTGAGCTCACCGTTTATATAGATTGCCGCGACTCCGGAGTTGAATGTACACGCAACGTGTGTCCACTGCCCGGGCTGCCAGGCGTTATCCGCGGATACAGGAGCGTATTGGGAAGGCCCACCAACATAAAATTCCGCCGAGCTGTCCGAGCTTAGATAAACACCCCAGCCTCTTGTGCTTGAAGCAGTTGATGCTTTGCTTATCACAGAATGATCGCCGCTGTCTGCCGGTTTGACCCAGAACATCACTGTCAACAGTTTATCTGAACCGGCAGACGTGTTTACTTCCAGCGGGACGTCCTCTCTGCCAAGCATAAGCGCTGTATCGCCCAAACGCGCGCCGCCGGCTGCCGCGTATTCAACACCGCCCTGAGCCGAAGCGTCATTGCCATTGCCGAATGCATCTGCAAGGCTGCCCTCAAAGGGCCAGTAGGCGGTCTGTGTATTCAGATAGAGCTGCTCGATCATCTCCTCGGCGTTGATTACTTTAACGTTTGAATCGAGCAGACTGATTGTTTCAGCGATATCATCGAGACCATAGCTCCAGGCGTGCACCATAACAAAGCTGTAGGAATCTGGATTTGAGGGATCCGTGGGAAGAGCGTTTATGCTTGCCGCAAGCTGAGCGGGTGTGCGGCTGATTCCTTCATACTGCCCCCCGTCCCAGAGCGTATAACGTGTGGTGATCAGCGGTTTTCCGTCAAACCAGAGTATCTTGCCGCCGTAGCGGGCGTAATCGCCGTTTACATCGAAATAATACATACCGCGTGCCTGTTCGATAGCCGCGTAGCTCTCGCCTACGTAACGGTACCCCGAATAGGTAAGGTCGCCGGGCCAGACTTTATCGCTGATGGCAATGGCTTTCAGGTCGGCCTTTTTCATAAGGTGCTCTACCTTTGTGGTATGCTTGCCAAGGTCGTCGAATTTGGACGGATAGAAATACCCCATACCTGATGCCGGCGCGATAAAACAGTCCTTTTCGGTGGCATTGCGGTACCAGTAGTCGGTAACACTGGGTGCCAGCTCGATAAGAGAAGCCGGCATCCCCCAGCACATTTCGAAACTGCCGCGGTTGGGATTTGCATAATATTTACTGTTAGTGCCGAAATTATTCGGGCTCAAAAGTGTGAGTATATTGTCCATATCACTGAGATTGAACACGAGATAATGAACGCCGGTTTCCTTTTGCGGAGGCTGCTGATTATCACGAAAACTCTGGGTAAACTGCCACGGCTGCGGCCGCGAAGCCATGCCCGCGTAGGTCGAGAGGTTCAGCAGCCAGTCGCAAGGCACCTGATACATATTATGCGAGCTGTGAAGCTCAACCGAGCCGAGCTCTCCGGACGCGGCACCATCATCCCAGCCGTAAACAGGGCTGGAATCATGAACTGCGTCGTAAACCTCGGCGGAGTAAGTATCGCTGGAATTCCACCAGTCAAGCGCCTTTATCGCCGCGGGCCAGTCGCGAAGACCGTATGCGCTGCCGTGGTAATCAGGATCATTGGTGTGCACAATCAAAGCGTCGCGATTGAGCTGGTGCCAGTAATTATCGAACACCCACTTGTCATTTTTGCCCCTTACATCAGCTATTTTACTAAGTCCGTAGTTTGTCTGCATCGATGATTCAAGAGAGACATCCACCGCTACCGCGTTGAGCAGCCCGCAGAGCGAAGTGGCGGCGCTGAGTGAAGGTTTATCATTGAAATCAAAAAGAACATATCCTTCGAGCCAGCTCTTGTAGCGGTTCATGAACCAGAAAAACGAGTCAATCCTCGTGTATGGTATCCCGTGGTTATAGCGCAAATCATCGATATAAGTCGAATCGCCCTGGTCAATAAATATCAGCGGCTTATCCTGTGCAAGGATTCCCTGAAGTGTCTGCATTACAACAAATTGCGCATTAGTGAGTGTATTTCGCCGGATTACGTAAAGATTTTCCGGCATCCCGATACCGTGGTTAAGCGGGTGAATCTCCCGATAGAGCCTGACATTGTCAAAGCGGAACTCCCCAGAGGCATCACCCTCGGGACCCATCAGGAAAGTTACATCAATCTCGAAAGCATCCTGCTCAACTGTAACCTGATAAGAATAATGATGCCACTGCCCGCCGGTTGTTTCTACAGGGATATTCGTCTGCCCGATAAACGTACCGGTATAGTCATAGCTGCGGACTTTTGCGTTAGAATTTGTGCCTGGTTCGGCACCTGGCATTGTGCGGCAGTCAAACTCAAAGATAAACTCATCCATACCGCTTGCCGGCATACGCGCCGTGCGGATATCAGAGTGGGCACCGGCAGATGGATTAAGCGAAAAACAACTGCCCGAGCCCGAAGGTCCGCCAAAAACAATCTCTGCATTAGCCGCATGAAACCAGCTGTCCCATCCATTTTCCGCAGAGCCGTTTACAACATGGCTGCTCGCCGAGTTATAAAGCTCAGCGGCCGGTAAAACGGTTGCCATAAAGGGGATAAACGCAAAAAATATTTTCCGGTAAAGCGGCCTCAAGTCTTTGAGCATGTTCAGCTTCCTTTTATTTTGATTTATTTGTCAATGAAAAAAGTTGTCATTTCGCAAGATAAGTATATGGAAATCACTGTCAAAGTCAAAGCATTTATACAGATAGCGAACATAAACGCAAGTATCAATCTTAAATGCTTTTCTAATAAGACTTAAAAAGGAAATATGTCTGCAAGTACGAAACTCTTTGCCGCAAAGAAATCAATAAACACATTTTTTGGCTTCGTCGGCGAAAGCCTCAAGATTTGCCAGGTCAGCCTCAAAGAAATGGTCTGACGGGCAGATTATGTAAGCTCCATTGTATCCGGCGGCTTCAAAGCACCTGCGAACCTCCGCACGGGTTTCTTCGGGGCTGCAACCGGTAAAGTAGTGGAACTGGTCAAATCCGCCTATCATGCACATTTTACTGCCGAGGCGCCGCCGCGCTTCTTCAAGGTCTGTGTCGCCTCCCATTGCCGGCGGTGTAAAAGTCTCCATCGCGTCAACCTTCATCGCGGCGATACTCTCCAGTATCGGCATCATACCGCCGCAGGTGTGGTAAACTATTCGTTGGCCGGCTTCGTGTGCCAGCTCTACCAGCCTGCTGTCGTAGGGAGCAACAAATTTCTCAAATATATCAGGCGATATAACCGTAGTCGAGGCATCACCGCCGCCCAGCTCGAGTATATCATATCTTGCACCTGACATTGATTTTATATACGCGGCCTTACGGTTGTTTAGTATCTCGAGAAAACTGTGTACCCATTCGGGATCATCAAAGGTTGCCATCATCAGCTTTTCAATACCGTAGAGGCACGACGCGTCCTGCCAGGTGCCCGGCTGGCCGAAGATGTCAAAGCAGACTATGTGGCTTCGCAGAAGCCCCTTTTCGCCATATTCGTTTGCCTCTTTATTAACCACCGCGACATCACAGAGCGGACTCGGACAGAACTCACCGATAAGGTCGATATCCTTTTTCTCCTTAATCAGGTGTTCAGTCACCCAGCTTGTATGCTCATTTGACTGCATAACGGTAGTGAGCGTACCCTTTGGCGTGATGATATTGTAGCGTTTTGTGGGGTATTCCTGGCCGGAGACATCCTCGGTCTCGATCCGCCAGTTATCAGAGACGATCATATCCATGTCGTTTTTGTATGTTCCCGCCGTTTCGTCGCCCTTAACTGGCAGAATCCAGTTTATTGGATCAAGTCCAAACCGGTCAAAAAATTCCGGCACACTCGCCCCGTCAAGCTGATGATTCAAAAAAGACTGCATTACATGGTGAGTTGTAACAGGTAGCCTGTCGGCCTTTTCTCCGTTTATAGCCGCCAGAAAACGTTCTTTTGGGGTCATTTTTGCCATTTTTTTCCTCGTTTTTAAATAAGGTTTTCTTTCTTATAACAAACTTAAAAACAATATCAATAAATTTTTGCCGGCATAGAGCTATTGCCTATTTATTCTGGATTTGTTATAATGTGGGCGTTGTTTTAAATCAGTAACACGAGGAATACAATAAATATGCCTGACACAGATAAATTCGAGACAGTAGAGCCCATCGGGAAGCGGGTTCTGATACGCAAAGATGAGGATAAAAAGCAAACAAAAGGCGGTATCCAGTTGCCTGATAATATTGAAATACCTACGATCACCGGCAGGGTTATAACTGTCTCGGCAGAAGTTGAGAAGACCCCGGAGATACCACTTGTGCAGTATGACAAGGTGCTTTTCAACCCTAAGGGCGCTATTCCCGTAGATTTTGAGGGCGACAACAGACTCTTCGTAGTTGATGTTGAAAATGTAGTAGCGGTATTCCGCAAGTCTTAACCACCGGATAGAATTAACGGCCCCGGTGGTTTGGGTTGTTCCAGATTTAAAGGATTTGTTTACAAAAAACTCTTAATGCTCGAACATTAGATACGTATATGATACGCATTTTGATTTCTGCGTAAATTTACACGAAATCCCTATTCTGAATCGCGGCTGGTTATAAGCTCGTACACTTCTTTTGGGTCTTTTGCGGCAATAATCGCTTTTCTCAGCTCGTCATCGAGCATCACCCTGCTGATTCGTGCCAGAGCCTGAATATGCGGGCCGGTCTTATCAACCGGTGAAGCCAAAAGCAAAACGATATTTACCGGTTTGTTGTCAATACTGTCAAAATCAATACCTGCCGGACAGATTCCAACCGACATAACCAGCTCACTTGTGCCGCTGCTCTTGCCGTGGGGTATGGCGATGCCGCTGCCGATGCCGGTGCTGCGGGTTTCTTCCCGCGTCATCACCGAATCAAGCACCTTCTCGCGATCACTAATCTGGCCGCTGCCTGCAAGTACGTCCACGAGTTCTTCTATTATACTGTCTTTATCACTGCCTTTGAGTGGTGTGATTACACTTTCTGGTTTAAGTATCTGCGATAACTGCATAATTTATCCGTATTTAAAAAATATACTGAAATTTAAAATATAAATAACACAGTATATTACGATAAAACCACAAAAACACAAGCCCCAACAGAGTTTTTTTGTGGGTTTATCGCATTTATTTGCTACTGAGAGTCTTTAGCGGCGGCTATATTGTATAGACTGCAGACGGTTTAGAACACGAATTCCAACATAAACGCATATCATACAAGCCGGGCATCATATACCAGAGAACCATTTATGCTCTGGTTCAATTTCAGCGGCATGGTGTAGAATTAGCTGCGGCTGATAAGAAAATCTGCCCTACATGCCTTCAATCCGAAAAATTCAGCTCTAAATCCAACATAAATATCTATTAAAACAGCTTTTACACACTATCAGCCAGAGAGGAGACACACTTTCCACTCCTAATAAAGATAAAATGATTTGAATTACAGTGAACAAAAGGGTAATATGTTTCGTTTGAACAGAATAATACTACCTATAAATAAGGATATATATACAGCTATGAATAAATTGATGGAGAGAATCAAAGCGATACTCGTTGAGCTTCGCCACCATAGCCCGTTTACACTATTCGGAGCGTTTTTAGGGCTTGTTTTTATGTTGCTTTTTAAAGACCTCTCAACGGCGGCTCTGCATAGCCTTTTTATGGTTTTCCACCCCGGCCACGTTTTGTTGTCGGCGTTTGTAACCACCTCTCTCTACAAGATTAACAATCCTAAAACGGGTATAATAAAACTCTGTATCATCGGCTACGTAGGCTCTATAGGCATAGCAACTCTCAGCGACTGCGTACTGCCTTATTTTGGAGAACGGATAATGGGAATCTCGGTTCCGGTTCACGCTGCCCTTCATTCAGAACATTCCGACGATACGGATATTGCCAATGCAGACGAAACAATGCACGAGCACGGCGAAGAAATGACTCAGGATCATGCCGGGGAAGACACCGCTGAGCACGTTCACACTGACGAATGCGAACACCAGCACAACCATCACCATGACGGTTTTATTTATGAGAAATTAGGTCTGCCGGCGGATCTGCATCTGGCATTTATAGACGACTGGGAGATTGTCACACCGGCCGCCCTGCTGGGAATCTTCATGGCTATGTTCTTTCCCGCGACGAAGTTCCCGCACGCAATACACGTGCTTATCAGCACATGGGCCTCTTCATGTCATATAATGCTCAACCTCACGCAGGATCTGACTATTTACACAATGGCAGGGATTCTGGTAGTTCTCTTTATAGCTGTATGGGTGCCGTGCTGCTTGAGTGACATAGTATTTCCCGTTGCTTTCAGCCACGGCGGGTGCTCATACTGCCGCGAAAAACACAAGAAAAACGGCGGTACTGATAAAGCAGCGGAGGAAAGCTCATAAATGGCTTTTCTGCCGCCGCAAAATCCAAACAAACTCTCGCCATCGCAGGTATTATCTGAAGCTCTTGCTATGTTCAGGGAAAATGTTGGTACATTTATATCAGCAGGAGTTGTATCCTCGGCGATAATGGCGGCGGTGCAGCTGCCCGGCCTTTTGCTCGAAGGCATGGCCGAAGAAAGGGTTAAACTTTTTTCCGGGCTGCTTTTCATAGTATCGATGCTGATATCCCTTGCTGTACATGCCGGCCTGATTACAATCTCTCTGGAATTATTCCAGGGGCTAAAGCCAAAAGTAACACGGATTTTTGAAACGCAAAGCTGTTACCTGTCTGTACTTGCCGCATCACTTATTTTCATGGGTTTGATAATCCCATACGCGCTGCTGGCGGCGATTGCGGCTGGGCTGGGGCCTTTTGGAGTGCTGCTGATGCTGATTCTCATACCGGCAATGGCAATAACACTCGTTCGTTATAGATTCGCCATATTTCTGGTGATAGACCTTCTGTTTAAGCCGCTTACCGCGATACAGGCCTCGCCTCGTCTCTCCGGCGACTGCATCTTTCAGGTTATCGCCGTTGAGCTGCTGTGCCTTTTGGTTCAGGCCCCGTATATAATGACAGCGATGAGCGGACAAATGGTTATCTCACATGTACTTCTGATCTTTACGCTGCCGCTGACTATATGCATCCAGACACGAATGTATATACGCCTGCGAGACGAGAGCAGTCTCGCCGACTTCGGTGTACCGGACAATCAGCAGTAAAAGCACAAGTTCAACCTGCTCGCTTTCGCCGCGGCATTATATTGCTTTACAATACACGCAAAAACAGTATATTCAATTATGCGGTTTAATCAGTTTTAACTTTTACAGAAAACACTCTTGATACAAGGATAATATATGAACACCGAGGAAAAAGTTCTCGTCGTTGAGCGAAAGGTAATCGAACAGGTCGGCATGTTTGAAGGGCTTATGTTTGATGTGAAGCCGTATTTCGAGCGGATATTTGCCCGAGATGTGCCGCGGTTTATGACCAGATCCGCCGCGGAGAAAAACCCCGATTTCAAACAGCTAATACCCTACGTAATAATGGTTTACAACGGAACTTACCTAAGCTACGTCCGCGGCAAACGTGCCGGCGAGAAACGCCTTGTCGGAAACCGCTCGATAGGTATCGGCGGCCATATCGATCCGCCTGACGACATGCCGCTCTTCGATGTGGACTATTTCGCGACATACCTGAGAGCGGTTGAGCGGGAAGTTGACGAAGAAGTCTCGGTTAAAAGCAGCCGCACCGACCACATCGCCGCCCTGCTCAACGATGAGTCCAACGAGGTGGGCAGTGTGCACCTGGGCGTGGTGCATTACTGGGATCTTGCCGAGGCGAATGTTGAAAAACGCGAACAAATGATAACCCAGTTGGGTTTCATGACCGCAGGCGAGCTGCACGAAGTGCGCGAGAGCCTGGAAAGCTGGTCTGCGATCTGCGTTGACAATATAGAAAAGATTGAACAGGCCAAAACCAGCGGACTTGACGCGGACACCTTTTCCGCGGGCTAAAACGCCTGATTACTACCGGCGTGCCAGCTCAAAACCCGTATCGCCGACTATCTGCCTGAGCTGATCCCTGAATTCTACCAGTGGGGCAACCCGGCAGCCCAGATCCAGCTGCACCAGCATATCTCCGGACTGCACAACGGCATAGACGGGACTTTTACCCGGATGCAGACGGCATAGAGCTTTGATGTTGCTTACCAGATCTGGTTTGATATCCTCCGAACGGAATCTCAAACGGATTGTGGTAGAGAGCTCTTTATCCACACAGGAAAGGTCGATTACCTTTTCGCAGCTGATACACGGTTTCTCGCGAAAATGATCTATCTTGCCCTGAATGAAGACGACTTTGTCTTCTTCAAGCAGATGACCGTAACGCGAGAGCACCTCGGTAAAGAGTTTTGCCTCTGTCTCTCCGTTAAAATCCTCTATATGAACAATAGCCCATTTAGAGCCGGCGCGGGAACCTTTTTGCACAATTCTGTATCTTATCTGGGTTATGATACCGCCAATGACCACGTCCGCATCGCTGCCCAGCGAAGAGAGCTCATCGGTATGGGCGGTCGAATACGCCGTGATTGTGTCGGCGTGTTTACTGAGCGGGTTGGACGTAACAAACATGCCGAGCACGTCTTTTTCATAACGCAGCATCTGCATCTCCGGCCATGCGGGAACATCGGGCAGACTCGCGGCATCAGATTTGCCAAGTGAAGCGGCATCTTCCATATCGCCAAACAGGCTCATCTGGCCGGATTTGGCATCGGCCTGAGAATCCTGGCCAAACTTTATAGCATTTTCCACAGCCGCCATATGCTGCGCACGGCTGCCGCCAAGACGGTCAAACGCGCCGGCCTTTATAAGAGCTTCAATCACCTGCTTATTCAGACTTCTCAAGTCAACATTTTCACAGAAATGAAAGAGGCTCTTAAAGCTGCCGACCTTCTCACGGGCTTCTATAACCTTATCAACAGCTTTGCCGCCAACACCCTTAACCGCACCAAGCCCGAAACGTATCTTACCCTCACGGGCTTTGCGGGCATCTTCGTTGTCATAAACCACAGTAAAATTGGTAAAGCTCTCATTTATATCCGGTGGCAATACATCGATCCCAAGTGTTTTGCATTCTTTGATATAAAGCACAATCTTGGAAGTTTCATGCTCGTAGGTCAGCAGTGAGGCCATAAATTCACACGGCCAATACGCCTTCATATAGGCGGTCTGATACGCGACTATCGAATACCTGCTTGCGTGGCTCTTATTAAAACCATAGCCGGCGAACTTGCGGATAAGCTCAAATATTTCATCGGCCTGTTTTGCCTGAAGGCCCTTATCAACACAGCCTTTAACGAACTGCTCCTTGGCTTTGGCGATAACCTTTTCTTTTTTCTTGCTGATCGCCTTAATCAGTTTGTACGCCTCCCGCAGCTTGATATCGCCGAGCTTGTGGCAGACCTGCATAACCTGCTCCTGGTAAACCATTATACCAAAGGTTTCCTCAAGGATATCTTCCATGATAGGGTGCGGCACGCTCCACTGCTTTTCGCCGTGCTTATAGGCGATAAAATCGGGTATAAGCGCCATCGGGCCAGGGCGATACAGTGCGTTAGCGGCGATGAGATCCTCCACACGGTCGGGCTTGAGCTTCATCAGCAAATCCGCCATTCCGTCGGACTCGAACTGGAAAACACCTTTCGTGCGGCCGGAACCAAAAACCTCAAAGACTTTCGGGTCTTCGAGATTGATTGCTTCTATATCAATTTTTTCACCGTGGATTGCTTCTACCCATTTTTTTGCCGCTTCGATCACGCTAAGTGTTTTAAGGCCGAGAAAATCCATTTTCAGCAGCCCCACGGCCTCAACATCAGGGCCCTCGAACTGCGTAATAAGGTCATCGGAGCCGCTCTGTTTATAAACCGGTAAAAAGTTGGTCAGCGGCTCATCGGCAATAACCACTGCACAGGCATGAACAGAGCTGTGGCGGGCAAGACCTTCGAGTTTCCTGCCGATATCGAAAACATGCCTTACCTCCGGATCGCTTTCATATTTATCCTTGATCTCTCTGTTTTCTTCAAGTGCCTTATCCAGGGTCATTTTCAAGTCTTCAGGTATCATTTTCGCCAGCTCATTGGCCTTTGCCAGAGGAACGTCGAGCACCCTGGAGACATCCCTCACAACGCCCTTGGCTTTCATGGTGCCGAACGTGGTAATCTGGGCAATATCACCATACTTTTCTCTGACATACTCAAGCAGACGCGGCCTGCCGTCCTGGCACATATCAATATCGATATCCGGCATCTCATTACGCTCGGGATCCATAAACCTCTCAAAGAGAAGTCCGTATTTTATCGGATCGACATTACACAGACCCAGACAATAGCCCACTATTGTGCCGACACCGCTGCCCCTGGCACCGGTGGGTATGCCGTGTTCTGCCGCCCAGTTGCACAGCTCCCATATAATCAGGAAATAGCTGGAAAAACCCTTGCCGTCTATAACTTCTATCTCGCGCTCTATACGGCGGCGGACTTCATCGGTTATTTCGCCATAAAGCCTTTTTGCTCCGTCATATACAAGCTCACGCAGGTACTGGCCCGGGGCGGCGCCTTTTGGCGGAGTAAAAGACGGGGCGTGCCGAGCCTGAAGATCGATTTCAATATCGCAGCGTTTAGCTATCTCAAGCGTGTTGTCGCAGGCCTCGGGGAAATCATGGAACAGCTCCCGCATTTCCAGGGGGCTCTTGAGGTACACGCTTGGAGGATATTTCATGCGGTTTTTGTCACTGACCAGCTTGCCGGTGCTGATACAGGTAAGCGCATCATGGGCCTCGTAGTCGTCTTTGTTGAGAAAATGCACATCATTTGAGCAGATCATGCCAATCCCCATCTCACGGGCGAGGTCGGCCAGCATCGGAGTTTGATCAAACACATCCTGCTCTACAAAATCATGCCGCTGAAGCTCAATATAAAAGTTGCCCTCTCCGAATATGTCGCAGTACCTTTCTGCCGCGGCCCGTGCCTCCTGGGGCCTGTCCATCGCCAGAAGACGCGGAATCTCGCCGGACATACAGGCGCTGGTGCCTATAAGCCCGCTGCCGAACTGACGAAGAAGCTCCTCATCGATACGCGGGCGGTAGCGAAAACCCTCGGTATAAGCCAGAGAGCTGAGCTTAAGCAGGTTCTGGTAGCCCTCTTTATTGCGGGCAAGCAGAATTAGATGATGGTTGTCTTTTGAGGTTGTATTCTGGTCAAAACGCGAAGTCGCCGAGAAATACGCCTCCATGCCGATTATGGGTTTTATACCCGCAGCAATGGCGTTTCTGTAAAAGTCGATAATCCCGAAGAGGTTTCCATGGTCGGTGATCGCCACGGTATCCATGCCCAGCTCTTTGCAGCGGGCAAAGAGTTTCTTGGGCACTATACCTCCATCGAGCAATGAGAACTGAGTATGTAAATGTAGATGGCAAAAGCCTTTGTCGGACATATTATAAACCTGCCTGCGGTTGAAGTCAAATTCAAATGAGTACATCTAATCTTATGTAAACCTGTACGGATTATAATAACATCAAAGCGAAATCTTACAAGCCGGTTTTAAATATGTACCTGCTCAAATACCGCAGATTTTTATCTAAATATAGAAAATATCCAGATATAAAACTTTATCAAAATTTAAACTTATTTCTTCGTACAGGCTTTCAATTCCACTGGCAGCCCGAAAAGAGACCAGGATTTCAAAAATTCACTGTTTTATCAGTATTGTGCAACAAAATAATGGTTTAATGCATTGAATACGCAGAACATACCTCTATAATGTACAATAAGTTTTGAGCGTTAGTGAAAATTTTATAAGGAGAAAATACATGAAAACCATTCCCCCATGATTTCATTTACTTGTTTGGTCTGAAAAGAGAAAAATTTATTAAAGGAGAAAAGAAATGAAAAATCAAGCAGTATTTTTGTTAGTTGGTTTATTTGTAATTACCGTATGCACTGCATCATTTGCAGAGGCAATATTTGAGACATTTGATACAGACCCCACTATAGGCGACTGGAACGCTCAGGGTACTTCAACCACCTGGACATACATGTCAGAGAGTAGAAGAGCTGAAAGCAGCTCCGGTTTTCTCTATGGCCATATCTATCGGGACAATGCCGACCCGGCTCAATATGCTGTGCCGATAACCCCGATCGACAAAACTACGGAGTTCTGGATTGAAATGGATATAATCCATTATGAATGCGGTCTTTACCAAAATGCTAATTTTGGTGTGCACAACCTTTCGGCTGCAAATCACGAAACGGACATGATCACGGGCCGGCACAACTATGCCCGTTATACAAGTTTCAGAGGCAACCGCATGGATCTCTATGGTTATTCTTCAGGCGGCACAGAACATTATGAGCTGTCAACCTATGTACACGACCCTCTGATCCCCGGCTGTGATTACGGCGAGCCGCAGAGAGCAAAAATCCATTACTGGTATGAATCAGCAACCGACGAGGGATTTGCCATGCTGGAGGTTTACAGCATCAACGGTGACGGAACTCTCGGCGATTTTCTCTACGGCAGCGACGGGACACTCAGCGACCTGATAGAACCGGGCGATGCTTTCTATGGAGATGCTTTCGGCCTGTTCAACCGCACATCCGGCAGCCAGAATAACAGCTACCACAACATCAATGAATACGACAACCTGTACTATTCCACAGAGGGCTGGAACCAGAATCCTGTTGCTCCGGACTTTGTCCCTGAGCCGGCGAGCATGATACTTCTGGGCTGCGGAATGCTGCTTATAAAAGGCAGAAGGAAATAAATTGTTCCATAATATGCCGCGGCGGCGTTTAACTGCCGCGGCGTTATAGTTCTACATCATTATAACGGAAAAGGCATCTATGTTTTATAAGTTTAATTTATTAAACGCGTTAGGTAAGTGCGCCGCCAAAAACACAATCATATTCATAAGTATAATATCCATTTCTCTCTGCGCCGCGGCATCCGGCCAGACCATTTTTGAAACCTTCGACAGTGATCCCCTCCCCCGCGGCTGGTCTATGACAGGGCTCAACCCCGGCAACTATGCTGAATACAACCCGCTGGGCTATATGCTGATCAAGATGTCCAGAGACTCATCAAACGTATTCAGGTTCTCACATCCGATAGATGAGCTTGACAAAACAGCGGAATTCTGGATGGAGTTTGATATACTTCATTATGAGGCGGGAGTTTATCAAAACGGCAATTTCGGCGTTTTTAACAGCTCTGCCCCCTCCAACGAAACAAACGCTGTCTGCGACAGGCATAACTACGGCGAATATACCAGTTACCGCGCTAACAGACACGACCTGTATGTTTACGATTCAAACGGCAGTGAAGCAAGTTCCCTTTCACCAAACATTCACCTTGACCAGACGGTCGCTCCTGATTGCGAATACGGCGATCCTCAAAGGGTCAAGATGCATTACTGGTACGATGCATCATCTAACACCGGCATGGCAACACTCGAAGTGTACAAGATAAACGCCGACGGCACAGAGGGCAGACTGCTCTACTCTAACGGCGGCTCGCCTGCCGCGGTTATAGGGCCGGCAAAGAGCCTCTTTATTGATTTATTCGGCTTTGCCAACAGAAGCAACGCCACACCAAGCAGCGGCTTTTATAATCTCAACATTGTTGACAATCTTTATTTTTCCACTTCCGGCAGTAACAATACGCCCACCGCACCGGACTTTTTCAAGGAACCCGAAAAAGACATAACCCTCTGGGCGGCCGCAACTATGCAGGGCACAGGCTCTGGCAGCTCTGCCGGCAACGCGGCTCTTTACACAAGCTCTTCACTGTGGGATACAGCCAGAAACGCACTTGCAGAGGGAACTGTTACAGTTTATTTTCTAGACGGTGAATATACAGGATTTCTGGCTCTCTCAGATATCGGCAATGACAATAACAGGCTAATCATCGCAGGTGAATCAGCCGAGGGTGTTGTCTTCAAAGACAGCTATTTTGGGCTCCACGGAGTAAACAACTGCACTTTCGAGCGGATGCACTTTACCGGCAGCAGAAATGGATATGTCCATTCGGTAACCGCCGGCTCACGGAATGTGCTTGTCCGCGATTGCACGTGGAAAGACCTGACAGTTCAATGGGGAGCAAGCGGCGTTAAAAGCGGCAGCCATCACGTTACATTCATGAACTGCGTATTTGAACGTGTCGGCCCGACTGGCGGCGAGCATATGCTTTACAACGCCTACGATTCACATCATATATCAATAATAGACTGCTATTTCCAGGACTGCACCGGAGATTATGTACGATTCAGAGACCACACCGACTGCGCTGAGGTCATCGGCTGCACCTTTGTCAGTACCGACCCTGCATACAACGAGGTGTTCATTTCCATGCCGCTGTTCAACGATGTTGACCCCGGAGATGAGTATTTCGGAACTTACTACAGATTTATGGATAATGATTTTACGTTTTACCCTTCCGGCGGCACAAGAACAGCCATACGTTTTCTTCATTCCGGCTACGACCCTGAAGGATACAACAACCTGCTTACGGCTGCAGAGGGAGATATACTGCTAAACGGAACTGCCCAGCAAAAAAAGAATCTGCTCAAGACCAACTGCGGCATTGACACAGACCAGGTTCGGGTTATGGGCAACCTTTACCAGAATCACGAGTATAAAGCGACTTTCGGCTCTTTTCCCAATTACGGGGCTGTATCTAAAGGCTGGAGCGGTACTGCTGCTATCTTTGATATTTTAAACCATACGGATCCGGTTATGGACCGGTGTGAAGAATGTCTGATTGGCGATTACAATGAAGATGGTTCTGTTAATCTTGATGACTTTTACATGCTGGCCAAAAACTGGCAGAATGCAAATCCGCCGGTTTCTGTTCATATTGACATTTCCCCGCTGGCGGGAGACGGAGAGATAAACTATTATGATTTGTCTGCCTTAGCGATGCGGTGGTTAAATACAAACTAACATATTGTTACAATTTTAAGGATGTTTAAAATGAGTAAAGTGTTTGTAAAGGCCTTTGCGGCCGTACTGATTCTGGTCTCCTGCGCATTGAGTGAGACGATATTTGAGACGTTTGACAGCGACCCCGAAACCCGGGGCTGGATAAACACCGAATGCGGAAATACATATTTCAATTATAAGCCGGATGGGTATCTCGAGGCAATAATCCACCGCGACCCGTCAAACGTCGCAAGATACGTCAAGCAGCTCAGCCAGACCTATAGCGCTTATACAAACCCTACAGAGTTCTGGTTCGGTTTTGACTGCGTGATCCTTCCCTCTCACAACGGAATATATTCAGAGTCCTGTTTCGGCGTGTTTAATTCGACCACTCCCGACAACCACCACAACGCGATTGTTGATCTGTTTCCGTACAGAAAATACATGACGCCGCTTGGCAACAGACACGACATTTACGCCTACTATGCCAACGGCTCAACTTCGTTTGAATACGGCAAGCCCGCCTGTCCGTGGATAGAACCGGGAGAGCCGTTCCGCGTTGAAGGCAGATACTGGTTAGAAGAGGGCATACGAAAGGGGCAGATAAGCCTTTACCATATAGAAGTTGACGGCAGCGGCCGGACAGGCGGACTTATCCAGACGGCGACCAAGAGCAACCTGGTGCAGAGCAGTCTGGACTTTGATGTCTTCGGCCTGTGCAACCGCACTTCCGGCTCGTTCGGCAACTATCATAATGATATGCATGTAGATAATTTTTACTTTTCTACCGAGAAGCCGCTCAGCCAGTACCTCTCCGACGAAAGCCTGCCCGAGCCGGACGTGTCATTTATTGACACTGATTATTACGCGTTTATGTTTGAAACTACCACACCAGAGGCTGATGAAACGGTTTTTGAGACATTCAGCTCTGATCCCCTGGCAAGCGGCTGGGAGCAGACAGGCAGCGATCATATCTACAGCTATGACCAGAACGGCTTTATAGACATAGAGTTCTGGAGCACTCCTGATCCCCAGCGGATCGCGATTCCTCTATCCGGAACATACCGGCGAAACACGGAGTTCTGGTTTGAATTTGACTGGCTGCCGCAAAGTTTCTATATGTATCCAAAGGCGTATTTCGGCGTATTCAATCAATACACCGGCAATGACAGAAACGTGGTAGCTGCCTATTACATGTTCCACGATTCCGGCGATGACGGGGAATATTTCCGGCTCAACGGAACAAGCATGTACGGCAGCCAGACTTATGACAACACGCCCGAATACACCCGCCCCGCCTCGAATGCACTGCACGCCAGAACCAAACTCCACTATTACCTTAACGACCTTGACGAGGGAATGCTGGACATTGAGACGTGGGATATAGTCCACAACCAGCTCCTTTCCAGTCACAGCGTCAAAATCCTTGAAGCAGGCCACGAAGACGGATACGATGTGATGTATAACATACTCGGCTTTGCCAACACCCCTTCAGACTCCGTCACCCGCAGCTACAGCGACCGGATATGGGCGGATAACGTTTATTTTTCTGTTGTCGGGCCGGCTGATGAGTATTTTACATCTCTGGGACAGAGCCGTCCGCACCCCTCATGGCCGGACGAAGACCCGCCCGAGCCCGATCCGGCTCAGTGGGCATCAGCCCCGGCGGCAATAAAGCCGACCCAGATATCCATGACCGCTCAAACCGCCGGCGATTTCAATGAGGTTGAATACTACTTTAACAATGTTACAGACCCATCCCATGACAGCGGCTGGCAAAGCAGCCCTGTATATGTTGACATGCACCTTAATGACAACACGCAATACACTTACCAGGTGAAATACAGAGACCTCTCGCTAAACCACAATGAGACTGCGTGGTCAGTCCAAAGCAGCGATGTTACCCCTGTTGAAACGGACACCAACCCGCCCTCGCCGGATCCGGCAGTTTGGAGCGAATACCCGAATGAAAAAGTCCCGGGCAAGATATACATGTCTGCCCAGACCGCCATGGACGGCGAAGGCAGCGAGCCGGTGCAGTATTATTTTGCCAACCTGACCGACCCCGCACACGACAGCGGCTGGCAGTATGAACCGGATTTCATTGATACCGGCCTCGAACGAAACACAGAGTATGAATACGCCGTTCGGGTTCGCGACATATCAGCCAACTACAACACCACGCAATGGTCCGATTCTTACGCGATTGTAACTAAACCCGAGCCGCCCATATCACAGTATCTGCGCAGGCAAACGTTCTGGAATTTCAGCGGCATTGGCCAAGAAGCACTTCTTAGAATTCATTACATAAACGAAGCTACACCGCCGGCGGGCGGAGAGGCACCGGTTATCGTTTACTGCATGAATCTGGCAATGCCCAGAATCGGCCAGGAACCTGATTCGACAATCCTGCCGGACCTTATAAACGATGGGTATATTGTCATAACAGCTGATTTCTACAACAACCCGCAGGCAGTTTCACCGTTTATAGAAGAAGACCTTCACGAGTTCTTTAAAGAGGTCATCTCCTACGGCGGCAGAACAAGTCCGCTGGAAGGCACAGAACTTATTCCGGACTCCGACGGCAGGCTTTGGTATCTGCCCGAGGGATACCGGATTGAAAGAGATGTGACCTTCTTCCAGACCGATATACACGGCTCATACGGTACATTGGATAACATCATGGGCCACTGGAACACCTATGTCGTTGACAATTATTTCCTCGATCCGGTAACAGACCCTGCCCAGATGTACCAGCCGGGCGGTGCCCCGATTGATTATAACGCCACGTTTGACATCGTTTATCCGTCGCAGACCAGCGGGGAAAAGGTGCCTCTGGTGTACTGGAACGGAACCGCCACGTACAGAAACATGATGACCTCACCTGCCACAAGAAGGTATCATTTCGCAGGTTTTGTCATGCGGGGCTACGCCTGGGCAAACCCGGCGCATTGTTTCGACCCGCTGGTGTACTGGTACGGCGCGTTCCCAGCATCCGAGATGGACTGGTGGAACGGGCTGAAGCATAACGCCGCTTTCATTCGCTACATACACAAACACGCCGACGACTACAACATAGACTCAAGCCTTATCGGCGGCTGGGGACACTCCAAGGGCCAGTACGGCGTAACGCGCCTTAGCGACCCGAACAATGCCTCCGGGCAGGAGCTGCGTCCGAGTTTCACCGGCTTCCCCGAGGGCAGCCCCGAACCTCAGCCCAACATCGAGTATCCCAGCACTATAACCTGCGGATACCAGAGCATGGGCCTTGGCGATGACCATCCGGAGTTTGTTACCGCTGACTATGTGCCGACACTTACAGTCTGCGGCGACAGGGACGACTATGGACATTATGAGCCGGACCGCTGGCCGAAACTCGTTGAAAAACTCGAGGAGATGGACGTTCCGCATACGGCATTTTTGATGTATGATGTCGGGCATGACCTGCCGACCGGATACGACCCCGTTCTGGGAATTGACCGCTACCTTGTCTGCGTTGATTTCTTCGACAGATACCTCAAACCTGGGCTGCTGCCGCCGGTTCCGCTTATTATAAAGCCAAGGGATCAGCGGACAGACGTATTGCCCACAGAGCCGGTGTGGATAAACTTCGCTCCTGTAATAGACGCAGAAACCGTATATACGGACGATGCTATCAAGGTTTACAAGACCTCTGACATGACGCAGACAGCCGGCACATGGACGCGGCTAAACGGCGGAACAACATACAAATTTGTCCCCGCCGCGGGAAAATTTGAAACCGGCCAGTCATACAGGATTGTTATAACCGCCGGCGTGAAAGATATTCACGGAACACAGGTTGCCCAGCCGGTTGAGACGGTCTTTACGACTATCAGCGTTATAGACAGCGAAGAGCTTATGGAGTTTACCGCGGACTGGCTTGAGACCGTGGATGCGGGATACAAGTACGACTACGACCAGAACCTTAAAATAGACTTCCTGGATTTCCGGGTGTTCGCCCAGAACTGGCTGAATCCCGAATAACCCGTATATACTGCCCGCGATGTTAAGGCTTATTCAGCCTTAACATCCGGGTGGTTGAGTCTTTCGTCAAAGAAATTTATGACCGCAGCCATCATATCGCTGTAACTGTTGTAATACAGAGGAAACGTGTGCGGCGCCCCGCTGACAAGAATCAGCCTTGAGGGAACCGATTCACGGCTGAGGGCTTCAATAAAGGATATTGACTGCTGATAATCGACGGTAGTGTCCTTGAGTCCGTGCAGAATCAACACCGGGCATGTATCGGGCGAGACATGGTAAATTGGCGAGGCTAATTTCCATAAATCGGGATCTTCTTCAAGGGTTGCCCCGAGTATGTCGGCCAGGTAGCTCTTACCCCGTGATATATGGTCAGATATGCCGTAGAGGTCAACGCACGCCTGGATTCTGGAAGAAAACTCTTCGTATAAACGCGGCGGTTCAAGCTCTTGGCACGAACCCGTTACCGCAAGCATTGAAACCAGATGCCCGCCGGCAGAGCCGCCGATAGCACCAATAAAGTCTGGATTTACTTTTAACCTCGCGGCGTTTTTTCTCAAAAATTTCACAGCGGACTTACAGTCATATATATTTTGCGGCCAGGAGGGAACCTTGTTTTTGCAGAGCTTGTAATTAATACTCATGGCGACGTATCCGCATTTGGCAAAATATGTCCCCAGATGAATCTCGCGTTTGTCGGCCTTGTCACCGCCCTTCCAGCCGCCGCCGTGAATAATCACTATTGCCGGAACCCGCTTGTCATCGGGCAGGTTTTTCGGCAGGTACAGGTCGCACTTTTCTTCTCTGCCCGGCTCAAGATAGAATACATCCTTTTTGATTTCCACCTGATACATTGACCGGCAGACATGGGTTACCGGATCGGTTATACTTGCGGGCAGTTCTTTATTTTCACTGAAAACAAAATCCGCGGCAAGCAATACCGCAAAAAATAAACACAAAACACCAAACTTAGATTTGCTGTAACAATTATCTTTAAAAGCTGTCATACAATTCCTTTCTATTTGAATCAACGTATTTTGAGCCAGTTTTCTACCAGAATTTCAAGATCCGCAACATCAACATTTCCGCTCTCATTTAAATCGCAGCCGCCGCACCAGTCCGGCCCTGAGCAGGATTGAAGCCATTGCCCGGCCATAACCGCCGCGTCTCTGTAATCCACATAGTCATCCGGCTGCAAATCACCCTGTATTGTAAAATCGCCAAACGAGGGATAAGTCTCGCTGACGTTTTCATGCAGGGTAGAGAAATACACATTGTCAATCCTGGAAATATTGCTGCATATCTTTGAGCCGTCAGTTCTGTTGCCGATTCCGAAGACATCAAATGAAAGGCTTTCCTGTGCGGCTATGACCGTCTGTTTTCCGCCGGAGCCCATTATCCACTCGCCTGTGCCGCCGTCAACAGGATCAATTTCATATACATCTACAGAGGCTTTGCCTTCGCCGCTCTGGCTGTCGTACTCATAACGGCACTTGACCCTTACCGGTTTGTTGTAAGCTATCCCCGGCTCATACGGCTCGCTGACGGTATATAGCTGATTGCCGCTGTCGTCATATCCGAAAATATCGTGCCGGTTGCCTCTGGTACTTCCTGCATAACTGTCAAAGAAAAACCTGTCCGCTATCACACTGTGATTATTGTCGGGCTGAGCCGAATTGAATACGCCGAAAAGTCCAAGCTGGTAAGGATACGAAGCACTTATCATTTCTATATCCATTTCCCACCAGAACCGGCATGTCTCGTCCAGCGCAGCGGGAAGATTTACATAGTACAGAGCCCTGTTTTCGCTGTCGCGGCAGATAGTGGTATCAAGCCAGCGGCCGGAGTTATAAGCAAATTCAGTACTGCCGGCACTCATGTTGACCCACCCATTATTTTCAGCGTCCGCATCGAACCGCTCAAAAACAGAAAACGCTGTATCCGGAAGCGCCTCCGGTGTCGCCGCGGCGGGCTGTGACCAGCCTGTCTCGTTAGTCTGCGGGGAAAGGTCTCTCGCCTTTACCCTGTATTCATACTCAATGCCGGGCTCAAGGCCTGTGTCGCAATAATAATTTCGTCTCTGCCATCCGCTGCTGTGCGAAGGGTCTGTGAGGTTTTCAAAATAATACTCCACTGCATTCTCATCTTCGGCCTTTGAAGCTCTCATAGCTATCGCGCCTGACCCGGCCGGTTGCGGCGGCAGACTCCAGCCCATAGGATCGGGCTGGGGAGGCAGGTTGTCAGGCTGCGGCCTGTATTCATGTACGCCGCGGTCAATAACGCCAAAGGGTACTTCATTGCCCCAGAAATCATCGGCATAGGGTGCGGCAGGTATTTGGGTTCCCGAATCTATACACGGAGAATCCCAGCCAAGCCTGTAACCCTCAAGCGTATCCATACCTGTCTGGCCGCTGCCGGGAGCTATATATCCCGGATCTGATGTTATCTTGTATTCGTCTGCCGGCTCTGTAACGGGGTGAGAGCCGTAGAAGACATTATGGCTGAACAGGTTGTTTGTGCTGTTTCCCATGTAATAATACGTGCTCGGGTCGAGGTTGTATATGACATTGTTGTAATACTGTGTGTTGTCCGGGGCGACATCTCCGATATGAACATGATACAGAAGCCTGTCAGCGGGGAAATACTGCTGGGTATCAGTATATATTATATTGTTGTGGATAACCGCGTCTTTGACTCCGCCGTAAACCCTTATACCGTTTAACCCGTTGTTCTGGAGAATGTTGTACCTTAGAGTGGTGCGGTATTGAGCAATGTCGGGACTTGTCCACGCCGCCGCGTAGATTACTATACCGCCTCTCTGGTTTCCATGGCTGTAGCAGTACTGTATGACCGCATCCTTGTTCCGCCCGTCGATATCAAATCCCGTTGCACCCATAGTGGTTTGCTGCTCGGGCGTCTGGTACGCCTCGCAGTACTGCCAGACGGTGTTGTTGGTGTTGTAGCAGAAAACCTGCGGGTTCCCCTCACCCTTGATGCAGTTATCCTTGAAAACGCAGTGTTCAACAAGAGCATTGTCGGTAACCCTTATAATAACAGCATTTACGCCGCAGCGCTCAATTGTACAGTTTCGGACCACAACATCATGGCTCGGCGTCCAATCCATATCATCGTCAGGAGTCCGCAACCACCATGCGGTATCGTTGGCTATGCCGGTACGGTCAACATCGTAGATATGGCAGTTCTCAAAAAGCAGGTCTTTGAACCAGGTCTTGACCCTGTTGGCAACAGCGGCATCACGGGTTATCTCACAATATATACCGCCGTTATCTTTTCCGGTATTGGTCGAACCGGCGCCGCAGAGACCGTTTACATGGTGTATGACAAGGTTTTTGAAGTGAAGGTGGTTTACCTCTCCGATATCCTTTGCCAGTACATATATTCCGCGTTTTTTGTTCGCAGGGTCGCTCTGGTCATCACCCTCACGGTAGTTGGTAATTTCGAGGTTGTTTATCTCCCAGTACTGCTGGTTATACAGGTGAATAACGTCAACAACCGCGCCGTTGCCGTTGAACTGCGGCAGTCCGTCATCTATATCGCCGTACATGTCTATAATGATTGGATTGCCGCTTGTGCCGGAGCCTTTGGGCCATAGCTGATTGTTGTTCCACTGACTGCCGCATTTAAAGAGTATCTTATCTCCGGGAGCAAATGTCGTGTTGTTAATCTTAAAAAGGCTGTACCACGGCTGGTCGGGGCTGGTTCCGGTATTGACGTCACTGCCCGTCTTAGAATCAACATAGTAAACCGTCGCCTGTGAACATGAAACAACCACCAGGATCGAAATCAGAATAGATTTTAAGTAAGACATAAGAATTATCCTTTACAAGACTTATTATTTCAGGTGCATTTCCAGCCAGCCGTACGCCAGCTCTCTCGCGTCATGGTCAAACCCATGTTCATTACAATGGAAATAAATTCCAACCGGCGCATGCCAGGTTCTTCTCGTCTGTCCCGCCGCCATACGGTAATAGTCAACGAGCAGACGATACCCTTCGAGCAGGTTCGGCTGCCCCTTTTCGTACGAGTCATTTATCGCCCTTAGCTGGAGGAACGGTCTTGGAGCGATAGCCATAAGCATCAGGTTAGCCATCCTGTTGAGACCTATCGGTTTATCGAGCAGTTCTTTACGCTGCTCTAAGTCCGTCCACAGCGAGGCATCGAAATGAATTGTCCCTCCGGCGTTTGCTGCCGCGACCTTTATTCTGTCATCAACGCAGCTGAGAAGCATTGAATCCCAGGCGCCGAGTGAATGGCCGATAATAGCCACCCGGTCAGTATCGACAAAATCATATTCTACAAGGAAATCCAGGGCCCTTTGCAGATCCCAGACCGCTTTGCCTGTGGTAAAGCCCCAATCTGGCCAGCGTTCTTTGAGCCGGCTTTTATAAGCGTCTATCTGCTCTGTGTACTTTTTGTCTCCCTTTAGAATCCGCCTTTCGCCGTAAGCCGCCCTGTCCGGAGCAAAACATATAAAACCCCGCCTTACAAGGTCTAAGGCATACTGGCGGCACTGGCGAAAATAAACATCCTGTTCGTCTTTAGCCGGTTCAGGATAGTTGTTCACCACACAGTCTTTGCCAACCAGATTTGTAGGATGCGGGCAGAGTATAAGCGGCAGTTTTTCTTTTGACCTGTCAAAAGTTTCAGGGAAAAGCAGATACGCTCTGACCCGCTCGTCTTTTTCTACAAAATAGCTGATTGTCTGCCTGATGTGGTCTCCCATGTCTTTCTCGTCCTCAATTTTCACATCAGGATCTACAATATCCTCCCGGCCGGGGCCTTCGCCGTAATAAACCATCAGGCTTTTAACCAGTTCATCCCGCGGCGTCGGCTCAGCGCACTGCAATTGTTTATTTTCCTCAGCCTGCAAAGAAAAGACAAGACATAAAAGTAATACTGAATTGATAATCGTTTTGCAATATAGTCGCATCTATTCACCTCTTAATATATTTTTGATTATTTCAAAAGCCGCTTTTTCACGTTCACGGCAGTATGGTATAATTGTATTTTTGATTCGCTGTCGTTCAGTTTCGTAATTACCGTTTATATAGCTTACCTTATCAAGCATCGCATCAAGGCCTGCCCCGTCAATATCAAGCAGATATTCACCCAGACCCGCGTCGGCAATGAAAAAAGATTTTCTGCCGGCTTCTTTGAACGGAATATGTATCACCGGTGTTGATTCCGGCAGAGCCAGCAGCAGAGAATGCAGTTCCATACTTACGACGAGCCGTGCGCTTGCAAACAGGGATTTTGCCTGGTCATGTGTCCAGAAAGTATCCATCCGAACAGTTTTGGATTTTGTCTCGGGATCGAGCTTATCATAAATCAACTCTTTTGCCGGCTGCATCTCGCGTAAGACTTCCGGACAGAGAACGACCTTCATGCCGGTTGTTTTCACCCAGTGGCGGATAATCTCCCTGACCTTTCGCATATGCTCATCTACCCGCTGCTGCGAGACTATAGGCCTGCCCGAGTTAGACGTGGGTTGACGGGTAAAGATAACAACTGCCATAAACTCATTATCCTCAAGAGAGTTTTCATTCATGAAATCAACTGCCCACTCAGGATCTTTCCATGGCGAAGAAAAGGTGCTGTCCGGCACGAAACTGAGATTTTTCGCCCTGATGCCGGCACTTAGCAGGTATCTGAGCGAATCGCTGTCGCGGCAGAAGACAAATTCAGCGTCTTCAAGGAGATTTTTAAAGTAGGTATAACCCGGCTCGCCGATAAAATCATCAAACGTATGGCTGTAAATGCCGTAGGGAACGCCCAGTTTCCTCGCAAGCAACAGGGGAAGTGAGCGGTAAAGGCAATAATCCCAGAAATCTGTGCCGCCAAGAGTGCCCGGACCATACGCCAGAACACAGCCGCTGTTGTAGATAAACAGGTCTGTCCGGCTAAATTCACGATATACGTCTGAATCGTTTTCGCGGATATAGTCGATACAATCAGCCGCGAATGTGTCAAATATATAGTCCGTGTCCAGCCGCTCTTTTTCAGGCAAAATGCCTCCGTGGCCGGCCTTGAGCCTTTCCAAAGCGAATGCATGGGCGGCCTTAAATGCATCCCCATTGATGACATTACAATCGGGATACAATCTGTTTATCTGCCATGCAAGTTTATCATCCTTTTGGGGATCCTTAAAGCTGTAACACAGAGCGCTGGTACTGTATTTGGGCAGATTTTTTCCAAGCAGCTCCAGCAGTCCCGGCGCTATTGCCGCATCGCCTATGTTCGTGGAGCCCCACAAATAGCCGATCATTATATTCCTGTCGTTTTTACCGCTGAGGTTTTTTTGCAGCGTTTTTTTTGAATCCCGCTGACTTGCCTGCATGGCGAAAAGACTTTCCGCGGCAGAAAACAAGAGTATAAAGCCAAGTAATACGGCAAACCTGCCGAGACTGCTGAACTTGTGTTTCATGTTACACCTCCTGTGTGCAGCTGAATAGATTAAGCTCTTTTTACCGCCTGTACATTGTGCCCGGGGAGAGCCTCTCGGCCAGACTCATAAGTGTAAAATTCATAAGCTGCGTATGCACATTATCGGGAATTCTCTTATCCGGCTGGTTTACAGGCCCTTGGCAAACATAGGTCAGCTCTTTGTCTGCTTGGGCGTATATTTCGTGCATATTGTGTACGTGTTTTGCGTAAATATACATATGGAAAGGCAGTCCGCCGCCTTTGCTGCCCCACTGGGTGTTGTAATCCCATGTATCTTCGCCGCCTCTGCCGGCCTGACCTTTTGCCATCCACTCGAGAGCTTCATCATATCTTGCCATGACCTCTTTATAGCGGTCGCTGCCGGGCTGTATGAACGGCAGTCCCGCGGCATAGGCTTCGAGTACGTACATATACATCGCCGGGCCCTGTTCTTCGAGTGTGCTGGGACCTGTCTTGGTGAGATCTTCAGCATTGAGCCAGTCGATTGCTCCATAACCTGCATCAAGATATTTTTCATCGCCGGTTTCATAATAGAGACTGAAAGCGAGGCCGCCAAATATTCCGGTGGAACACCACCAGGGCCCGTCATACTTTGACCACAGGCCGTCAGTGATTCCGCCTCCGGAACGTGCATAGTTGGCTATTACAAGGTCTGCATACGCCTTAACTGAATCGATATAAACCGTTCTCTCCGGGCTTTTCTGGCATCTTACCGCGGTTGCCAGCACGCCCTGCGCCACGCTTGCACAGTCGGCTACAAACCATTCGCCTGTTTTTTCGCCGGGCTTTCTGCCGTAGTTCATGTAATATGCGCCGGCAGGTTCCATGCCATGCTGGAGTTCAACCATCTTATCTGACCACTCTTTGCAGACATTCAGATATTTTTCGTCTCCGGTCATGTCATAGGCCACGGCAAGCGCCCTGACCGAATAGGAGTCCTTGTAATGGTGTTTTCCGTAAATATGCAGGGTATCCTTAACCAGCTCCTGGCAGGCAAGGTCGCAGATCTCAAAGAATTTTGTCTTGTAAACTGCCTCATTCGCAAAAGCTGAGCAGCAAATAACCGCCATAAAAACGGCCGCGAGTAAAACTCTGTAATTATGCTTAAACATTTTTGTCTCCTTTTAAGATTTTAATTATTCGCTGTAAACTGACTGTATCTATCCAAAACATTTAACGTCTGTACATGGTTCCGGGCGAGAGTCTCTCAGCCAGGCTCATCATTGTAAAATTCATTAACTGTGTGAAGGTGTTTTCTGCAACAGCCTTGTCCGGATCATTTATCGGCTCGCTGCAAATGTATTCTAATTCCTTGT